>JBDSTA010000156.1:0-20165 GCA_039928475.1 Gemmatimonadaceae bacterium | reverse complement strand
ATGAGGCGTCTTCCTGACTGTCGTCGTACGTGTAGATGTCGCGCTTCACGCCCGCGGGGTTGACGGCGAACTCGTACCCCGTGCGGCGGTCGTGATACGAGTCGATCATGACCTTGATCTGGTCGGACGTCGTACGCACATCTCGACGACTGAGGAGCGCGATGATCGAGTCCGGGCGGGGATCGTACGCGCGCACGAAGACGTAGAGGTTCATCTCGTCATACGCGATGCGCGCGTCGGTGCGCAGCGCGGGCTCGGCGTCCTCTGCGGGGTCGAACACGCGGAAGCCGCCGATCTTCGTGGCGCCCTGCCATGTGGCGTCCGCGTCGGATCCGTCGATGACCGGGGGACGTTGCGCTCGCGTTGGCGCTTGCGCGTGAAGTGCGCCGGCGAGGGCGAGGAGCGCTACGACGATGCGGTACGTGCGCATGCCTAGTACCGCGCCGCGGCGTGAAGCACGCGGCTCCGGTCACCACTCGACGGCACCGTGGATGCGATGTCGAAGAACTTCTCCCGCAGCGGAGCCCCCTTGACCGCGCCGCTCTCGACGAGCGAGATGAGCACGTCCGCCCGATCGCCGGATGACGCGATGCTCCGAGCAGCGTCCATGAGCATCGACGCCTGCTCCGGCATCTTGGCGACGAAGGGAATCGCCGCATCGAGCAGGTTGCGGAGGTCGCCCGAAGACGGGATGGTCTGCGCGGTCTGGAAGTAGCTCGTGTAGAGCTCACGGTCGGTGTTGCCGAGGTAGCGGGAGGCGAGGTTCTCGAGCAGGCCGGCCTTGTCGCCGCTGCCCTGGATCGTCTTCGCCATGCGCATGACCGAGACGAGCATCCCGCGGTCGGTCGTCTGCCCATACAGCTCGAGCACGGCGGTCTTGTCGCCGCTCGACGCCATGTGCGTGATGGCCGACTCGAGCGCCGAGCCGCTGCGCACGCCGCCGCGCTGCGTGGGCGCCGCCTTCTCGAGGATCGCGCGCAGGTCGCCGGAGCTCGGCACGTTCTCCGCCGCCTGGCGAACGAGGTTGTCGAGCTCCGCGGCGGACAGGCGGTCGCCCGACATCAGCGTCAGGTAGTGCTCGCGCTTGGCGCCCGAGCTCTTGATCGTCGCGATGTGCGACAACACGCTTTCCGTGCCGCCCTGCGCGCGCCACCGCGCGACGCGCGGCCCCACGTTGATGCCCGCATTCATCAGGATGCCCGGCAGGAAACCGGCGAGCCAGCGGCGTGCGCTGTCGTCGAAGGGGGCGGCACTGCCGTTGTGGCGATAGAGCCTGATGACGCCGCTCTCGCCGCGCGTGATCGTGAGCTCGCGCTCGTCACCGCCGGCGCGCTCGCTGAATGTCGCATGCCCGCCGAACGGCACGTCCACCACATCGTCCTCGGCGTCGGTGTACTCGAGGCGCCCAACGATGACGGCGCTCATGCACCGGGTTCCGTCGGAGTGCACGAAGCTGATGACCGGCGAGGTGCCGCCGTTGTCGTCGGAGTCGATGTGCGTGCCTGACGTGGAGGTGCGGCTGCCGCGTCGCGCGAATTCGCAGGCCGGCGCTAGCGCCTGCATCAGCGTCGCAGCGAGTGCGAATGGAATGAGTGCGATCATCTGTGTTCTCCTTAGTGCTAGTTTTTTAGCATACACGACGTGGAGCGTGGCGGGGTCGCCATGCTCCTACTGCTTGATTATCGAAGCGGCCGCCTGAAGCACCCGCGTGCGATCGCCTTCCGAAGGCACGCCCCCCGCGATGTCGAGGAACTGCTCGCGCAGCGCCTTCGTGGACAGCATGCCGTTCCACGTACTCGCGATCAGGACCGCGGCGCGGTCGCCCGACGATGCGATCCGCCCCGTCGATTCCAGGACCCGCTTCGCCACCGCCGGTGACTTCGCGGCATATGGCAGCGCGATCATCAGCACGTTGCGCATGTCGCCGGAGGATGGGATGTGGTCGACCGAAGCGAACCACGCTTCCTCGAGCTCGCGATCGCCCTTGGTGAGGTAGCGCGACGCGACCACCTGAAGCAGCCGCGCCAGGTCCCCGCTGCCCGGGATGCTGGACGCCGTGCGCATCACGCCGAGGAGCATGTCGCGGTCGTCGGTCTGGCCGTAGGCCAGGAGGACGGACGTCTTGTCGCCACTCGACGCGACCGCCGACAGCGCGCGCTCGATCGCCAGGATGCCCTGCTTCGACAGCTTCACGTTGGGCGCGGCGCGCTTGAGGATCGCCGCGAGGTCGCCGGAGCTCTGGATGTTCTCGGCGGCACTGCGCACCACGCGATCGAGGTCGTCGCCCGAGAGCGGTGCGCCACCGTTCAGCAGCTGCTCATAGTGCGATCGCTTCGCGCTCGAACCGGCCATCGTCGCGATGTTCGAGAGCGCGTTCGGCACGCCGCCATCGCTGCGCCACCGCGCGACGCGCGGGCCCACGTTGAGCCCCGCTTCCATGAGCACCGATGGCAGGTAGCCTGCGAACCAGCGACGCGCGTCGTCGTCCCACGCTGCGGTCGCACCATTGTGTCGGTACTGGCGCTGGATGCCGCCATCCTGCATCGGCATGAGCGACAGCTCGCGGTCGTCGACGCCCGTGCGCGAACGGAATGCGGCGTGCGAGCCGAATGGCATCTCCAGCACGTCGTCTTCGGCGTTGCTGTACTTGAGCCGCCCGACGATCGTCGCGCTGGCGCAGTGCGCGGAATTGAACGTGAGGAAGTCGATGATGTTCGGGCCGCCTTCGTTCTCGTTCGCACTGATGTGCGTGGACGTACCCTCGCGCGCACCGCCGAGGCGAATCTTGTCGCACGATGAACTGCGCGAGACTTCGACACTCTTCGCGAGCGGCGCGGTGCCGCCGGACGGCGCCGAGAGTGCGCTGTCCGGCGTGCGCGGCGGCTGAGGCGCTTCCGCGTGAGTGCCGGCCATGATGCTGATCTTGAACGACTCGGGAAACTCGTCGGTCGCGCGCTTGCTCGCACTCGACACCGCGGAAGACTCCGCCTTCGGAGCCGCAGCCGGAGCCGGCGGTGTCGAGCGCTGGTAGGGATGCAGCGCCGCGAGCGGTACCACGAGCACGAGCGCGGCGAGCACGCTCACGAACGCGCGCCACTTGCTCAGCGGATGGCGATCGAGCACGGGATCGAGGATGGAGAGCATGCGCCCCTCGAACTCCGACCGGCGCGCCATCGCGAGCGCGGCGAACGCCGGTTGCGACGAGCGGTCCGACGTCCCCAGCGACCGCACCATCGACAGGAGCTCCTCGGCGTACATGGACGGCGTGGTGCCGTGACGGATGACGTAGTCGTCGCACGCGTGCTCGCGCTCGAGCTGCATGCGCCGGTTCGCGATCCACACGAGCGGGTCGAACCAGAAGAGCGCGAGTGCGAGCTGCCCGGCGAGCTGCGTGAGCGCATCGAGGCGCTTCACGTGCGCCATCTCGTGCACGAGCACGAAGCGGCGGCGCTCCTCGGGCCAGCTGTCGGCGTCGTCGGGCAGGAGCACGACGGGATAGACGATACCCCACGTGACCGGCACGCCGAGCTTCGTGCCGCGCAGCAGCGTGAGCGGCCTGTCGATGTGAAGTGAGACGCTCACGCGCTGCGCGAGCGAGAGCCAGTTCCCGTCGTCCACGCGATTGCCCCGGCGCGCGAGGCGCGCGACGATGGCCGTGCCCGCCGCGAGGCGCACGAGCACGATGATCGCGCCGAGTGCCCAGAGGGCGATGAGGAGCTGGCGTCCGGTGATGACCGGTGCGGCGACGGGCGCGATGAGGTCGGGCTGCGGCGTGCTGACGACCTGCGTCTCACTCGCCGACGTGAGGACGACGGACGCCTGCGGCGCGACGGTCACGTGCTGCGCGGGGATGACGACAGGCGACACGCTCGCCACGACGTCGGGCACGGTGACGTCCCACGTCGGGCCCCAGGTGGCGAAGACGGGGAGGAGCAGCTGCACGACGATCGCGCCGACCCACACGAGGTGACGCGCCGCGGCGGAGCGACGACGCAGGAAGTGCGTGAGCATGAGCGCCATGAGGAGCACGACGGCGCCGCGCACTGCGGCATCGGTGAGTGCGGGCGCGATGGCGTTCAGCCGGTCGAGCCAGGGCGAAAGCGACATGTCAACGTCCCTCCTTCTTCGCCTTGTCGATGAGCTTCGACATCCGTTCGAGCTCGGCGCCGGACATCTTCTCGCCCTTGATGGCCAGGAGCGCAGCGACGGCCTGCTCGGCGGAGTTGTCGAAGAACGTCTTCAGCAGGTGCGAGAGTGCGGACTGCCGTGCGTCGTTGCGGCGCGCGACGGGCATGTAGACGTACGTGCGTCCGTCCTCTTCGTGGCGGATGTGGCCCTTGTTCTCGAGGATGCGGAGGAGGGCGCGGACGGCCGAGTAGGAGGGCGCGTCGGGGAGGCTGTCGAGGACTTCCGCCGCGGTGGCTTTGCCGGCGCGGTGGAGGATGTCCATGATCTGGCGTTCGCGGCGCGAGAGGTCCTGGTCGGCGGGCATTTTTTGTTCTGGTTGCTGGTAAGTGCTAGAATACTAGCATGTGCTATAAAATTAGCAATAGCGTTCGTCGGGAAAGGAAAAGAGCCACTGCGCACGCAGAATGACGCAGGCTTCGCTGGCGCTGAAGGAAACGCTGTAACTACATGTGGTTACAGCTATTACAGCGTAGCTCGGAGCGTGTTTCTTTCGGAGTGCGCGGTCATGGTTTCGATGGTTTATCGCGCCAGAAGCGCTTCCAGGCGCTCGAGAAATTCCGCCTGGCCCGGGATGATCTTCACGCGAGCCTCAGCCATCCCGTACCAGCACCCCTTGTCCACTTCGGGGAACTCGGCCTTCCTCCCTGACCTCGGTGGCCATTCCATCTCGAACGTGTTGCTCACCATCGCATCCGCATCGAAGTCCGCCGCCACCGCCCATGCGTGCACGAGCTTTCCGCTCTTCTGCTTCGCGGTGCCGAGCTCCATGAAATTCCCGTCGACGACGAAGCCCGTCTCCTCCATGAATTCGCGTTGCGCGGCGGCGAGGGGCTCCTCGTCTTCGTTGAACTCGCCCTTCGGGATGGACCACACGCCGTCGTCCTTGCTTCTATAGAAGGGACCGCCGGGGTGGACGAGGAAGACCTCGAGTCCACCCGAAGCCCGGCGAAAGGCGAGGAGACCGGCGCTGGTTTTCATCGCCAAAGCTACGCTACCGCGCCTTCTGCTCCCACTCCGCGCGACCGACCTCGTCGAGGCGTGACGCGAACGGCGCACGATAGGTTGGGCCCGTCTGACTCCCGCTCCCCGTCCATGCGAATTCCCTCTCGTGCAATACTCGGTGCCAGCGCTGCGTTCCTCGCGGGATGCAGCGCGATCGACTCGATCGGCGGCGTGGCCTGCACGCTCGAGCTCCGCTCGACGATCGTGGTGAGCGTGACCGACGCGCGCACCGGTGCGCCGGCCGCCAGCGGTGCGACGGTCATCGTGCGCGGCGGCGCGGTGTACGACTCGGTCGTCGTCTCCACGGCGACCCCCGCGGCGACGGTGGCCTACATGGCCTGGGAGGATCGCGTCAAGAAGGGCCGCTACTCGGTGGAAGTGCGGAAGCCCGGCTACGTGTCCTTCCTCAAGACGGACGTGGACGTCACCGGCGACGCGTGCCACAGCGGGGGCGGACCACATCTCGACGTCGCGCTCCGACCCGCGACCTGACGCGATTCGAAGGCTGACGTGCGGCCAGTCCGGAGTGCATCTTCTCCCCGGATTTCCCGCTGCACACTCTCAGTCTACAGGATCGCATCCGTGACCAATCCCGAAGACCTTCTCGAGGCCGCTCAGCCCGAGCTCGAACTGCTCGCCGAACAGAATGAGGACCTCACGGGCGTCGATCGTCGCGCCTTCCTCTTCATGTCGCTCGCTGCCGCCGCTGCATCGACGCTCGCGCCCGCGGTCTCGCGCGCGCAGGCCGGCGCCGCCGCCGGAGCCGCCGCCGCACCACAGCAGGCGCCGGTGCCGCCCTACCCGCTCGGCAACGGTGAGCCGCCTGCCGAACAATTCATGCCGTATCCCGGCGGCACGGGCGCGCTCATGGAGGACATGGTCCGCAAGCACGGCGCGAAGGCGTTCCAGCGCTCGACGTTCAACGTCGCGAAGTGGAGTGGCGCCGTCCCCGCGAGCGACGACGACATCGCCTTCATGCCCGCGCATCGCCTCTCCGCGATGCTCAAGGCGAGGAAGATCACGTCGACGCGGTTGACGAACATCTACCTCACGCGACTCAAGCGCCTCAACCCGACGCTCAACTGCGCCGTGACGATCATGGAAGCGTCTGCACTCGCCGAGGCGGCGAAGATGGACGCGGAGATCGCGGCGGGAAAGTATCGCGGTCCGCTGCATGGATTGCCGTACGGCGTGAAGGACCTCTTCGACACCAAGGGCGTGCGCACGACGTGGGGCTCGAAGGATTTCGAGAATCGCATCAGCGAGTCCGACGCGGAAGTCGTGGTGCGGCTGCGCGATGCGGGTGCGGTGCTCATCGCGAAGCTGTCCACTGGAATCTTCGCGCAGAACGATCAGTGGTTCGGCGGGCGCACGAACAACCCCTGGAACCTCACGCAGGGTTCGAGCGGGTCGTCGGCAGGGCCGTCGTCGGCGACCGCAGGTGGATGCGTCGCCTTCGGCATCGGCACGGAGACGCAGGGCTCCATCGTGTCGCCCGCGATTCGCTGTGGCTTGAGCGCGCTGCGTCCCACCTTCGGACGTGTGAGCCGGGCGGGCGGGATGGTGCTCGCGTGGACGCAGGATCGCGTGGGGCCGATCTGCCGCACCATCGAGGATTGCGCGATGGTGTTCAACGTCATCCACGGCATGGATCGCAACGATCCGTCCACGGTGACGACGCCGTTCACGTTCGACCCGAACATCAAGCTGTCGTCGCTGCGCGTGGGCGTGGACGGCGAGGCGCCGAAGGAGCTCGTCGAGAAGCTGCGCAGCCTCGGCATGAAGACGAAGGACGTCGGTCCGCGTCCCACGGTGCCCGGCATCTCGGATGGCGCGGGCGGGTTGAACACGGAGTATGCGTCGGCGTTCGACGACTACGTGCAGCGCAAGGCGAAGGAGATCGGCCTCGACCTGAACACGCTCGTCGCGCCTGCGACGCGCGGCGCGGCGTTCCCCGGTGCGGGTGGCGAGACGGGGGTGCCCGCCGATGCGATGGCGCCGGCGAACTGGAATCCGCGGTTCGTGGGCGGTCGCCTCATTCGCGGCTACGAGTACCTGAACCAGCAGCGTCGTCGTTACGTGCTGGTGCAGAAGTGGGGCGAGTACATGAAGGATCTCGACCTGTTCATCGCGTCGCCGAATCGCGACGTCGCGCCGAACGCGCAGACCGGGCATCCGTGCGCGGTGGTGCCGTACAAGTTCGACGTGCCGCAGCAGTTCCAGGGCGGGCGTGGTGGTGCGGCGACTCCGCCGCCGCCGCCGCTCAACCCACAGCCGATCTGCGGCGTGATCACGGGCAACCTGTACAACGACGACATCATCCTGAGCGTCGCGCACCAGTTCCAGGTGCATGACGACACGGTGAACAAGCATCCGTCGCTCTAAAGGCGCATCGTGACCCTCGATCTTCGGCGAGTTGCGGTCGTTGCGGCGGCACTCGCCGGAGTCGGGGCGGTAGTGGGTGGTGTGCTCGGTGCGGTGCTGGTGAGCATGCTCACCATGTCACTCGATCGTATGGCGTTGCCGGTCGGGGCGCAGTTTGGTGCGATGGTGGGCTTCGTGCTCGCGCCGATCGCCGCATTCACGCTGATGCGGCGCGTGCCGATCTGGCGTGCGATCGCCGAGACTGCTGCGGGTACGTTGATCGGCGCGGGTGCGGGTTTCGTGCTGATGCCGATCTACCATCAGTTCATCTTCTCGGAGATCTCGCTCGGCATTGCGGGATTCGCGCTCGCGGCGTTGAGGCTGCGCTTCTCCGGCAGGGGAATGGCTACTCGCGCGTCCACAGCAGCAACGTCCCGCATCCCGCGTCCGTCGCGTTGAAGCCAGGTGGCGCGGTGCCGCTCCGCAGGTAGAACTCCACTGCGGCGTACTCACGCACCGCGAGCCTGTTGAAGTCCGCAGGGTCGTTCGCCGCGTCCATCTTCGCCGAGTAGACGAGCACTCCGTCGACGTAGAGGGTGACGAAGCACGGCTTCGGCTGGGCGCCGGTCTTCCCGAACACCGCCCCCGGCGTCTCCCGCGTCGACGACGCCATGAATGCCGCGCCATGCATGCCCGGCACGATCCGCAGGCCCACCACGCGACTCAGCAGCACGTTCGCCAGCGGCTCGTTGTCATACTTCCGCAGTTCGGCCTCGGGAATGAAATATCCCGACGCAGGATTTGCCCGGCGTTCCTCGAACCCGCGCAACCGCGGCGACGCGTACTTCACTGCGTCAGACACGGTGCGCACCGTATCGAGCTGCTGCCCGACCGGCGCGAGCGCGTAGTCGCGCGACTCGACGGCGCCCGCGACGAAACGAAGCGTGTCACGCTGCGCCACGTAGCCCACACCGCGCACCTGCACGAGCATGCGGCCCGGCGGCAAACTGTCGAGCACAAAGCGGCCACTGTCGTCCGTCGTTACGCGACGATCGACGCTCGCCAGCCACACCTCCGCTCCCGCGATGGGCGCGCCCTTCCCCGCCTGCATCACGCGGCCCGTGAAGCGCGCGGTCGCCTGCGCGACGATCGCCGCCAGCGCCGCGCGATCGATGCGCCAAGTCACCTCGCGCACGTCGTCCTGCGACTCCATCGCGATCGCCGTATCCGCAAACGGAATCCCCAGCCGAGAGACGACCAGGTGCGCCACCATCTCCCTCGGCACATTGCACACCGAGAATCGGCCGCGGTCGTCGGGCTCCACCGCCTCGCCCTTCGTGCTGAACGTCAGCCCCTTTCCGGCGCGCGCGACGCCGTCGAGCCAGCTCGCCGTGATGCGCACGTCCCTCGGGAGTGACGCGCCATCCCCGGTGCCGACGAGCCGCCCGATGATCAGCGCCGTGTTGCCCGGCGCGCGCCTGCCGTCGCAGACGTCCTTCAGCGCACTCGCGCGTCCCGTGAGCTCGAGCTTCACGTCTTCCTTCTGCGCGGCGAGCACCTCGATGGGCATGCTCTTCTGGCGCGGTGATGCAAACGACGAATACGACGTGTCGAGCACGGTGATCTCGTAGCCGCCGGGAAAGATCGGGAAGATCGCCCAGCGTCCCGCCGCATCGGTCATCACTGTGTCGCCCGTCGCCTCGATGGCCACGAGCGCGTCGGCCATGGGCTTCTGCGTGTCGCGCTCGACGACGAGGCCCACCAGCGGCGTGAGCGACGACTCCCAGCGCTCCCCATCCGGCCACCGCGCATTGAGCACGAGCCCGCCGGTCTCCACCTGCTGCCCGCTCGACCGCGTGCGCGACACGTCCATGCCGCGCTGCATCCCGCGCGAATCGATGCCGCGATCGCGACGCATCACGACGTCGGGCGGCAGGTCGCGCGTCATCACCGGCAGTCGCACATGCCACTCGTCCACGAACACGACGCCATTCGCCATCGCGTGGAAGTGGATGACGCCACTCGCGTCGGCGAGCCCCTGGGCAGCGTCGGCGCCGGCGTAGCCGAACTCGATGGCGCGGAGCGCCGGCACACCGGCGTCGAGCCACAGCGTGCCGCGCACGTCGACGATGCGGTCGCGTCCCTTCACCGGCTCGAAGGCGACCCCCACCTGGCCGGCGTGCGACGCATCCGCGGTCGCGACGCTGAAGCAGTGCGTCGCCGCGAACGACTCGTCGAGCAGCACATCCGCGTCGGGCGCGCCGAACAGGCGCTCGCCATTCACCTCACGCAGGTAGCCCTGCTCGGCGAGCATCGCCGGCGGCATCGGCGCGGCGAATGGCTGCGTGGTGCGGCCGCTCACCTTGCGAGCCTTCTGCCGGACCACGCGCTTCCCGTTCTGGTCGAACCAGCGTTCGTAGCCGATGAGCGTCGCGTTGGCGGGATTCGCCTCGCGCGCGACGATCGACGTCAACAGCCCCGCGCGCGCCTGCTCCCACAGCGACAGCGCCGCGGCGCGATCGCCGCGCGCGGAGCAGAGCCGGTCGTCCACGACGACGACAGTCGAGAGCAGCGTCGCGACCTTGAGCATGCCCACGTCGACGGCTGCGGGGCGCGGCGACGCCAGCGCGATGACGCGCGGCTGGAAGCCGATGCGCACCACGCGCAGCTGCGCCGCGCTGTCGGCAACCGCAACGGAGTAGCGCCCCGCGGCATCGCTGATCACGCGTGCGAGCGAGTGTCCCTTCGCGTCCAGCGCCGCGACGACCGCGCCCGGGAGCGGCGACCGCGAGCCACTGTCGTGCACGACCCCCGTGATGCGCTGCGCGCTCGCCACCTGCGCGACAACGAGAAGGATGAGGGCGAGCGAGCGCATACCTGAGTGTAGCCCCGAAGCGCCCCGCTGTCATTCCGAGCGAGCGAGACGAGCCGAGGAACCGCACCCGCCATAGCGGCCGATCGAATGCCGTGTCAGGTTTCCACCTCACTCAAAAGCCCATCCCCGTGCGCCAATACCTGAAGCACCTCGCTCTCGCTGCCACGCTCGTCACCCCGGTCGCAACCGCCGGTGCCCAGCTGCTCGATCCCGCCGCTGCCATGCACTGGCGCATGATCGGCCCGACCCGCGCCGGCCGAGGACGCTCCGCGGTCGGCGTCGCGGGCCAGCCGAATGTGTTCTACGTCGGGTACGACAACGGTGGCGTCTGGCGCACGACCGATTTCGGCGCCAACTGGTTTCCGCTGTTCGACGACCAGCCAACCGGCTCGATCGGCGCCATCGCCGTCGCGCCGTCGGACCCGAACACCATCTACGTCGGCAGTGGCGCGGGCATCATCCGCCCCGACCTCGCCACGGGCGACGGCATGTACAAATCCACCGACGCCGGCCGCACCTGGACGCATCTCGGCCTGCGCGAGAGCCAGATGATCGCGTGGATCGAGGTGGATCCGAAGGACGCCAACCGCCTGTTCGTCGCCGTGCTCGGCCATCCGTACGGGCCCAACTCCGAGCGCGGTGTCTTCCGCTCCACGGATGGCGGCACGACGTTCACGAAGGTGCTCTACAAGGACGAGTACACGAGCGCGAACGACGTGCGCATGGATCCGAACAATCCGAACGTCCTGTACGCCGCGCTGTGGCAGCAGCAGCAGAGCTTCATCGAGGGGCAGGGCTTCGGCGGTACGAGCGGTGGCATCTTCAAGTCCACCGACGGCGGCGCCAACTGGCGCCCCCTCACGAATGGCTTGCCGGGAGTCATCCAGGCCAACCTGGCCATCTCGCCGAGCAATCCACAGGTGCTCTATGCGTCGGTGGCGGGTGCGACGGCGAACAACGTCGTGACGGGAGCGGTGAACCTCTATCGCTCGAATGACGGCGGCGAGCACTGGTTCCTCGCGTTGAATGGTCCCGACGCGCCCCCCGGCGCCACGCCGCGCGTCGTCGACAACCGCCCCCTCGGCCGCATCGGCGGCGGTGACCTGCCCACGATCACGATCGACCCGAAGAACGAGAACGTCGTCTACAGTGTCTCGACGGTAATGTGGCGGACCGAAGATGGTGGCGTCACGTGGACGGCCGTGCGCGGCGCACCCGGTGGCGACGACTACCAGCGCGCGTGGATCAACCCGAACGACCCGAACCTCATCCTCGTGATCGCCGACCAGGGCGCGGTCATCTCGGGCAATCGCGGGCAGTCGTGGAGCAACTGGTACACGCAGCCCACGGCGGCGATGTATCACGTCACGACCGACATGTCGTTCCCCTACAAGGTGTGCGGCGGTCAGCAGGACTCCGGCTCCGCGTGCGTGGACAGTCGCTCGATGGACGGCATGATCACGTTCCGCGACTGGGCGCCGGTCAACATCCAGGAGTACGGCATCGCCGCGCCGGATCCGAAGGATCCCGACATGGTATTCGGCAGCGCGCGCAACAACGTGTCGCTCTTCAATAGACGGACCCGCCAGACGACGAACGTCGGCCCCGACATGACGGGCTTCAACCGCAACGTCCGCACGATGCCCATCCACTGGTCGCCGGTGGACAACAACACGCTGTTCTACGCGTCGAATGCGGTGTGGAAGTCGACGGATCGCGCGCACAGCTGGACGCGCATCAGCCCCGACCTCGCGCGACAGGCGTGGGCCGTGCCGTCCACCGCCGGCAAGTACGCGACCGGCGTGACGCCGGCGCCGGCGGGCACCATCACCGCGCTCTCTCCATCGCCGAAGGACATCAAGGTGATGTGGACCGGCACCGACGACGGCTTCATCCAGACGACCGCCGACGGCGGCAGGACCTGGGCGAACGTCACGCCGCCGGTGATCAAGCCGTGGACGCGCATCTTCAACATCGACGCGGGACACTTCGATACGAAGACGGCCTACGCCGCGGCGAACACGATGCGCCTCGACGACTTCAATCCGCACTTCTTCCGCACGCACGACGGCGGCAAGACGTGGACGGAAATCAACACCGGCATCGCCGGCGGCTCGGTGGCGAACTCGATTCGCGAGGACCCGCGCGTGAAGGGGCTGCTCTATGCGGGCACCGACACGCAGGTCTGGGTGTCGTTCGACGATGGCGACCACTGGCAGCCGCTGCGCCTCAATATGCCCGCGATCTCCGTACGCGACCTCACCATCAAGGACGACGACTCGTGCCTCTGCGCGGATCTCGTCGCCGGTACGCACGGACGTGGCTTCTGGGTGCTCGACGACCTTTCGCCGCTGCGCCAGGCCGCGATGCTCAACAGCGCGAAGGAGACCCGCGCGTCGTACCTCGTGAAGCCGCACACCGCGGTGCGCGTGCGCTTCGCGACGAACGAGCCCACGCCGTGGCCGCCCGAGATGACGGCTGGCGAGAACCCGCCGAACGGCGGCGTGATCGACTACTACGTAGGCGCGACGGCATCGAAGGTGGCGCTCGACATCCTCGACGGCACGGGCAAGCTCGTTCGTCATTACACGAGCGACGAGCCAGCGCCGCGCATCGACCCGGGCCTCAACCCGGACGCATACAACCGGGAGATCTGCCAGAAGGCGCCGACGGCGCCACACTGCGCCTTCCCGCTCTACTGGGCCGCGCCGACGCAGATACTCTCGCCGCAGGCGGGCATGCATCGCTTCACGTGGGACCTGCGCTTCCAGCCACTCGCGCCCGAGGGCACGCCCCCGGGTGAAGCGGCGCAGGGCGCAGTGCCGCATCGCACGTACGACGCGGCGAGCACGCCGTGGGCACCGGCGGGCAACTACACGGTGAAGCTCACGGTGGACGGCAAGAGCTACACGCAGCCGCTCACGCTCAAGCTCGACCCGCGCGTGAAGACGCCTGCCGCCGGACTCGCCCAGCTCGCCTCGCTGTCGCGCGAGCTGTACGAAGGCGCCCTCTCGGCGCGCGATGCCTATGCGGCGGCGCGCGCCGCGGCGGATGCGTCGTCCGATGCAGGTCTCAAGGCGCGCATCGACTCCATCGCGCCGGCGCCGGTTCGCGGCGGTCGAGGCGGCCGTGGTGGCGGCGGCGGCGGCGGTTTCGGCGCTGCCCCGGCAGGCCCGCCGACGCTCGAGAGCGCCGGCAACGCGCTGCTCGCGGCAGCGATGAGCATGCAGGGCGCAGACGTCGCGCCCACGGCGCGCCAGGTCACTGCCGCGAAGGCGGCGCAGGCGCGCTTCAAGGAGGCGATGGCGAAGTGGACGTCGGTGCGGCCGAAGTAGCGTCATGAATGCCCTCGGGCGACTGATGGAGCTCCGCAACCCGAAGGACGCGGAGTTCCTTCAGCGCTTCTTCAAGACCGGCGAGGGACAGTACGGCGCCGGCGATCGCTTCCTCGGCATTCGCGTCCCCGCGCAACGGAAGCTCGCGCGCGAGCTGCGCGGCCTTCCCCTCGCCGAAGTTGCCGAGCTGCTCGACGAGGATTGGCATGAGGCGCGGCTGCTCGCGCTCATGCTCCTCGCCGACGGCTACGAACGCGGCGACGACAGGACGCGCGAGAGGATATTCAAGCTGTACCTCGCCAAGCGCGCACGCGTGAACAACTGGGACCTCGTCGACACGTCGGCGTCGTACATCATCGGCCGGCACCTCGAGGGGCGCCCGCGCGACCAGCTCCTCCGTCTCGCGAAGTCGAAGTCGCTCTGGGACCGCCGCATCGCGATCGTCGCCACGCACTACTTCATCCGGCAGGATGACTTCGCGGACACGCTCAAGATCGCCGCGCTCCTCCTCGACGACGACGAGGACCTCATGCACAAGGCGACCGGGTGGATGCTCCGCGAAGTCGGCATCCGGGACCTGTCCGCCCTGGACCGCTTTCTCGACGAGCACGCGCACGAGATGCCCCGCACCATGCTCCGCTACGCCATCGAGAAGCACACCCCCGCCCGGCGAAAGCACTACATGGCCAGCGGACGCCGCCGGTCGTAGCTTCTGCACCATGAAAAGACGACATTTCCTCGCCCGCACCGCTGCCATCGCCGGTGCGGCGGCCGTCGGCACCCACGCCGACCTCCTCGCAGCCACGTCCCTCCCCGAGCCCGACGCGCCGCAGCAGCCAGCGGTCGTCCCCATCTCCGCCGACGAGCGGCGCGCGCGCATCGAGAAGGCGCGCCGGCTCATGGCCGAGAATGGCATGGACGCCATGCTGCTCGAGGGCGGGACAAGCATGTACTACTTCACCGGCGTCCACTGGGGGAACAGCGAGCGGCCGTTTGCCGTCGTCATCCCTGCGAAGGGCGAGCTCGCGTGGGTCACGCCGGGCTTCGAGGAGGCGCGCTCGCGCGAGCTCATCAAGCTCGGCACGGACATCCGCGTGTGGCAGGAGGACGAAAGCCCCTACAAGGTGATCGCCGGCATACTTCGCGATCGCGGCGCCACGGGCAAGGTCGGCATCGAGGAGCGCCTGCGCTTCTTCATATATGATGGCGTGCGACAGGAGCTCCCCCAACTCCAGTTCGTGAGCGCCACGCCGGTCACCGCCGGCTGCCGCATGTTCAAGTCGCCTGCCGAGATTGCGTTGATGCAGCGCGCGAACGACATCACGCTGGCGTCGATCAAGACGGCGCTCAAGTCGCTCCGGACGGGCATGAGCACGCAGGACCTCGGCGGCATCTACGCAGCGAACGTCAAGAAGCTCGGCGGCGTGAGCGACGGCGCGCTCGTCATCTTCGGCAAGTACACCGCATTCCCGCACGGCAGCGTGCAGCCGCAGAAGTTGCGCGAGGGAGACGTCGTCCTCCTCGACGCCGGATGCACCGTGCAGGGCTACGTGTCGGACATCACGCGCACGACGGTGTTCGGCAAGCCCACGCAGCGCATGCGCGACGTGTGGGAGATCGAGAAGCGCGCGCAGAGCGCGGCGTTGAACGCGGCGCAGGTCGGCGCGACGTGCGAGTCCGTGGACGCCGCAGCGCGAAAGGTCCTCACCGACGCCGGCTATGGTCCCGACTACAAGGTGCCCGGCCTCCCGCACCGCACGGGTCACGGCATCGGACTCGACGGACACGAGTGGACGAACTTCGTCCGGGGCAACACGACGAAGATCCAGCCGGGCATGTGCTTCAGCGATGAGCCCACGATCACCAACTACGCCGAGTTCGGCATTCGCCTCGAGGATTGCCTGTACATCACCGAGTCGGGCCCGAAGATGTTCACGCCGCAGTCTCCCGCGATCGACCGCCCCGTCTAGGAGTTTCTTCATGCGCACTCCGCTCGCTGCCCTCGCGCTCTCGATCGTCGCCGCGTCGTCGCTCACCGCGCAGGGGCCGTCACAGGCCGCATCGCCCGCCACCGCGAAGAAGGCACTACCCATCGTGGACTACGCGCGCTGGCGAACGATCACCGCGCCGTCCATCACGCCGAACGGCGCGTGGGTCGCGTGGGTGTACACCGGGGTCCGGCGCGAGGACCAGCTGCACGTGAAGCAGGTGGACGGCGACAAGGACTACGTCGTCGACCGCGGCTCACGCCCGCAGCTCTCCGACGACGGCAAGTGGGTCGCCTACGCCATCGCGCCGCCGAAGCCCGCCGCGGGTCGCGGTGGCCGCGGCGGCGCACCGGCCGCGACACCAACGCCCGCCACCACACCCGCGCCGACGCCCGCTCCCGTGCCGGGCGCCCCGCCGGTGGTACAGCCGTTCCGCGCCGAGCTGATGAACCTCGCCACGGGCGAGAAGATCGGCTGGGATCACATCGCGAGCTTCGAGTTCGACAAGGGATCGAGCATGCTGGTCGTCAAGCGCGCGCGCGCCGAGCCGAAGCCGGCGTTCGACGGCACCGACATGATCGTGCGCGACCTGCGCGCCGGCACCGATCGCCTCATCGGTTCCGTCGGTGAGTTCGCGTTCAACAAGTCCGGCACCCATCTCGCCTACACCATTGACGCCGCCGACCAACTCGGCAACGGCCTCTATCTCGCCGACATCAACAACGGCACGGACCGCGTCCTCGAGAACGCGCGCGAGCGCTACAGCCGCCTGACCTGGTCCGACTCGGGCACGGCGATCGCCGCGATGCACGGCAGCGATGCCGACACGCTCGCCCTGCGCCCCAACACGCTCGTCGCATTTACCGCGCTCAACTCGGCGAAGCCGAAGAAGGTCGAGGTGTCATCGAACGCTGCTGGGTTGCCGGCGAAGCTCGTCATCAGCGAGAAGGGCACGCTCACCTGGAGCGCGAAGGCCGATCGTCTCGCGTTCGGGCTCAAGAGCCAGGACCCGAAGCCCAAGCGCAAGACCGACGACGAGTCGTATGTCGCGCCGTCCGACGTGGACATCTTCCACGGCGCCGACGACCGGCTGCAGACCGTGCAGCGCGCGCAGGCGAACGCCGATCGCAATCGGACGGACCGCGCGTCGCTCGACCTCGCGACGGGCAAGGTGACGTACTTCGCGGACTCGACGCTTCGCAGCGTGCAGATGTCGCGCGACGGACGATGGGCCATCGCCACCGACGACCGCAAATACGTTTCCGACTGGGAGGAGCCGCGCGCCGACTACTATCGCATCGACGTCGCGGCGGGCACGCGCACACCGATGATGTCCGGAGCAGCGGGCCGAGCGCTCGGCATGTCCCCCGACTCGCGGTACTTCATCTACTGGAAGGACAAGCACGTCTGGGCGTATGACCTCGCCTCGGGCGCGCAGGTGAACCTCACGGCGAAGGTGCCGGTCTCCTTCGTGAACGTCGAGGACGACCACATGGCGGAGAAGCCCGCCTATGGACTCTCCGGCTTCTCGAAGGACGGAAAATTCGTCGTGCTCGATCATCGCTACGACGTCTACGCCGTTCCGCTGGACGGCAGCGGTGCAGCGAAGGCGCTCACGCAAGGCGTCGGGACGAAGGAAGCGATCCGCTTCCGCTACGAGCGCCTCGACGCGGACGCCGCGCCGGCAGGCCCACAGGGTGGACGTGGCGGTGGCGCCGCCACCGCGCCCATCGTCATCGACCTCGCGAAGCCGATCCTCTTCTCGGCGTACGGCGACCTGACGAAGAAGGCCGGCTTCTACGAGCTCCGCGACGGCAAGTTCAACCGCCTCGTCTATGAGGACAAGGCGTTCGGGCGCGTCGACAAGGCCGACAGCACGAATCGCGTGCTCTACACGCGCGAGGACTGGTCGGAGTTCCCCGACCTGCTGGTGTCGGACCTCAGCTTCAAGTCGCCGAAGAAGCTCAGCGAGGCGAATCCGCAGCAGGCGGACTACAAGTGGGGTCGTCGCATCCTGTTCTACTACGCCGATCGCGACGGGCATCCGCTGCAGGGCACGCTCGCGATTCCCGACGACTACCAGCCCGGCCAGAAGCTGCCGATGCTGGTGAACTTCTACGAGAAGAACTCGCAGAACCTCAATCGCTACCAGGTCCCCCGTTACCCGGGCAGCACGCCGTCCTTCTCGGCGTTCGTGAGCAACGGGTATCTCGTCATGCAACCCGATGTGTACTTCCACGGTCGCACGTCGCACCAGGACATGCTCGAGAGCGTCGAGTCCGCGGTGAAGAAGGTCATCGAGCTCGGCTACGCGGACCCGAAGCACATCGGCCTCCAGGGCCACAGCTACAGCGGCGGCGGCTCGGCATACATCTCCACGCATTCGAAGCTGTTCGCCGCCATCGAGGCGGGTGCGGCGCCGATCGACCTCGCGACGGAGTTCAACACGCTCTTCCGCGGATCGGGGCAGAACAACGCGAGCTACGACATTCGCGGGCAGGGGCGCTACGGCACCGATCCGTGGAGCGATCCGGAGCTCTACAAGTCGCAGTCGCCCATCACCGGCGTGCAGAACATGAACACGCCGCTGCTCCAGATGCAGGGCGACAACGACCAGACCGTCGAGTGGTTGCAGGGCGTGCAGTTCTACAACGCGCTGCGCTTCCTCAAGAAGCCCGTGATCTTCCTCTCATACCCGGGCGAGGACCACGGCCTTCGCAAGCTCGAGAACCAGGTAGACTTCGCGTATCGTCTCCAGGATTTCTTCGATCACTACCTCAAGGACGCACCCGCGGCGTCCTGGATGACGACTGGCGAGCGCTTCATCGACAAGGACAAGCGCAAGCCCATCACGCTGAACGTCGAGAAGCCCCACACTCTGCCCATCCCATGAAGCCGTTTGCACTGCTGCTGCTCCTTGCCACGCCACTTGGCGCCCAGATGGCCGTTCCCGCGTCGAACGCGCGCGTGAAGACCGCGGTCGACGCCATCAAGCGCGACAACAGGTGGACTATCGACAGCCAGGTCTCCATCTGCGAGATCCCGGCGCCGCCGTTCAAGGAGACGAAGCGCGGCCTCGAGTACAAGCGTCGCCTCCAGGCGCTCGGCCTCACCAACGTGCGTATCGACACGGCGGGGAATGTCATCGCCGAGCGTAAGGGGCTGGGCGGTGGGCCGACGGTCGTGATTGCGGGGCATCTCGACACCGTCTTCCCCGACGGCACGAACGTGAAGGTGAAGCGCAGCGGCACGCGTCTCACGGCGCCTGGCATCGGCGACGACTGTCGCGGCCTCGCCGTGCTGCTCTCCGTCGCGCGCGCGATGCAGCAGCAGAAGATCCAGACTGCCGGCACGATCTACTTCGTCGCCGACGTCGGCGAGGAGGGCCCCGGCAACCTGCGCGGCGTGCGCAACCTCTTCCTGAAGGAGCTGCAGGGAAAGGTCGACTACTTCATCTCCGTCGATGGCAACGGGCTCACCGTCACGAACCGCGCGGTTGGCAGCAACCGCTATCGCGTGACGTACAAGGGACCGGGCGGCCACAGCTACGGTGCATTCGGCCGCGTGAATCCCATCCACGCGCTCGGTCGCGCGGTTGCGATGATCGGCGAGCTCCAGGTGCCGTCGTCGCCGAAGACGACGTTCAGCGTCGGCAGGATCTCCGGCGGTACGTCGGTGAACTCGATTCCGTTCGACGCATCGTTCGAGCTCGACATGCGTTCCGAGTCCGCGCAGGAGCTCGCGGTCGTGGATGCGAAGGCGCGGAAGATCTTCGTCGATGCGATGGATGCCGAGAATGCGCGCTGGGGCGGCGGCAAGGATGGCAAGGCGCCGATCACGCTGGTGATCGACACCATCGGCCTCCGCCCGGCGAATGGCACGCAGACGGAGTCGTCGCCGATCGTCGCGACCGCACTCGCCGCGGGCAAGGTGCTCGGCTTCACGCCGACGCTCTCGGCGTCGAGCACGGACGCGAACTTCCCGATGAGCCTCGGCATCGCCGCGATCACGATCGACGGCGGCGGCAAGGGCGGTGATGAGCACTCGCTCACCGAGTGGTACGACGACACGGACAAGGGCTGGCTCGGTCCGCAGTGGGCGCTGCTGCTGATCACTGCGCTGGCTGGTGTTCGGTAGCCCTGCTGTCGCCCCGAGCGCAGCGAGGGGCATGTACGAGGATGTCGCCCCGAGCGCAGCGAGGGGCATGTACATCGCCGTCGCCCTCATCCTCCTGGCGACCCCGATATCAGCCCAGACCCGCACCGTTCGCGTTCCTTCGAAGATCCTCGGCGAGGAGCGCGTCGTGCACGTCAACCTCCCGCCGAACTACGCCCTCTCGCGTCACAGGTATCCGGTCACGTACCTGCTCGACGGCCATGTGCGCCAGTTCTTCGACGTCACCGTCGCTTCCGC
>JBDSTA010000155.1:0-5374 GCA_039928475.1 Gemmatimonadaceae bacterium | reverse complement strand
CGCAAAGGCGAGTCGAGTGAGGGCCGTGCGGCGATCCAGCTTCCGGCCATGCTGGTCCGCGCCGAACGCGAGAAACAGGGCGAACGCGCCGGACGTGAGCAGCAGGTACTGGAGGAGCTGCGGATGGGGGCTGAGAATCGCGAGGCCAACGGTGAGCGCGAGTCCTCCCCATGCCCATTGGCGGTCATCGCGCATGCCACGCACGAGGAACCAGAGGGCGAGTGGCAGGAGTGCGCTCACGAAGAGCTTTCCATCGTGCCCGGGCGACGCGTACGACGCGATGGGTCCGCTCATCAGGTACGCGACACCGGCAACGAGTGCCGGCACGAACCCGAGTCCCCACGCGCGCAGGAAACCGTACGTGAACAGCCCCGCGAGGATCGTGTGCAGGATGAAGCCCCACGTCATGCCCGCATCCGTCCCCATGAGCAGCCGGAGCAACTGCGTGGGATAGAAGATGTCGCCGTGCATGGCAGCCACGTACGGCATGCCGCCGTACAGGTACGGATTCCACTGCGGAATGGAGCCGCCGGCGCGCAGCGCCTGCACGGCGAAGTCGCGGAAGGCGAACCCGGCGATGTACTGGTCGCTGCGCGGGTTCACGAGGAACTGTCCGCTCAACGCAGGATATGCGAGCGTCAGGGTGGCGACGGCGCACACCAGCGCTGCCCATCCCATTGCGAAGCGCGGCGCCGGAAGCTGGGGCGCCGCGGACTGAGTGTCAGGTCGGGACATCCGGTTGGTCGGTGGTCTGCGAGGTGCGGCGCACCCGGTGGAGCGCCCAGAACAGGAAACCCGGTGTGACTTCCAGCAGCGTGAGCCAGACGCGCGAACCGATCGTGACGAGCGCGGCCTGGGGCGCCGATGCCAGCCCAGCGTATTGCAGCACGGCGAGCATCATCCCCTCCCGCACTCCCGCACCGGCCGGAGCGAACAGCGCAAGATAACCAGCGAGGTAGGAGATCGTGTAAGCTGCCAGATACGCGGAGTACTCGCCAGTCGCGCCGCTGAGCAGTCCCCGGGTGAAGAGCTCGAATGCAGCCCCGTAGAGCAGCCACGCAATCAGGTTGCCCACCAATGAATGGACCACCGCGCGGGCCGGAAGGGTTGCCGTTACCGGCCGGCCCATCAGGCGCCCGACGGCCGGCGCGATGCGCGGGACAATCAGCGGAGCGAGCAGCAACCCGGCGCCAGACACGAACACGATGATCGTTGCCACCCCGCTCCAGCCGGGCGACGTCCGCTCGAGCAGCGAACGACCGCTTGCGAGTGCGACGACGAATCCGGCGATGACGTTCACCAGGGTGCCGAGGATCGCCGAACCCGAGGCGGCGATCGGCGAGACGCCGACCTCGCGCGACATCGCCCCCATGGCGCCGATCTGCCAGACCTTGCCCGGGATGTACCGCCCGAGGTTCGAAACGGACCAGATCCGCGCCGCCGTCCAGAACGGGAGCCTGGCGTCCCACGTCGCGAGCACGCTACGCCAGGTCTGCACGAGGACCGCGTGCGCGACGAGAAACAGTGCGCCCGACGCGAACACCAACGCCCAGCGAGGACGCTCCTCGAGCGGATGCGCGCGGAGCTGCGCGAGGTCGCCCGTGAGCTTGACGGCCACGAGGGCGATGATGACGGCCGCGACGATCCAGCTCGCGGCGCGCAGCCAGGACTTACGTCGTGCTGCGTCCAAGGACGTCGCGATAGATGTCCGCGTACCGCCGCGCCACGGACTCGGGTGCGAAGGTGGACAGCGCGGTGAGCCGCCCTGCGGCGCCCATGCTCACGCCGTGGTCGTCCCGCGCGAGCAGTGCGCCGATCGCCGCACCGAGTGCGCCGGCATCGCGCTCCTTCACGAGGATGCCCGTACGCTCGTGCTGGATGACGTCGGGCAACCCGCCCGAATCGAATGCCACCACCGGCGTTTCGCAGAGCTGAGCCTCGACGGCGACGAGTCCGAGGCCTTCCTCGGATGACGGAACCACGAGGGCTGCGGCGTGGCGATAGAACGCGGGCAGCTCGAACTGCTTCACGACGCCGTGAAAGCGCACGCGCGACGCGATGCCGAGGGTGGACGCGCGTGCCTCGAGTGCGGCGCGATCGGGACCGTCGCCGACGATGTCGAGCCCGACGTCCGCCGGAAGCGCGGCGAGCGCGTCGAGCAGCAGCTCGATGCCCTTCTGCGCCATGAGCCGACCGACGAACAGCAATCGCTTCGCCCTCGGCGAGCCGTCGGGCGAGAACAGTTCGGTTCGCACCGGCATCGGCGCAACGATCGGCGGCTTCATGCTGACGATGGCGCGCGCCTCATCCGAGAGCCAGCGCGACACCGCGGTCACCGCCGCCGACTGCTGCATCACGTGCCGGAACGCGGGGCGCGACATGGGAATGTTGCGCGCCATGCGCACGTCCGTGCCGTGCATCGTCGTGACGAGCGGGATCCCGCTCATGCGCGACACCCAGGCCGCCGCGAGCCCATTCGGGAACCACCAGTGCGCGTGCACGAGGTCCGGCTGCTGGTCGCGCCGCGCGCGCACTCCCGCGCGGAACTCGGCGCCGAGGAAGCCGACGAGCGTCACCTTCGCGCTCCACGAGTCGCGCACCTGCGCGGCCATGTTGCCGCCGTAGGCGAGCGTCTCGTACTTGCGCGGCGCGTAGCGAAAGCGATCCACGGCCACGCCACCCATCGCCTCGTGCGACGCGAGTCCCGTCGCGGAGGGCGCGACGACGCGCACCTGGACGTCTTCCGCAGCGAGCGCCTGGGCGAGACGCAACACGAACGATCCCGCCGCGTCCCCGTCTTCGCGCGGGAACGAGTGGGTCAGGAAGAGAACTCTCATGATTACGTCTGGGTGTTCTGCGCGGAGCGGACTTCGTCGAGCTGGCGCCGCATCTCGCGCAGCTCGGCGCGCTGCCCGGCGATCTGCTCGCCGAGGATACCGGCGGCGAAGAGGATGCTGCCGAGGATGAGGCAGGTCTGGATGATGGTCCACACGGGGCGAATGCCCTGCCCCGTGATCGCGAGGACGACGAGCGCCGTGATGCCCGCGAGGAAGCCCAGTGTGAAGAGTCCGGCGCCGAGCATGCCGAAGAGCAACAGCGGCTTCTTGCCGAAGTTGAGCTCGAACCACACCGACAACATGTCGAGCACACCGATGGGGATGCGCGACAACCCGAACTTGGACTTGCCGGCATGGCGCGGGTACAGCGGCACAGGAATCTCGGTGACCGTGAAGCCCTGTGCATGCGCCAGCACGATCATGTAGCGATGCCAGTCGGGACGCACGGGCAGCCCCTCCATGATCTCGCGTCGATACGCCTTCACCGAGTTGAGGTCCTTCACCGGCACGTCGAACAGCGTTCGGCTCAACTTGTTGTAGATGCCCGACACGAACGCCTTCTCGTACTTCCCTTCCTTGAAGCCCGTCACCATGTCCGCACGATCCGCGAGGATTGGCTCGACGAGGCGGGGAATGTCCTCCGGCTTGAACTGGAGGTCGGCGGGATAGAACACGAGCACAGGCGCGCTCGAGTTGAGGTAGCCGGTGCGCAGCGCGTCGGCGATACCGCGCTTCGAGCGATGGCGCACGGCCTTCAGGAAGGGATACTGCTGCTGCAGCCGCTGGAGGACGTTCCACGAATCATCGGTGGAGCCGTCGTCCACGACGACGACCTCGTACCGCTGCTCCGGATGCCCTGCGAATGCGGCAGCCGCCAGCTCCATGAACAGCGGCAGGTTCTCCGCCTCGTCCTTGGCTGGCACCAGCACCGAGACGTCCGCGCCAGCGTGGTCGGGCGCGGCGAACGGCTTGGCAAGTCCCAAGCGTTCGCCCGTCATCATACCCGCTTGCGCATCCGTGCCGATAACACGCCGAGCTGGTCGCGGTACTTCGCGACGGTGCGGCGCGCGATCTGGACGCCCGTCTCCTTCAGGATGTTCACGATCGCCTGGTCGGTGAGCGGATGCTTCGGATTCTCGTCCGAGACGAGCTTCTGGATCTGCGCCTTGATGCCGCGCGCGGACACGTCCTCGCCCGCCGTGGTGGACAGCCCGGACGAGAAGAAGAACTTGAGCGGCAGCACGCCGCGCGGCGTCTGCACGAACTTCTCGTTCGTCACGCGGCTCACCGTGCTCTCGTGCATGCTGATGACCTCGGCCACCTCACGCAGCGTGAGCGGCTTGAGGAACTGCACGCCCTTCTCGAAGAACTCGCGCTGCCGCTCGACGATGTAGTTCATGACCTTGAGCATCGTCTGGCGACGCTGCTCGATGGCCTGGATCATCCAGTTGGCGGAGTTCAGCTTGTTCGAGATGAACTCCTTGTTCTCGCCGTCGAACTTCTTCTTGTCGCGCGCGATTTCCTGATAGGCCTTGCTCAGCTTCAGCCTGGGGAGGTTCGCGTCGTTGAGGAAGACGTGGTACTTGCCGTCGATCTTGTCGACGATGAGGTCAGGGATGATGTAGTTGTCGCTGGCGTCGCTGTAGACGAGGCCCGGCTTGGGGTCGAGCTTCGCGATCTCGTCGGCCGCCTTCTGCACGTCCACGGGGCTGATGCCGAAACGCTTGGAGATCTCGCTCCAGCGATGGGCAATCAGCTCGTCGAAGCAGTCGCGCACGAGGCGGAACGGCACGGAGTGCTCGAGGCCCGCCTCGCGCAGCTGGAGCATGAGGCACTCGCGCAGGTCGCGCGCACCAACGCCCGGCGGGTCGAGGCTCTGGACGATGCCGAGCATCTCCTCCGCCTCGCCCATCGTGTACATCGGGAGGTCCGTGACCTCGCGCTCGGATTCCTCGGCGACCTTCGCGACGCTCTCGTTCACGCCCTCGACGATCTTCTCGAGGCCGCACGCGAGATAGCCATCCTCGTTGATGTTGCCGATGAACTCATCGGCCAGGTACATCTGGCGGCCGTTGAGGTCGAGCAGGGACACCTGGTCGCGCAGGTGATCCGCGAGGTCGCGCGTGTCGACGGTGACTGGCTCGTAGTACTCCCGCTCCTCGTGCTCCTCGCGTCGCCCGCCCGCGTCGAAGCCGTCGAGCAGGATCTCCTCCCAGTCGATCTCGTCCTTCGCTTCCTTTTCGGCTTCCGTCTCCGGCGCCGCTTCCTCCTGCGGCTCGGTGCCCTCCTCCTCGTCCTCCTCATCCGGCTCGATCATGTCGAGGAACGGATTGTTGAGGAGCTCCTGCTTGAGGTGGTTCTGCAGGTCGAGCAGCGGCATGTACAGGAGATCCATCGCCTGGTACAGGCGTGGATTGATCTTCAGCTCCTGCTTGAGCTGCGTATGCTGGCCGAGGCCGGGTCTCATTGGCCGTCTCCCTGCATCTCGGCGGTGAACCGGGCGCGGAGGCGCGCCGTCAGTGTCGGTCCGAGGTAGT
>JBDSTA010000154.1:0-8876 GCA_039928475.1 Gemmatimonadaceae bacterium | reverse complement strand
GTGGACGGCATCTGCGTCGGCGCCGGCGCCATCCTCGCGATGGCGAGCGACCTCCGCGTCGGCACGGCGCGCAGCAAGGTGGCATTCCTCTTCGTGCGCGTCGGCCTCTCGGGCGCGGACATGGGCGCGTGCGCGATCCTCCCACGCATCATCGGGCAGGGTCGCGCGAGCGAGCTCCTCTTCCTCGGCCGCACCATGATGGGCGACGAGGCCGAGCGCTGGGGCTTCTATAACCGGCTTGCCGAGCCGGGCGCCGTGCTGGACGAAGCGCTCGGCCTGGCCACGACGCTCGCCAACGGCCCGTCCGCATCGCACGCCGTGACGAAGAAATGCCTCCATGAGGAGTGGAGCATGGGCGTGGACGCGGCGATCGACTTCGAGGCGGAGCAGCAGGCGCTGTGCATGCGCGGCGAGGACTTCGAGCGCGCGTATCGCGCGTTCGTCGAGAAGCGGACGCCCGTGTTCGAGGGGAACTGATCGTGCCGCACCTCGACTGGCCCTTCTTCAACGAGGAGCATCGCGCCTTCGCGCGCGACCTCGCGTCGTGGGCGGACGCGCAGCACCTCGGAGCGCCGCACGGCCCTGACATCGACGCGGAATGCCGCACGCTCGTGAAGCGCCTCGGCGATTCGGGCTGGCTGCGGCACGCCGTTCCCGCTCCACACGGCGGCGCGCGCGAGACGCTGGATGTCCGCACGCTCTGCCTCGCGCGCGAGACGCTCGCGCGCCGCTCCGGCCTCGCGGACTTCACGTTCGCCATGCAGGGACTGGGCGCCGGCCCCATCTCGCTGTTCGGCAGCAGGGAGCTGAAGGCGCGCTACCTGCCGGCCGTCGCAAGCGGCGACGCCATCGCCGCCTTCGCCATCTCCGAGAAGGATGCGGGATCAGACGTGGTCGCGATGCGCACCACCGCGCGCCGCGATGGCGACTCGTGGATCATCGACGGCGAGAAGACGTGGATCTCCAACGGCGGGCTCGCCGCGCAGTACGTGGTGTTCGCGCGGCTCGGCGAGGCCGAGCGTGAGTTCGTCGCGCTCGTGGTCGAGGAGGGGGATCCGGGCTTCTCGGTGGGCGAGCGCATCGAGACCATCGCGCCGCATCCGCTCGCGACGCTGCGCTTCAGCGGCTGTCGCATCCCCGCCGACAGGCTCGTCGGCGAGGAGGGACGCGGGCTGCGCGTCGCGCTCGGGACGCTCGACGTCTTCCGCTCCACCGTCGGCGCCGCCGCGCTCGGCATGGCGCGGCGAGCGCTCGACGAGGCGCTGCATCACGTGTCGTCGCGCGCGATGTTCGGGAAGCAGCTCCGCGACTTCCAGCTCACGCAGGCGCGCATCGCGCAGATGGCGACGGAGATCGACGCGAGCGCGCTGCTCGTCTATCGCGCCGCGTGGACGCGCGACCAGTGCGCCGAGCGCATCACTCGCGAGGCGGCCATGGCGAAGATGTACGCCACCGAGGCGGCGCAGCGTGTCATCGACGACGCCGTGCAGCTCCTCGGTGGCCTCGGCGTGGTCGCCGGAAATCCGGTCGAGCAGCTGTATCGCGAGATCCGCGCACTGCGGATCTACGAGGGCACCACCGAAGTGCAGCAGCTCGTCATCGCCGACCAGGTGCTCGCCGCATACGACAGGGGTGGCGTGGATGCTTGAGTCGCGGCACGCCGACCGCTTCTGCGAGGAGCAGCTTCCCCCCGCCGAGCTGCATCCCGTGATGCTGCTCGAGGGGATTGGCGAGTATGCGGCGCGCGCGCGCATCAACTGCGTGGCGGAGCTGCTGGACAGCGCCATCGCGCGCGGCGACGGCGCGCGACCGGCAATCCGGTTTCCGGGCGGAATGTGGACGTACACGGAATTGTTCGAGCGGACCAACCGCATCGCGCGCGTGCTCGTGGAGGACTACGGCATCGTCCCCGGCAATCGCGTGCTCCTGCGCGGCGCCAACACGCCGATGTTCGCCGCCTGCTGGCTCGCCATCGTGAAGGCGGGCGCCGTCGCCGTGGCGACGATGCCGCTGCTGCGCGAGCGCGAGATCCAGTACGTCGCCGAGAAGGCGGCCGTGTCGCTCGCGATCACGGATACGAGCGTGGCCGAGGACTGTCGGCGCGCCGTGCACGTTCCGGTAGTGGAGTATGGTGGGGCGGATGCGGAGCTCGAGACACGCATGGAGGGCAAGAAGGCAATCTTCAATGCGCGTGACACGGCGGCCACCGAAATCGCGCTCATTGCGTTCACCTCGGGAAGCACGGGGCAGGGCAAGGGCACGATGCATTCGCATCGCGACGTCATGGCGATCACGGAATGCTTTCCGAGGCACGTACTCCGCGCGACGCGCGACGACCTGTTCTGCGGCTCGCCACCGCTGGCATTCACGTATGCGCTCGGCGGCCTGCTCCTCTTCCCGCTGCGCGCGGGCGCTTGCACGCTGCTGCTGGAGCAGGCGTCGCCGCCGAACCTCGCGAAGGCCATCGCCGAGTATCGTCCCACGATCTGCTTCACGGCGCCCACGGCCTACCGCGCGATGCACGCGCTGCTCGGCGAGCATGACGTGTCGAGCCTGCGGCGCTGCGTGTCGGCAGGCGAGACGCTGCCGCTCAGCGTGTTCGAGGCGTGGCGCGACGCAACCGGCGTGAAGATCATCGACGGCATCGGCGCGACGGAGATGCTGCACATCTTCATCAGTTCGTCCGACGACGACATTCGCCCCGGCTCGACGGGACGCGCGGTGCCGGGCTATGAGGCGCGCATCGTGGACGACGACATGCAGGCCGTGCCCGACGGGGAGGCCGGACGTCTCGCCGTGCGCGGCCCCACGGGCTGCCGCTACCTCGGCAACCTCGACCAGCAGCGCACCTACGTACGCGACGGCTGGAACCTCACGGGCGACTCGTACGTCCGCGACGCCGACGGATATTTCTGGTACCAGGCGCGCACCGATGACATCATCGTCTCGTCGGGCTACAACATTGCCGGCCCGGAAGTGGAGAATGTGCTGCTCGAGCACGAGGCGGTGCAGGAGTGCGCGGTCGTCGGCGCGCCCGACGCGGAGCGGGGGCAGGTGGTGAAGGCGTTCGTCGTGCTGCGGGCGGGTCACAGCGAGAGCGAGATGCTGCTGAAGGAGCTCCAGGATTTCGTGAAGGCGCGCATTGCGCCGTACAAGTATCCGCGCGCGGTCGCCGTGGTCCCGGCGCTGCCGCGCACGACGACAGGCAAGGTGCAGCGCTTCAGGCTGCGCGAGGAGGAATCATGAGCGAGTCGCGGCAGGCGACGCTGGCGCCCGCGGGCTGGGCGCCGGCGAAGGGGTACGCCAACGGCATGGTCGCCCAGGGGCGCATCGTCGCGCTCGCGGGGCAGATCGGGTGGAATCCCGCCACGGCCGCGTTCGAGAGCGACGACCTCGTTGCGCAGGTGCGCCAGGCGCTCGCGAACGTCGCGACGCTGGTGCGCGAAGCGGGCGGAGAGCCAGCGCACGTCATTCGTCTCACCTGGTTCCTCACCGATCGAGACGGATACCTCTCGCGCCAGGCCGAGATCGGCGCCGCGTATCGCGAGGTGATGGGCCGCCACTTCCCAGCGATGTCGGTGGTGATCGTCGCGGGGCTCATCGAGTCGCGCGCGCTCGTGGAGATCGAGGCGACGGCGGTGCTCCCATGAACGGGCGCATCGGACGCGAGCAGGTGGGCCTGGTTGCGATCTTCACGATCGACAATGCCGAGCGCCAGAACGCGCTCAGCGCGGAGATGCGCACGGACCTCGCGCGTGCGCTCGAGGCGGCGGACGGCAACTCGGGCGTGCGCGCCATCATCCTCACCGGCGCCGGTGACCGCTCGTTCGCCTCTGGCGGCGACATTCGCGAGCTCGCCGCGCGCACGCTCGAGGAGCAGCGCGAGGTAATGGCGAACGGCAGCGTGTTCGGCGCGGTGCGCCGCGTGAAGAAGCCGGTCGTCGCCGCCATCAACGGCAACTGCCTCGGCGGCGGGCTCGAGCTCGCCCTGTCGTGCGACATCCGCATCGCCGCCGACCGCGCGCGATTCGGCCAGCCCGAGATCAACATCGGCCTGCTGCCGGGCGGCGGGGGCACGCAACTGCTGCCGCGCATCGTCGGCGTGGGGCACGCGCTGGAGCTCATCCTCACCGGCTCGGTGATCGATGCGGCCGCCGCGCTCCGCATGGGGCTCGTGAGCCAGGTGCTGCCGGGTGCGGAGCTCGCCGGCCGCGCTATGGAGATCGCGACACAGCTGGCCGCCAGGGCGCCGCTCGCCGTGCAGGCGGCCAAGGAGGCCACCCGCGCGGCGCTCGACCTGCCCTTCGAGGAGGGACGCGAGATGGAGCGGCTGCTCTTCGAGCGCTGCTTCTCGACCGACGATCGCGTGGAGGGCGTGGCGGCATTCCTCGAGAAGCGATCCCCGGTGTTCCATGGCCGCTGACCAGCACGCCCAGTTCGAGGCCGAGGAGCAAAAGGCCATCCGCGCCATGATGGCCGCGGGGGAAAAACCCGTATGTCCCCGGGACGGCGCGGCCATGACGGCCCGCGCCATCGGCGGCGGGTCATTCGGCCTCGGCTACTCCCGCCGCCGCGAGTGGCTCATCTGCCCCACCTGCAAGCGCAGCCTGATCTTCGACAGCAAGAGGGGCACTCGCAACTAGCCCCACGATGTTAAGTTCATCACCGTGATCGGCATCACCATTCTCAGGGGCCCCGCGTGAACTTCGGCGATCGTCTGCAAGCCAGCTTCTCCCAGGTCTTCGGCGACATCGTGCCGGCGCTGCTCGGCGCGCTCATCATCCTGTTCGCCGGCTATCTCCTCGCGAAGCTCCTCGAGAAGCTCGTCGAGCGAATGCTGCGCCGCATCCGCCTCAACAAGATGCTGGAGCGGTACGGCGTCATGGAGGCCGTGGAGCGCTCGGGATCGCACCTGAATCCCACGCGCGTCCTGTCGCACCTCGTGTTCTGGCTCGTGATGTTCGCGGTGATCCTCATCGCCGCCAACGCGCTGGGGCTCGAGTCGCTGGCGAACGTGTTCTCGGAGCTCGTGAGCTACATCCCGAGCGTGATCGCGGCCATCGTGATCATCCTCGTCGGCATCGTGCTCGGCGGCTTCGTGGGCGGGCTCATCTCCGCGAGCGCCGGCGCGCTGCACGGCGGGCGCGCACTCGCGCGCGTGGGACGCGGTGGCGTCATCCTGCTCGCGATCTTCATGGCGCTCCAGGAGCTCGGCATCGCCACGGACATCGTGACGACGGCGTTCGCCATCCTCTTCGGCGCCATCGCCCTCGCCATGGCACTCTCGTTCGGGCTCGGCAACCGCGAGCTCGCCGGCGAGGTCACGCGCGAATGGTACGAGCAGTACCGGCAGGAGCGCGACGAGGCGCTTCGCCGCGAGCGCGAGATCGAGGCGAAGGAAGACGCCGAGATGGCGACGGACTATCCCGAGACCGCACCGACCGACGCCGAGGGGAAGGAGTAGCCTCCCGCTGCGCGCCGCACTCGCAGTCACTGCGCTGCTGGCCGTCGCCTGTGCGACGGCCACGCGTCCCTCGCCCGAACCAGTACTCGCTCCTCTGGCCGCGGCAGCGACCGGCGGTTACACGGGCCGATACAACAATCACGACCAGGGACACGCGGACTTCTGCGTGCGCCCCCGCGCCTCGCGTGTCGCGCTGCGGTTCGCCGATGGCGCCGAGAGCGGCTTCGCGCTCGACAGCGAAATGCTCGAGCCGTCACCCAATGGCGTGTTCTGCCCGCAGCGCGGCATGGCGCGCCTCGACGCGCGCGAAGTCGTGCGCGCGACGGACGGCAGCGAGATGGTCTTCCATCGTGGCGGCTGGGGATTCGCCGGTGACGACCCGGCAAGCGCGGTCCACTTCGGCCACGTGCGCGTCGCCGAGCTCGATACGACAGGTCTCGAGTACCTCCGCGCGGACACGCTCGCAGGTGAGACGCGTGGCCGCTGGGTGCCGGCGGCAACCCGTACGTGGGCGGGACCCGGGCAGTCGCAGGGCAACGGCAGCGCGTGCGGGCAGCGTTCTCCGACGCCGCTGCACGTCGTCGTCCAGTCCATACCCGGCGACATGCGCTACCTCAACACGCGGCAGACGAACGCGATCCCGTATGCCATCTACGGGAATCCCGCTGGCGATCTCGGCGTCGCGACCGACCGCGCGCGCGGCGTGCGCTACTCGATGCTGACGTGGAGCTGGATCAACGCGCGCGGTGGAGGCGTCGCGCGCGCCCTGCTGCGCGACGGCCAGGAATTCTTTCCCTGTACCGATGTGCCCGTGATCCAGCTTGCGTCCGTTGCCGAGCACGAGCGCAAGGATGTGACAGGCTGGGTCGCTGCCGTGTACGGCGCGATCGCCTCCGGCGACGGCAAGTGGATGTATGGATGGACGGTCTACGCGCACCGCCACCGGGACGAGGGCGTCGTCCAGCACATGCGTCCCTGAGCCGCCGGCAACGGTGGCATGCTTGTGGCTCGAAAAGGCCACATGAAACATGAATCACTCTGGCGGGCCGATGCGCCCGCGATGCGCACGACGCGAGCGCTGCCGCGCGAGGTGGAAGTCGTCGTCGTCGGGGCAGGCATCACGGGGCTGACCGCGGCACTCCTGCTCAAGCGCGCCGGCAAGCGCGTCGCCGTGCTCGAGCGCGAGCACGTTGGCAGCGGCGAAACGGGCAATACGTCCGCGCACCTCACGTGCATCACCGACTACCGGCTGTCCACCATCGCCGACCGCTTCGGCCGCGACGCGGCACGCGCGGTGTGGGGCGGCGGCAACGTCGCGATCGACCTCATCGAGTCACTCGTCGGCGAGCTCGCCATCGACTGCGGCTTCGCGCGCGTGCCGGCGTTCCAGTGTGCGCCCTTCTTCGAGGACGAGTCCGACACCACGGCGCTGCGCGAAGACGCCGGCCTTGCAGCCGCGCTCGGCTTCGACGCCCGCTTCGTCGAGCGCGGCCCCATCGCCGGTGCGGCGGCGCTCTCCATGCCCGACCAGGCCGTGATCCATCCGCTGCGCTACATCGCCGCGCTCGCCCGCGCCGTGGAGGGCGACGGCAGCATGATCATCGAGCGGTGCGAAGTGTCGCAGGTCATCCAGGATCCGCTCACCGTTGTCGCGAATGGCGAGAACATCGTGTGCAGTGACGTCATCATCGCCACGCACATTCCCATCGTCGGGAGCGCGAGCCTGCTCGGCGCCACGCTGTTCCAGACCAAGCTCTATCCGTACTCGTCGTATGTGATCGGCGCGCGTATCGGCGACTCCGTCGCGCCCGGGCTCTACTTCGACACCTCGAATCCGTACTGGTACCTGCGCGTGCACGAGGATGCGGAGGGACGCTATGCGGTGTTCGGCGGCGCGGATCACAAGACGGGGCAGGAGACGGACACCGCGGAGAATTATGTGCGCGTGCAGCGCGCGCTCCTCGAGCTCGTGCCCGACGCGCGCATCGAGCGGCGATGGTCCGGGCAGGTGGTCGAGACGTCCGACGGTCTGCCCTTCGTGGGGGCGACCGCCGCGCACCAGTACGCCGCCACGGGCTTCGCGGGTAACGGCCTCACCTTCGGCACGCTCTCGGCGCTCGTGATGCACGACGCCATCCTCGGCGGCGAGAATCCCTGGCGCGAGCTGTTCGATCCGCATCGCAAGTCCGCCGCGCCAGGCGTGCTGAAGACGTTCCTCGCGGAGAACGTGGACTATCCGAAGTACTACATCGCCGATCGCCTGCGACGAAATCGTTCGGATGGCGTGGACACCGTGAAGCCGGGTGAGGGCAAGGTGCTCACCATCGGCGGGAAGCCGGTGGCGTGCAGCCGCGCGAGCGACGGCACGCTCACGAAGGTGAGCGCCGTGTGCACGCACATGGGTTGCCTCGTGCGATGGAATGGCGCGGAGCGCACCTGGGACTGTCCCTGCCACGGGTCGCGCTTCACGTCGGGCGGACTTGTGACCGGCGGGCCTGCCGAGGCGGCACTCGAGACGATGTAGAGATTCGTTCCGCTCGAAACGGGTGGGGCGCCTGGCGTTCGCGAGCGTGAATTCATGCTGGAAACGCGACCCGAACAAATGCCAAAGACCGGGAGTTCGCCGCGCCCCTGTATGTTCTTGCTGCATAACGACTTAGCCAGATGCTTTCGCCTTGCCTTCCGCCGTGCGAAACGGTACATTGCAGACTTGGCATTTCCCGCCTGTTTCGCCCCCTAAAAACGGCGTTCCATCTCGATGACTTCACCGAACAATCGCGAGCGCATTCTCCCTCGCATGATCGACGAAGAGATCCGCGAGTCGTTCATCAATTACTCGATGAGCGTCATCGTCTCGCGTGCCCTTCCCGACGTGCGCGATGGACTCAAGCCCGTGCACCGGCGCGTGCTGTACGCCATGAACGAGCTCGGCCTCGTGCCCGGCCGTCCGTACAAGAAGTCGGCGACCGTCGTCGGCGACGTGCTCGGCAAGTATCACCCGCACGGCGACCAGAGCGTGTACGACGCGCTCGTGCGCATGGTGCAGGACTTCTCGCTGCGCTATCCGCTCGTGGACGGCCAGGGCAACTTCGGCTCGGTCGAAGGCGATCCCGCGGCGGCGTATCGCTACACGGAGTCGAAGCTCACCGCGATCGCGATGGAGCTCCTCTCGGACATCGACAAGAACACCGTCGACTTCGTCCCGAACTTCGACGACCGGCTCACGGAGCCGAGCGTCATGCCCGCGGGCATGCCGAACCTCGTCGTGAACGGGTCGTCGGGTATCGCCGTCGGCATGGCGACGAACATTCCCCCGCACAACCTGAGGGAATGCATCGCGGCCATCGTGCACCTCGTGGACAATCCGGAAGCCACCATCACGGAGATCCGGAAGTTCATCAAGGGCCCGGAC
>JBDSTA010000153.1:0-6077 GCA_039928475.1 Gemmatimonadaceae bacterium | reverse complement strand
CGCGCTGCGCAGTTCGCGAGCGCCGCGTCGGTGACGCTCGAGGCGCTCGACGGCGGATCGCCGGACGCAGCGGCGCTTGCCGCGGCGCACACGCCGCGCGCTGCCGCGTCCGAGGACTTGAAGGAGGAGCGCGCGATCGTCGACTCCCTTCGTGCGCTGCTCTCGCCAGGCTCGCTATTGTTCCGCTTCGCCATGCGCGTTGCCATCGTGACGACGATCGCGGTGGCCATCACACATGTGTACGACCTGAAGCGCGGCTACTGGCTGACGATCACCGCCATCGTGATCCTTCAGCCGTACGCTGGCGTGACGCTCATGCGCGCGGTGCAGCGCGTGCTCGGCACCGTGCTCGGCGCGCTGCTGGCGGCGGGGCTGGGCGCGCTGTTTCACGAGCCCCGCGCGATCCTCGTGATCGCGAGCGTCTTCGTCGTCTGCTGCGTCGCGTTGCTGCCCATCAACTACGCGGCGTTCTCCGTGTTCCTCACGCCGACCTTCGTGCTGCTCGCGGAAGCAGGCGCCGGCGACTGGCACCTCGCGAGCACGCGAGTGACCAACACGCTGCTTGGCGGCGCGCTCGCCCTCGTCGGCTCGAGGCTGCTGTGGCCGAGTCCGGAGCGCACGCGCTTTCCGTCGTACGGGGCGGCGGCGCTGAGGGCCAACACCGAGTACCTCCGTCGCGTGATCGAGGGCTTCGACGACCGCTCCCACGCGGCAGGCGAGCGAATGCGCGCGGCGCGGCGCGACGTGGGCCTCGCCACCGTGAACGCCGAGGAATCACTCCAGCGCGCGATCATCGAGGTGCATGGTGATCGCAGCGCCCTTGCGCCGGCACTCACGCTGCTCGCCTACATCCGGCGATTCACGGCGTCCGTCGCGGCGCTCGCAATTGCGCGACACAACGCGAGCGGTGAGGCGGAGCAAGGCCTGCGCGCGGTGGAGGCGACACTGCTCCCTGCGCTCGAGGACCTCGCGGCAGCACTCGAGGCGAGCCGGGCCCCGGCGGATCCACCCTCGTTCGAGGCCGAGGCCTCGTTGCCGGCGGTGGTGCGTGCGCGCGTGGAGCGGTTGTCGCGACAGGCCGAGACGCTGCATGATACCGTTGCGCGGCTCGCCGCCCCCGACGGCATTCCGGAACGAACGCTGCCGGCACGTTGAGCCGCAGGCCCGGGAGGACTTCCGGTTCGCGCGGCGTGCCGGCTAGGTCAATCGCGGTACGGCGAGTCGTGATAGGGCGATTCGTCGTCGGCGAAGAGGTCGTCGAAGCTCTCCTTCACACGCGGGATCTCGCCATCGGGCGCGAGCGCAGTGACGAGGTCGACGAGCATCGGGCTCAGGTGCGAGCCGTACCGGCGGAGCATGGAGGCGCGCTCGCGCTTGCGGAGCAGGAACGCGAGGATCGGCATGTCGGCCTTCGCGCCGTTGCAATCGGAGCACGCGAGGACGAGGTTGTCGCGCCGGTCGTACGCGCTCTGGCCCTTTCTGGGGGCGACATGATCGAGCGTGATGGACGCGGCAGGCACGCGGCGGCCGCAATATGCGCACACGGGGCCGTGCTGCTGGATGAGCCAGCGGCGTGTCTCGGCGTAAGCGGTGCGACTTGTTGAGCTGGAGGTGAGCTGGGGAGGCGCAGTGCCTCGGCCGCGGCGGCGGGAAGAACGCTTTCTTGGTGTAGTCACAACAGAGGGAAATGCGCGATCGCCTGGACGGCGTCGCGTGTAAGGAAGCATCAATGTCCATCAAGGACGATCGATGATGGGGGGTCGCCACTCACTGGTGGGGGAATCCCCGACATCTTCAAGGTACACGCGGTACCTCGGACACGTTCCGGCGGTCGCGCCCGCCAGCATTCAATGTGGCGGAATGGGGTCGAGGCGGGTTACAGTCCTGTGGGAGGGGTTTCGAGCCCCAGGTACATGTGCGACGGAGCATGCCTGTGCGAGCTGGCTGGCTAATCGTATTTCCCGTCCTGCTGGTTGCCGGCTGCAAGAGTGCGCAGCCGGGTCCGGCGTTCGCGGGTGCTGCCCTCCTGGCGCCGTCGTCGGACGCGGAGGCGGCGCACGACGAGCTCCTGCGCGCCGACCTTGGCCGCGCGGATTCCGTGGCGCGGCTCGGATTCGCCGCGGGGCTGGCGAGCGAGCTCGCGTCCGACGTGCTCTACCTGCGCGGGGGGCTCCCGATCCTTCGAGGACGCGGCCCGGCCCGCGCCGTGATCGACGCGGAGTCGATGGGGCCGGGTACGAGCGTCCGGTGGCAGCCCGTTCGCGCCGAAGCGAGCAGCGACAACGCGAGTGGGTACACGTACGGCTACGCCATCTATGGGACGGCACAGCCGGGTGCGCCGGCGCTGCGCGTGGATCGCTACATCGCATTCTGGCGCAAGGAGCAGGGCCGGTGGCGCATTGCCGCATATGCGGAGACGTATGGCACGCCACCGTCTGCGCTCGCGCTGCCGCCGGAGGCGTCTTCCGGCGTCGTCGCGGATGCGCCGATGTACAAGCGTCGTGGCGCGCTGGACGATATTCGCGCGGCCGATGAGGACTTTTCTCGCGCGGCCACGAAGTTCGGCACCGGCGCCGCCTTCGGGCGTTATGCGGCGGCAGACGGGCAGATATTCTCGGGGCCGGGCGAGTTCATCACCGGCCCGGTCGCGATCGCGGAGTCCTTCGAGAGCGGCACCACGAAGGGGACGCTGGTATGGCATCCCGTGGAAGGCGAGATGTCGGGGAGCGGCGACCTCGGATTCACCGTGGGCAATGCGGTGTTCACGGGCGTGCGTGAGGACGGCGCCGCTCTCGTGCGATACTCCAAATATCTCACGGTGTGGAAGCGCCAGCGCGATGGCAGCTGGCGCTACGTGGTGGACGGCGGGAGCGCCCGTCCCGGCACCTGACGGGGCATTCTGTAAACACATGGGTACGAGCGGCGCGCGACGATGGCTTGACTCGGCAGGGCCCTTCGGATGTATTGCGAGTTGGCGTGCTCTACGTTTTGGCACCAATGGTGCCTTACGTATCAGCGTGCTGGAACTGAGTTCCTCGTCGAGGAATTCAGCGTGATTCGTACTCGCAAGTGGAGAAAAGTGATTGTGAACGTACGCCATGTCGTCATGCCCATGCTGGTCGGGCTCGCACTCCTAAACCCCACACGTCTCGTTGCGCAGCAGGCTGGCGCCGTCGAAGTGGGTGGTTTCCTTCAGCTGGATCGCCTCGATGAGGCATTCCGCACGAAGCGCCTTGGTGGCGGCGCTGGTGGCCGCCTCGGCATCTACCTGTCGCCGCGCTGGGAGCTCGAGGCCGAGGCTTCGTACACCCAGGCCGATCCGGAGCCGCCGCGCACGAGCAAGGCGCAGGTCAACTATTACGTCGGCCGCCTGAACTACAACATCCCCTACGGCATGATGCCGGGGAACGCGGTGATCCTGAGCGCGGGCGCCGGTGGCGATCGCGTTGATGCGCACAGCGATTTCATCCTCGCGCCGGAGATCGGCCTTCGCCAGATGCTGGGCAGTGCCGTGGCGCTGCGTCTCGACGTGGCGAGCATGATCGCGCTGAATCCGCAGAGCGCGACGTTCAAGCAGCCCACGACGTCGCCGGGCCGGAACGACGAGGCCGCGTGGCTCTCGAACTTCCAGGCGCGCGCTGGCCTGAGCATCATGCTGGGCATGAAGAAGAAGGAAGTGTACGTGGCGCCGCGCCCGGTCGAGCAGGCACCGGTCGTCGATACGCGTGACGCGGATCGTGCCCGTGCGCGCCAGGACTCCATCGATCGCGCGAACCGTGCGCGCCAGGATTCCATCGACGCGGAGAATCGCCGCCTGCAGGCAGAGCGTGATGCGGCCGCGCGTGCGCTGGCCGATGCGCGTTCGCTGCTCAACGCGCCGATCTACTTCGACTACGACAAGTCGGAGATCCGTACGGATGCGAAGCAGATCCTCGACAGCAAGCTCGCGCTGCTCCGCGCGAACCCGAGCATGAAGATCCGCATCGAGGGCAACACGGACTCGCGCGGCTCCAACGAGTACAACCAGGCGCTGGGCCTGCGTCGTGCCAATGCGGCGCGCCGCTACCTGGTGTCGCAGGGCATCGACAACACCCGCTTCGACGTCGTGAGCTACGGCGAGGAGCGCCCGGTGGACCAGGGCGCGACCGAGGATGCGTACGCGAAGAACCGTCGCGATGACTTCGTCATCACGATCGGCGGCGACAACATCTCGGTGCCGAAGAACTAGGCACCGATGAAGACGAGCCCGGATGGCAGCCGACGAATTCGTCGGACGGCCATCCGGGCTTTTCTTTTTCTCCTGGCCGCATGTGCAGGAGGGGACAGCAGCGGGCCGGGGCACAGCACGTACGTCGCCGTGCTGAAAGGGAGCAACGAGATACCCTCGGCGATCACGACGGCGGCTGGCACGGCGACGTTCGAGCGTGACGGCAGGAGCGTGACATACCGCGTCAGCGCGGAAGGCTTCACGACCCCGCTCACGGTGGGGCACATCCACCTCGGCATGGCGGGGCAGGTGGGACCGGTGATCGTGCCCTTCACCATCGTGGCGCAAGCGGGACTCGTTGCGACCGGCACGATCGACCTGTCGCGCGCCGTGACGCAGGGCAACATCACCATCACGGGCGACTCCCTGCGCGCGCTGCTCGACAACGGCGGCGCGTACGTGAATCTTCATACGGCGGCGTGGCCCGGTGGCGAGATCCGCGGGCAGATCCTCCGCGATTGAAGGGCCGAATTCCGTCACTGGCGTCGAGGTGCATGTGCAGCGCGTGAAGCCAATTGCCTGGATGCCTGTTGCCATCGGTTTCATATGGGCGTGTGCATCGCCGCCGCTGCCGCCGGCCGCGCCGCCATCGCCGGTGCCGGCGCGCCCCGTGCCCACCACCACGACGGATCGGGAACCGGCGCGCCCGCGCGAGAATCCGCCTGTCGTCGCGCGGAGGGACACCGCGAAAGCCACCCCATCCCGCGCGTCGCGCGACAGTGCGCCGGAGCGCGTCGCGCGCCGAGTGCCCCCGGTTCGCGTGCGAAGCGTGCGGCCGGGCGCGCGGAACGACACGCTTGCGACGTCCGAGCTCTCTGCGCCGGTCCGCGTGTGTGCGGGGGGCGACGTCACGCTCGGGACGAATCTCGACCGTGAGTGGACGCGCGAGGGATCGCGAAAGTTGCGCACGGAGTTCAACATGGGCGACCGGCCCGAGGAGCTGATCCTGCCCCTCAAGCCACTGGTCGCTGAGGCGGACGTCGTGCTGCTCAATGTCGAGTCGGCGGTGGGAAGTGGCGCGACGCCGTCGAAGTGCGGCAGGCGCTCCACGAATTGCTACGCGTTCCGCGCGCCGGCGAGCGCCGCGTATGCGATCCGCGATGTCGCGCCGCGGAAGCGCGTCGTCGGGAACGTGGCCAACAACCACTCGCGTGACGCAGGCGATGCGGGGCGCGACACGACCGTCGCCCTGCTCGCGCGCGCGGGCGTGCTCGTGACGGGCGCCGACACAATCGCCACGCCCGTGGTGACTGCCCCGGGCGACACGATCGGCGTGCTCGGGTTCTACACGTCGGCCGACGCGCCGGATGCTCGCGATACCGCGGCGGTCTACCGCCACGTGGCGCGGGCCGCAGCGCAGTATCCCGTGGTGATCGTGACGATGCACCTGGGCGCGGAGGGCGCAGGCGCACAGCGCACGCGCGACGCGACGGAGATCTTCCTGCGCATCGATCGCGGCAACCCGGTGGCGTTCGCCGATGCGGCGGTGCGCGGTGGTGCGGCGATGGTGATCGGCCATGGCCCGCATGTGTTGCGCGCCATGGAATGGCGCGAGCGCGGCGCGCTCATCGCCTACTCGCTCGGCAACCTGCTGACGTATGGCCCGTTCACGCTCAAGGAACCGCTCAATCGCGGCGCCGTGCTCTGCGCGACGATCGACCGGAATGGCCGGGTGAGCAGTGCGTCGATCCGGTCCACCATGCAGCTCGCGGCCGGCGTGCTCGTCGCGGACTCCACGAATCGCGCGGCCGCGCTGGTGGATTCACTGAGCGCTATCGACTTTCGCGGGACGAATCCGCGCGTGGATCGC
>JBDSTA010000152.1:0-1718 GCA_039928475.1 Gemmatimonadaceae bacterium | reverse complement strand
CCTTCTCACGCCGGCTCGCCTGGAGCGAGCGCCGGTCGAGCGACGCATCGGCCGATGCGAGCGCCGCCTGCACCACGGCCTTGGTCACCGGCGCCGCCGTGAGGCCACTCAGGTATGCACTCCTCGGATTGTCGATCTTCACCAGCATCACGAACTGTGGATTGTCCGCTGGGAACATCGACACGAAGGTGGGCACGTGCTCATTGAGCATGTAGTGGCCGTTCACCATGCGCCGCGGCGTGCCCGTCTTGCCGGCGAGTGAGAAACTGCCGAGGTCCGCACGCTTGGCGGTGCCACCCTCTTCCACCACGGTGCGCAGGATTTCACGCACGCGGTTCGCCGTCGCAAGCGAGATCACGCGACGCACGGCCCGCCGCTCGTGCTTGTACAGCACGCGGCCGTCGGGCGCGCGCACTTCCTTCACGAGCGCCGGCTCGAGGAGCTCGCCACCGTTGGCGAGGGCCACGTATGCCGACGCGAGCTGCAGCGGTGTCACCGCGATCTCGTAGCCCATCGCCATCGAGTTTGCCGACTGCGGCGTCCATCCCGACGGCGGGCGCAGCGTCCCCGCCGCTTCGACCGGATAGGGCACGCCCGTTGGCGAGCCAAAGCCGAAGTCGCGCAGCGTCTCGAATTCCTCGCGCGGCGAGAGCCGCATCGCGAACTGTACGATGCCGATGTTCGACGAATAGCGGATCACGTCGGTGAAGCTGTACGACTCCGCCTTGTGATCGTCCGTGATGGTGCGGCCGTTGATCGTGAAGACGCCGCCGTGCGTGTTCACCACGTCCGTCTCCCGCGCCCTGCCCTTCTCCAGCAGCGCCGCGGCGATGAACGGCTTCATCGTCGAGCCCGGCTCGTACGGCTCCGTGAGTGCCGTGCTCGCGGTGCTGCGCGGGTCGATGCGATGACTGGCCATCGCGAGGATCTCCCCATCCTTCGGATCCATGATCACGATGTCGCCGCCCTCGGCGCTCATGTTGTCCACCGCATCCGCCAGCGCGCGCTCGGCGATCTCCTGGAGCTCCTGGTTGATCGTGAGCATCACCGTATTGCCATGCACGGGCAGCGTCGGCGGCGCCTCGGGCGACTCGAACCTCCGCCCCCGCGCGTCATTCATCACCGTCGCCGTGCCGGGAATGCCGCGCAGCAGCGTGTCGAGCGCGAGCTCGATGCCGTCCACCGCCTTACCGTCCGCATCCACCCGGCCGACGATCTTCCGCGTGCCCTCGGAGAAGGCATACGAGCGCTCGATGATCGCCGTGCTGTAGACGCCGCGCATCGCGATGGCGGCCGCAACGTCCACCGCGAGGAAACGTCCAGGCAACGTCACCCATTTTCGCGAGGCGTCCGTCGCGCGTGCAACCCACTCGTGCGCCACGCCCGCGCGCTGGAGCGCCGTGCGGAGCTTGCGTAGGTCGCGTACTTCGCGCGGGGCGATGTCGAGCTTCACCGTCTCGCGGCTCTGCGCGAGCGTTTCGCCGCGCGAGTCGAGGATCACGCCGCGCGGCGCGGGGATCATGCGCGGGGTGCTCTGCTGGCTTATCGCGCTCGCCGCCCACTTTCGTCCGTGGAGCAGTTGCACGCTCGCCGTCTTGCCGATGAGGGCGACGACGAACGCGGCCAGCGCGAGGTGAATGATGCCGATGCGGCCTGGCAGCTTCACGGCGCCGGCGCCCCTGGCGACACCGTGATCACCTGGCTCGCATCGGGCACCT
>JBDSTA010000151.1:0-5479 GCA_039928475.1 Gemmatimonadaceae bacterium | reverse complement strand
TCGTCTCGGCGTATGTGCGCCGCCATTTCACGATGCTCGGTGGTGTGCTGCTACTGATCCTCGCGTGGAGCTACCGGCTCGGCATGTACGAGCTGTTGTCGTCAGGCAGTGGCAACGGCGGCCTGTTCTCGTTCATCGACGACCACGTCGTGCTGCCCGGTATGCTGCTGCTGTCCATCGTCACGCTCGGCGCCGCGGTCGTCGTCGCGTGGGCGGGATGGTCGGGACAGATCCGTCTCGCGTTCATCGCGGTGTCCACGGTGTTGATCCTCTCGCTGATCTCGCGGACCGTCGCACCGCTCGTGGTGCGACGCTCGGTGAGCGCTGCGGACCAGCACAGCGCGGAGCTCGGATACATGGGAACGCGGCTCGCCTACACCAGGCGTGCCTACGGCGTCGATCGCATGCGTGCCGAGTCCCTCGGCACCGGCTTCGCGAATCCCTCCGAGGCGGCGGCGCGGCTCGCGATCTGGGACACGCCCACGTTGACGCTCGCGACGGAGCGAATGCGCCGCGGGCGCGTGGTCGGCGACGGCGCACACTGGCAGGCGACAGGCTCCGGCCTCGCCGCGCTCCTCGTGGAGCATGGCAACGAGGGCACGCCCGATGGGCGGGACGTATGGGGCGTGGACCGCTTCGACCCCACCGTCGCCGACGATCGTGGACTCCCGGTGCGCCCGTCAGGCGCGGCGCTCGCGTCCTACGACCTGGTGCTCCCCGAGCCCGCCGTGTACGACTCGGCGCCGAGCTACTCGGTGCTGTCGGACTCGCTCCAGCGTCTCGCTGGCGTCGAGATGAGCCACACGAGCTCCCGCCTCATGCATGCGTGGGCGCTCCAGAATTTCCGGCTGCTGTTCGGCGACCTTCCGGCGAGTCGCCCAGTCATGGTGCAACGACGCGCGGTGCGTGAGCGACTCGAGGCGCTCGTCCCATTCTTCGTGCAGGGTGGGGAAGTGCTTCCCGTCATTGCCGCGGACTCGCTGTACTGGGTGGTCGAGCTCTACTCCGCCTCATCCACCTATCCGCTCTCGCAGCGCATCATGGTGCTTGGAGAGGAGCGCGGCTACTTCCAGCACGCCGCTACTGCGGTGATCCACGCGGCGTCGGGAAGGGTGCGCATCATCGGCGAGTCGTCACCCGAGGCTATCGCGGCGAGCTGGCAGATGCTCTTCCCGCAGCTGTTCCGCGCGTCGACCACGCTGCCTCCTGCCGTGCGGGCCGCGCTGCCGCCCATCACCGATGGGGCACGCACGCAGGCGCTGGCCTACGCGGTGGCAGGGCTCTCCGCAAAGGACACGCTCGACGTGAAGCACTTCGCGCCGGCCGAAGGCACGGACTCGTCGGCGTACCGCGAGCCGGCGCATGCGGTCTTGCCGGGGCTTTCGGGAGTGGCGCTCACGTGGCCGCTGCTCGACTCGACGGAGCGCGTGCGCGGCGTGGTTGCCGCTTCGGGCGGGCCCACGCGCGTGACGTCCTGGATCCCCATGACGAGCGAGGGCAACCGCTGGGGCGCAACCGTGGAACGCCTCCGGATGGCCGATTCGGCACAGCGCGAGACCAGCGCCACCCGCGCATCCGTGCACGTCGTCCCCCTGGGCGGGGTGCCGCTCTACGTGCAGCCCACGTTCCTCACGCGTCCGGGGGCGACGCCCACGCTGGCACACGTCGCGACGGCGATCGGCGATTCCGTGCGCGTCGCGCCGTCGCTGTCCGCCGCGCTGAATGTGGCGCCGCGCGTGCCGTCTCCGGCCGCGACGCCTGCCCAGCAGCTCCGCGCCGACAGTCTCTATCGCGTGATGCGCGATGCGCTCGGACATGGCGACTGGGCCGCCTTCGGACGCGCCTTCGACGCGCTGGGGCTGGCGTTGCGGGTCACGCGCCCGTGATCGCCGACGACGCCATGGCGCGCACCGCCGTCGTCGCGCTGGGCGGCAACGCCCTCGCGCCCGCAGGCGAGCACAGCACCATTCACGACCAGTTTCGCCACGCGCGCGAAAGTCTCGGGCCCATCTGCGACCTCGCGCGCGACGGATGGCGTCTCTGCGTCGTGCACGGCAACGGCCCCCAGGTCGGCGACGAGCTCGTTCGGAACGAGGTCGCGCGCGGCGTCGCGAGTCCCCTGCCGCTCGGCGTCCTCGTCGCGGCGACCGCCGGTTGGATCGGCTACATGGTGCAGCAGTCGATCGAGAATGCCCTCCGTCGCGTTGGGTCGGTGCGGAGTGTCGCCACGATCATCACACAGGTCGAGGTCCGGCAGGACGATCCCGCGCTGGCCAACCCCACGAAGTTCATCGGGCAGGGCCTGTCCGAGGAGCGCGCGGCCGAGCTGCGGCGCGAAGGCCACGCCGTGAAGGCGGATGCGCGTGGCGCGCTCAGGCGCGTCGTCGGCAGTCCGGTGCCGCGCGCGGTGCACGAACTGGGTATCATTCGTCACCTCGTGGAGCAGGGCACGATCGTCATCGCCTGCGGTGGCGGCGGTGCGCCGATCTACGACGACCCGCAGAAAGGCTGGGAAGGCATCGACGCCGTCGTGGACAAGGACCTCGCCGCGGCGGTGCTGGCTCGCGACCTGGGAGCCACCATGCTGCTGATATTGACGGACGTGGACGCGGTGTACGCCGACTGGGGCACGCCGCAGCAGGCGCCGCTGCGTCACCTCACGGTGGACGAAGCGGAGACCATGGATCGGAACGGAGCGTTCGGCGAGGGCAGCATGGCGCCGAAGATCCGTGCGGCAATCGATTTCGCGCGCCGCACCGGCGGTCGCGCGATCATCACGGAGCTCAGTCGCGGGCGCGAAGCCGTGCGCGGCGAGGCGGGAACGACCATCACAGCGGAGAAGGCACTGTCGTGAACATTCACGAATATCAAGCCAAGGACATCCTGCGCGCCGCCGGCGTGCCCATCCCACCGGGCGAAATCGCCACCACGCCCGAGGAGGCGGAGGCCATCGCGAAGAAGCTCGGCGGCCTCGTCGTCGTGAAGGCGCAGGTCCATGCCGGCGGTCGCGGCAAGGCGGGCGGCGTCAAGCTCGCCAAGACGCCCGCTGAGGCGAAGGAGCTCGCGTCGAAGATCCTCGGCATGCAGATCAAGGGTCTCACGGTCGAGAAGGTGCTCGTCACCACCGCCGCGGACATCGCGACCGAGGCCTACGTCGGCATCATCCTCGATCGCGCGACGAAGAAGCCGGTGTTCATGGTGAGCCCCGCCGGCGGCATCGACATCGAGGAAGTCGCCGCGACGACCCCCGAGAAGATCCTCAAGCTGCCCGTGGACACGCGCTACGGCCTGCAGCCGTACCAGGCGAGTGAGCTTGGCTTCTTCCTGTTTCCCGACGACGTCAAGAAGGTGCGCGCCGCCTCGAAGATCATGGCCGCGCTCTACGAGACGTTCATGAAGAACGGCTGCTCGCTCGCGGAGATCAACCCGCTCGTCGTCACGCCCGCCGGCGAGGTCATCGCGCTCGACGCGAAGATGTCCATCGACGACAACGAGCTCGATCGCCACCCCGAACTTTCCGCCCTGCGCGACGAGACGGCAGAAGAGCCGAGCGAAGTCGATGCGCGCAACTCGAACCTCACCTTCATCAAGCTCGACGGCGACGTCGGGTGCGTGGTGAACGGCGCCGGACTCGCGATGGCCACCATGGACCTCGTGAAGTACTACGGCGGCGAGCCGGCGAACTTCCTCGATATCGGTGGTTCGTCGAATCCCGAGAAGGTCGTGAACGCGCTCCGCATCATCACCGCGGATCCGAGCGTGAAGGTCATCCTCTTCAACATCTTCGGCGGCATCACGCGCACGGACGACGTCGCGAACGGCATCGTGACGGCGACGAAGGCGAACCCGCTCAAGATTCCCATCGTCATCCGCCTCACCGGCACCAACGAAGAAATCGCCATGAAGATCCTGACGGAAAACGGCTTCAGCGCATCGTCCGACATGGACGACGCCGTGAAGAAGGCCGTCGAGCTCGCGAAGGGAGGGAAGGCAGCGTGAGCATCTTCATCGACAACTCGACGAAGCTCATCGTGCAGGGCATCACGGGCCGCGACGGCTCGTTCCACACGAAGCAGATGATCGAGTACGGCACGAAGGTTGTCGGCGGCGTCACGCCGGGGAAGGGCGGACAGAAGTTCGAGGGCTCGGTGCCCGTGTTCAACACCGTGCACGAGGCCGCGAAGGCCACGGGCGCGAACACCACCGTCATCTACGTGCCGCCCAACTATGCGGCCGACGCGATCATGGAAGCCGCCGACGCGGGCATCGAGTTCATCGTCGCCATCACGGAAGGCGTACCCGTCCTCGACATGACGCGCGTCTATCCGTTCGTGAAGGAGAAGGGCGCGCGGCTCCTCGGCCCGAACTGTCCGGGGCTCATCACGCCGGGCCAGAGCAAGGTGGGCATCATCCCCGGGCGCATCTGCATGCCCGGCAACATCGGCGTCGTCAGCCGCTCCGGCACGCTCACGTACGAGGTCGTGTACCAGCTCACGCGCGCCGGCATGGGCCAGAGCACGTGCGTCGGCATCGGCGGCGATCCGATCAACGGCACGAACTTCATCGATTGCCTCGAGGCATTCGAGAAGGATCCGAACACGCACGCCGTCGCGATGATGGGCGAGATCGGCGGCACCGACGAGCAGGAAGCGGCGGAGTTCGTCGCGAAGCACATGAAGAAGCCCGTGGTCGGCTTCATCGCCGGCCAGACGGCGCCGCCGGGACGACGCATGGGCCACGCCGGCGCCATCATCTCCGGATCTGCGGGTACTGCCGCGGAGAAGATCGAGTCGTTCGAGAAGGCCGGCATCGGCGTCGCGAAGCGCCCGATGGACTTCGTCGAGCTGCTCAAGGCGCGCATGTGAGCAAGCCGTACCCGGGCCCACTCCCGTGAAGCTGCGGGAATTCCTCGCGCCCGAGCGGGCGATCGTCCCGCTGAGTGCACGTTCGCTCCAGGATGCTGCGGCGCAGCTCCTGGAGCGTCTCGTGTCGGCCCGTGGCGTGCTCGACGCCACCAAGCTGCGGAAGCGCGTCGCCGAGTCGGCCGGCGACGACGTGGTCGCCATGGGCGACCGCGCGTTCCTGCTGCATCACCGCACCGATGCCGTGGGGCAGCTCCTGGTCACGCTCGGCGTCTCGCGCGAGCCGATCTGCGCGCGCATTGGCGACGAAGGGCAGGAGCGCTGCGCGCGCATCGTGCTGCTGGTCGTCACGCCGCCGCGCCATGCGGCGCGGTATCTCCAGGTCGTCGGCGCGTTCGCGCGCCTCCTCCGGAAGCCTGACAGTCTCACCGCGGTGCACGAGGCAGCGGATGCGGAGTCGCTCGTGGAGCTCGAGAGCTTCACCGGCTACGCACTGCCGGAGCAGCTCACCGTGCGCGACGTGATGACCGACCATCCGCGCACCGTGCACGCGGACACGCCCCTCAAGGAGGCAGCACGGACGATCGTCCGCACCGGGCTGGGCGCCCTTCCGGTGG
>JBDSTA010000150.1:0-5263 GCA_039928475.1 Gemmatimonadaceae bacterium | reverse complement strand
AAGCTCGCGCAGGGTTCGCTCGGCGTCAGCTACAAGCTCGATGCGACGGCCGCGGCGGGCGTCGTGACGACGGCCACGAAGGTCGTGACCTACACGATCACCGGCGGCACCTGATCGTAGAGCCGGCCGCGCCATATACGGCGGCCGGATCACTGCTACTCGTCCTCGGTCTGCTGCTCAAGGCAGCAGGCCGGCGACGGGGCAGAAGGCTCCAAGTGCAGCACACTCAATCTCTCGCTCGTCAACGACACCGCAGTCCTCGAGACAGCCCGATGAAGTTCACCAAGCCGATCTCCACGCTCTTCCACCTCGCCTCGATTGCGCTGCTTGCCAGCGCGTTCGTGCTTCCGGGACTTGCCGGCGCACAGATCGCCGTGGTCGGAAGCACCGTCGAGGAGCACAATGCGGCGCCGGGCCAGTCGTACGAGGGCACCATCCTGGTCCGCAACCTGACCACCACGCCCCAGTCGGTGCGTATCTACAAATCCGACTACCTCTTCTTCGCCAACGGCACCTCGCACTTCGACGATCCGGCCACCACGCCGCGCTCGAACGCGAACTGGGTCAAGCCGTCGGCCAGCTCCATCGTCGTGCCGCCCTCCGGGGAGATCGTCGTGGGCTACACGATTTCCGTCCCCATGGCCGACACGCTCCGCGGCACCTACTGGAGCGCGATCATGGTCGAAGGCGCGCCGAGCGCACCGCCGGCGGCCGCGAGCAAGCAGGTCGGCATCGGCGCCGTTGTGCGCTACGCCGTGCAGCTCGCGACGCACCTGCCCACGGCAGGTTCGCGCAAGGTCGTCTTCGAGAACAACACGCTCGCCACGGATTCCACCGGTCACCGCGTCCTCGAGCTCGACGTCCTGAACTCCGGCGAGCGCGCCTACCGCCCCAAGCTCTGGGCCGAGCTCTACGACGCGGCCGGCGTGCTGCGCGGCCGCAGCGAGCAGCAGCGCGGCCTGCTCTTCCCAGGCACGTCGCTCAAGCAGCGCTTCGTGTTCGACGTCCTTCCCGCCGGCAGCTACAAGGCGGTCGTCTTCGCCGACTCCGGTGACGACTCGGTGTTCGCTGCGCAGTACAAGCTCGTCTTCTGATTCGCCGACCAATGCGCTTCGCCGTCCGTCTCGCCGTCATCGCCATCGCCCTGGGGGGAGCACTGCCGTGCTTCGCCCAGAGCGCGGCGCTGCCGGTGCGCGACACGGCGACCATCGTCGCCGAGCCCTCGGCCACCGTCACCACTGCCGTTCACGTGGTGAACCGCGGCACGACGGCGCTCCGCTTCATTCCCGCCATCGCGCTGCCGGCCGAATGGTCGTCGCCGATCGGCGGCGCGCCGTTCACGCTCGCCGCGGGTGAGACGGACAGCTGGCTCGTCGGCATCCGCATCCCGGCGCGCGCTCCCGCAGGCCGCTACGTGATCGCGCTGACGGCGAAGGATGCCGCCGGTGCGATCGTCGTCAGCGATTCCGTCGCGATCCTCGTGAGTGCGCGTCGCGAGCTGGACGTGGCGCTCGTGGACCGGCCGACCTACGCGGTGTCCGGTACGCGCTATCACACGACGTTCCTCGTGCGCAACCGCGGCAACGTTCCCTCGACGTTCGCGCTGTCGGCGATGAGCGACAAGGGCGGCAAGGTGGACCTCACCTCACCGAGCGTGTCGCTCGGCGCCGGCGAGTCGAAGTCGCTCGACGTGGCTGTCACGACCACCGTGAAGGGCGCCGAGGCGCACGACGACGTGCTCGAGTTGACCGTGCGCGATCTCGGCGACACGACGGTGACGCAGATCGCGTCGTCGCGCGTGACCATCGTGCAGCGCGCCAATGCCGCTGAGCCGATGCATCGCGTTGCGTCGCAGCTGCGCCTGCGCGCGGCGGACAAGTCGGCGGGCGTGTCGCCCTACGAGTTCATTGGCAACGGTGCGCTGCGCGATGGCGGCGCCGAGCAGCTCTCCTTCGTGTTCCGCGGTTCGCCGGGCCAGTCGTCGCAGTTCGGCGACCAGGACGAGTATCGCGTGGAACTGAAGGGCAGCAACTACTCGGCGCGCGTTGGCGACGGGTACTATCGCATGTCGGAGCTCACGAACAATGGCCAGGCGGGTTTCGGCGCCGGCATGAGCGTGCAGCAGGGCGCGCTCGGCGCGGGTGCCTTCTCGCAGCGCTTCCGCTTCCAGCAGGATTCGCCCACCGAGAACGGCGCGTTCGTGAGCGCGCGCGGCGAGGGGCTCTTCGGGGCTCCGCAGTTCGTCGTGAGCGGGCTGACGCGCACGGGCGGCGTGTACGAGGGCAAGGTGTTGAGCACGAGTGCGGCCGTGAAGCCGATGGGCAATGCGGTCGTCGAGCTCGAGCTCGCGGGCAGCTCGAGCGCGAAGGGCAGCGGCGCGGCCAACATGGTCCGGGTGAGCGGCGGTGACACGCTGCGCTATGACATCGGCCACACGATGGGCAGCGACAACTTCGCCGGCAACGTGCGCGGCGCGCAGCACGATTACATGAGCGTGTCGCTGCTCGGCGCGAACGACGTGCGCTACTCGCTCAACGGCAGCCTGCATCATTCGGCTGGAGTGACGCTGGGCTACGTGGCGCCGCAGGACTTCCGCACGTTCAGCGTTGGCGCCGACTATCGCACGGCCCTCGCGGTGCAGCTCTCGTCGGTGTCACGCTCCACCACGTTCGGCACGCAGGTGAATCACGAGTCGCAGAACGGCTTCCTGACGCGCAGCGAGCAGAACATCGGCAACCTGCATTTCTGGGGCGGTGTCGGCGCGGGCCTCACGACGAGTGACCTCGAGAGCCGCCGCGTCTATCACGAGTTGAGCCTGGGCGTGAGCACGACGTCCGGCGCGAACACGTACTCGCTGTTCGGCGAGACGAGCGATGGCATGACGGTGACGCGCGGATCGGCGCACCTCGCCACGCTCGGCGGTGACGCGCGGATCAAGCTCATGCCGAGCACGTACCTCACGCTGAATGGATTCGGGACGCGCGTGCTCACGACGGGCGAGCGCTATTCCCAGCTGGATGCTGGCCTGACGCAGCAGTTGCCCTCCGGCTCGACGGTGAGCCTCAAGGTGCGTCTGGCCGGCGCAAATGGAGCACCGGGCCGCCAGGTGGCATTCGTCGAGTACGCGACGCCGGTGCAGATGCCGGTGGGTCGTACGCGCTCTGTCGGTCGCGTGCGTGGCCGCGTCGTGGACCAGGAGACGGGCCGCGGTGTCGCGGGTACGCTCGTGCGGCTCGGACCGCAGGCCGCGATCACGGATGACGACGGTCGTGTCGCGTTCGCCGGCCTGCCGGCGGGCGAGTATCGCCTGACCATCGCGCAGCAGAAGTCGCAGGTCGCGCAGGTGTTCTCCGGCGACAATACGGTGCTGGTGGACAGCATGCATCACGAGCCGACCACCTTCAACCTCGCCGTGCACCGCGCTGGAGCGATCGACGGCAGTGTCCGCGTGATGGCGATCGCGCGCACCGGCATCGGCACCGCGCCAGATTCGCTCGCCGATGCCGGCGCGATGCGCGAGATCACCGTTGCGCTGATCGGTGTGCGTGACACGCTCTATGCGGAGTCGGATGCCAACGGAACGTTCCGTTTCGGTGAAGTGGCGGGTGGCGTGTACACGCTGAGGGTGCTGACGGAGTCGGTGACGGGCACGCGCTGGGAGCCGTCCGAGACCGAGGTGAGTGTCGCGCCGGGCGCGACGCGCGCGGTGACGTTCCGCCAGGTGCCGCGCCGTCGCACGGTGCAGATGATGTCCGGCGAAGTGATCACGACGCCGCCGCGTCAGCAGCAGAAGCAGCAGCAATGACCGCCGCCAGCCGCCCGGAGAGCATGCACACGCCTTCGGAAACGCACAACACCATCGTGGAGCGCCTGAGCCACGAGCTGCGCACGCCGCTCAACTCGGTCATCGGTTTCTCTCGCGTGCTCCAGGGCAATCGCACGGGCAACCAGCGACCCGCTGATCTCGCGATGCTCGAGGCCATCCGCTCGAACGGCGAGCGCCTGCTCTCCCTCGTGGAGGATCTCGTGGCGCTGTCGGTGACGCCGCCGGTGTGCGACCTGCCGGTGCAGCCGGTGATCGACCTGGTGAGCATCACGGAGGACACGGTCGACAAGTGGGCGGACGTCGGCGCGTGCAAGGGGCTCGTGGTGCAGCTCGAGATCGAGATGGCGGAACCGATTCGCGTGGATCCCACGAACGTGGCGCGGCTGCTCGACAAGCTCGTGGGCAACGCGGTGAAGTTCACGGCGCGCGGCGGCGTGATCGTCAAGGTTCGCGGCCGCTCGAGCGAGGACATCGCTGCGACGATCGTCATCGAGGACAGCGGCATCGGCATCCCGGAGAACCAGATCGCGACGATCTTCGAGCCCTTCGCGCAGGTGGATGGCTCGAAGAGCCGCCAGTTCGAGGGCGCCGGTCTCGGCCTCCCGATCGCGCGCGCACTCGCGCGATCCATGGGCTGCGACCTCCGCGTCACGAGTGAAGTCGGGAAGGGAACGGTGGTGACGGTGGATTTCCCGGCCTGAGCTGGCTCTGCCTCTGGTCAGGCAGAAAGACCGACTGCGCCGCCGTTCATTTGACCATCACTCGACACTACGAGTGGAAAAGGCCGCTCTCGTCCCGATGACCGCGATTCTGCGGACTGCGTGACTGAGCGGCTAACTTGTTTAGTGCCAACAGTTGCACGGCTTTCGTGCCGTTTGACAGCCCGCGGGCGCTACCCGAGAATTCAAGAGCTATTGGGATGTATTGTCCCACGTGTCGTATTAATTCCCAGACACCACAACAGCTGGCATGATCTGTTCGATACTGAGGCGGGTAGGCGAGCGAAGTGAGACACGGTGTCCCTCTTCGCGCTCCCCCTCAGGCGAACGAGACACATGCGCTTCCACCGGCTCGTAGTTGCAAGTGCAGGCATGATCGCCCTCGTGATCGGTGCTGGCTGCCTCCAGGCCCAGACCGCGTCGCAGGCGGTGACCTTCAAGGTCATCCCGATGAATCGCGTGGCCATCGCCAGCGCCTCGGCCTCGTTCTCCCCCCAGCGTGCGGCAACCAATTCGGCGCCGACGAACGTCGCCCGCGTCGGGGGAAGCAGCTACGGCATCACGACGAACGAGGTGAACCAGAAGATCACCGCGTCGCTCGACGCGCCGCTGCCTGCCGGCACGACGCTCTCCGTCGCCATGGCCGCTCCGGCCGGCGCCGCGAGCAAGGGTGCGAAGACGCTCGGCACCGCAGCGTCGCTGGACGTCGTGACCGGCA
>JBDSTA010000149.1:0-4939 GCA_039928475.1 Gemmatimonadaceae bacterium | reverse complement strand
GCTGCCACTCGCGCTGTGGCTGGACGCGGACCGCATGGGCCGGTTGCTGCCGGTGATGGACCAGACGAAGCTCGACCTCCAGCGCGATGTCGTGAAGAACGAGCGGCGCCAGCGCGTGGACAATGTGCCCTATGGCCGGTGGAACGAGACGGTGATGGCGGCGCTGTATCCCGCGACGCACCCCTACCACTGGCCTGTGATCGGATCGCTGGCCGACCTCACGGCGGCGTCCGTCGACGACGTGAAGCAGTTCTTCCGGACGTACTATGCGCCGAACAACGCCAGCATCGTGATCGCCGGCGACTTCAACCGGGACTCGGCGCTCGCGTGGGTGAATCGCTACTTCGGGGGCATTCCGCGCGGACCACAGCTGCCGCCTCGTCCCGTGGTTCCGGCGTTCGAGATTGCGCGCGACACGTTCCTCGTGTTCGAGGACCGGGTCACGCTGCCGCGCGTGTACGAGACCTGGCACACGGGCAAGATCTTCGCTGCGGACGACGCGCCGCTGGACGTGCTCGCCGATATCCTGGCGGGCGGAAAGAACTCGCGACTGTACAGCCGGCTCGTCTTCGAGATGCAGGTTGCGCAGGACGTGCTCGCATTCAACAACAGCACGAAGCTCGACGGTTACTTCAACATCGCCGTGACGCCGAAGCCGGGGCAGACACCAGCGCGCATGGCGGAGCTTGTGATGGAGGAGGTGAACAGGGTCGTGAAGGATGGCGTGACGCCACGCGAGCTGGCGCGCGCGCTCAACTCGCGACGGGCCGCGTTCCTCGACCGCATGGCCTCCGTGTATGGCAAGTCGGACCGGTTGAACGAGTACAACTATTTCACGGGCAACGCGGACTACATCCAGGCGGACGCGGCGCGCTATGACAAGGTGACCGCCGCAGATGTGCAGCGCGCTGCGGCGAAGTACCTCACCAAGCCAAAGGTGGTGTTGACGGTGGTGCCAACGGGGAAGAAGGAACTGATGGTGTCGGGAGGTGCCAAGTGATGCGCGCGACATTCCGCAGCACCGGTGTTGCTGCCGCGCTCGGAACGGCGATGGCCTGTGGTACGCCGGTGATGACGACATCAGCGCCAGTCGTCGTCGCGCCGGCGAACACCTCGAACATCGACCTGACGAAGCCGCCAACGCTCGGTGCACCACCGACGCTCACCGTTCCGCCGATCACGACGCGCACGCTGCCGAACGGGTTGAAGATCGTCATCGTGGAGCAGCACGAGCTGCCCATCGCCGACGTGCTGTTGCAGGTGCGTACGGGTGGCGAAGCCGATCCCGCGGGCAAGCCGGGCACGGCGGCGCTCACATCCGGCATGATGCTGGAAGGCACGGCGACGCGGACGGCGCTACAGATCGACGACCAGCAGGGCTTCCTCGGGGCAGGCATGGGCGCGGGAAGTGGCTGGGAGCAGTCCATCGTGTCGCTGCACACGCCGACGGCGCAGATGGACAGTGCGCTCGCGCTGATGACGGATGTCGCGCTGCACCCGGCGTTCGCCGCGGCGGACCTCGAGCGTGTGCGCAAGGCGCGCCTCACCGCACTGCAGCAGCAGCGCGACCGCGCAGCGGCCATCGCGGACCGCGCCTACGCGGCTGCGTTGTACGGCAGTGACAATCCGTACGGGCGCCCGCTTGCGGGCACTGAGCTGTCCGTCGCGGCGATCACGCGCGATGACATCGTCAAGTTCTACGGCACGTACTTCCGCCCCAACAATGCGACGCTCCTCGTCGTGGGCGACGTGAAGCCGGATGACATCGAGCGCCGGGCGCGGGCGCTCTTCGGCGGGTGGGCACGCGGCGACATTCCGGCCGTTGCCAGCACGACCGCCTCGAACGTGGGCGCGACGACGATCATCCTCGTCGACAAGCCGGGCGCCGCGCAGTCATCGTTCCGGCTCGGCGGGATCGGTGCGCCGCGCACGACGGGCGACTACTTCGCCCTCCAGGTGATGAACACGCTGCTGGGCGGCTCGTTCAGCAGCCGCCTCATGCAGAACCTGCGCGAGGCACATGGCTACACCTATGGCGCGTCGTCGGGCTTTGCGTATCGCCGGTCACCGGGACCGTTCATCGCCAGCGCGGAGGTCGTGACCGCGAAGACCGACTCGGCACTGGTGGAGTTCATGAAGGAGCTGCGGTCGATCCGGGACACGATCCCTGCCTCGGAACTCGAGCGCGTAAAGCGATTCCTGCAACTTGGATTGCCACAGGGCTTCGAGACGACGCGCGGCATTGCCGGGCAGATGTTGCCCCTGGTGACGTACGACGTTCCCCTCGACTTCTATAACACGGCCGTCCAGCGACTGGGCGCCGTGTCGCAGGCGGACGTGCAGCGCGTGGCGCAGAAGTACATCGATCCCGCCCGGCTCACGCTCGTGATCGTCGGCGACCGCAAGGTGATCGAGCCGGGGCTGCGGGCGCTGAACATCGGACCGATCGTCATAAAGGACGCGCGAGACGTGCTCGGGGCGCCGCCGACGCCGTAACGTCGTGATGTGGAGTGTGCGACGGGGGTGGCGGCGTCAGCCGTCATCCCCGTCGTGTTCCGGGGTCCGGCTCCGCTCCTGTAACGAGGCGCGTGCGAGTACAATACGCAGCATGCGCATACCGATCGAGACGTTCAGGCTGCCCAACGGACTCCTCGTCGTCCTCTCGGAGGACCACACCGCCCCCATCGTGGCGGTGAACCTCTGGTATCACGTGGGCTCAGCGAACGAGCGGACCGGCAGAACAGGATTCGCCCACCTGTTCGAGCACATGCTTTTCCAGGGCTCCGCCGACGTGGGCGCCAACGAGCATTTCGAGCTGATCCAGCGCGCCGGCGGCACGCTCAACGGCTCCACGTGGCTGGACCGGACCAACTACTACGAGACCGTTCCGTCGAACCAGCTCGAGCTCGCCATCTGGCTCGAGGCAAATCGCATGGGCTACCTCCTGCCCGCGATGACGCAGCAGAAGCTCGACACGCAGCGCGACGTGGTGCAGAACGAGCGCCGGTGGTCCATGGACAACCAGCCATACGGCACGTGGTGGGAGAAGCTCCCAGCGCTGGCTTTCCCGGCCGAGCATCCGTTTCACCACTCGCTGATCGGCTCGATGAGCGACCTGGATGCAGCGAGCCTCGAGGACATCGCGCATTTCTTCGCGACGTATTACACGCCCGACAATGCCGTGCTCTCCATCGCCGGCGACTTCGAGCCCGAGGATGCGCGCACCATGATCGAGAAGCATTTCGGCGGCATTCCCATGGGTGGACGAAGGCCTGCGCTGCCGGACATGTCGCTGCCGGCGAGCTACGGCGCTCCGATACGCGACGTCGTGCAGGACGACGTCATGCTGCCGCGCATCTTCATCGCATCGCGATCCCCGGTGTTCGGCTCGGAGGAGTACTACGCGGCCAGCGTGTGCAGTGCCGTGCTCGGGCTCAAGAAGGGAAGCCGGCTGCATCGCGTGCTCGTGCGCGAGCAACAGGTCGCCGCCGAAGCGACGGCGTTCACCTACGATCTCGCGAAGGGGAGTGATCTGTTCGTCGTCGACGTCACGGCACGCCCGGAGACCACGGTGTCGCAACTGGAAGACGCGGTGCATCTGGAGCTCGACCGACTGGAGCGAGATGGCGTGACGGCCGCAGAGGTGGAGCGAGCCGCGGCCCTGGTGGAGACGGAGCTCATCGCGACGCTGCAGTCGGCCGGCGATCGTGCGGACCGCCTGTCGATGTTCGCGACATACTTCGGCGATCCGGCGCTCGTGAACCAGCAGGCGGATCGCTACCGGTCGGTGACGGCTGACCAGGTGAATGCGTTCGCGAAGGCGAGACTGGGCCGGGCAAACCGCGCCAGCCTCATTTACGTGCCGCGTGAAGAGTCGAGCGTGGTGCGACAGGACGACCTTGCGATGGCGGAGGCCCCATGACCGACACGCTTGGCGGTGCGCTCGTCACGGCGCCGACGAAGAAGCCCGTGCCCGGTGCGCCGCGCGACTATCGCTTTCCCCGATTCGAGCAGCGTGTGCTGCCGAACGGGATTCGTGTCATCGTCGCGCCGGTGACGAAGCTGCCACTCGTCACGGCCATCGCGATCGTGGAGGCAGGGGCGTCTGCGGAACGCGAGAGCCAGCACGGTGTCGCGGCACTCACCGCGCGCATGCTGCTCGAGGGCGCGGCAGGGCTCGATGGTGCGGCGCTTTCCGATCGCTTCGAGCGCATCGGCGCATCGGTGGAAGCGCATGCGGACTGGGACATCGCGTCGGTGTCGCTCACGGTCACGACGAACAGGCTCCCCGACGCACTGGGGCTGATGCGCGACCTGCTGCGCTCACCGGAGTTTCCGGAGCGGGAGGTGCAGCGGCTCAAGGAACAGCGACTCGCGGAACTGCTGCAGCAGCTCGCCGAGCCTCGCGGGCTGGCCGACGAGCAGTTCTCGCAGGCGGTGTACGAGGATGACGCTCGGTACGCGACGCCAGAGGAAGGCGACGCGGCGAGTGTACGCGCGCTCACGCGAGATGACGTGACCGCGTTCTATGCGGCGCGCTATCGCCCAGCGGGGACGACGGTGGTCCTTGCAGGGGACGTGACGATGGAGGCAGCGTCCGCGCTCGTCGACCGGCTGTTCGGGGACTGGGTGGGTGAGAAGCCGCCTGCGGCGCCAGCGGGTGTCGATGCCGCACGCGCGGGGAAGTACGTGCGCATCGTGGCAAAGGCAGACGCGCCGCAGTCGGAGCTCCGTGTCGGGCATCGTGGGTTGCCGAGAAATGTCGAGGGCTACTTCGATGCGATGGTGATGAACGCGGTGCTCGGCGGCCTGTTCTCGTCGCGCATCAACCTGAACCTGCGCGAGGCGCACGGCTACACCTACGGCGCGTCGTCGAGCTTCGACTGGCGCCGCGCGGCCGGGCCCTTCGTCGTGGAGACCGCGGTGAAGAGCGACGTGA
>JBDSTA010000148.1:0-5166 GCA_039928475.1 Gemmatimonadaceae bacterium | reverse complement strand
CCGTGCGCGACTCCGCGCCGCTCAGCCTTCACGATGCCACCGTCGCCATGCTCAACCCCAAGGAGTCAGTCCACCCATGAGCATCGTCCTTCATCCTGCGCCGTCCACGCGTGCGATCCTGGCGGAGCAGCTTCGCCTCACGGGATTGCGTGCGCGGCTCGCCGGGATCGTCTTCGCGTGCGTCCTCTGCGTCATCGCTGCGGGTGCGCTCCGCATGGCCTGGATGACCCACGAGGCGTGTCAACAGTATCAAGCCTGCGCCAAGGTCAACTTCACCTTCTCGCCGCAGGTCTCGATTCTCCTGTCCGGATTGGCGCTGCTGTATCCGCTCATCATCTGGCAGGACGAGGATCCGTCACACCGCCTCTACTTCAGCGCCATGCCGGTCTCACGCACGCGGCACGTGTTCCTTCGCGTGCTGGGCGGCTGGCTCTGGCTGATGCTGACGGTGGCACTCTTCCTCATCGGCATGGTGCTCGTGAAGGCGATTGCCGAGCGGATGACCGGCGCGCCGCAGCGTTACGATGCCGGCTTCACGTGGTGGGAATGGCTCGTGCCGTTTACCGCCACGACGGTCGCGTATGCGCTGGCGTCCGCGGCTACGGTGGCCACGCAGCGGCCGTTCGTGTGGATCTTCGGGCTTCCGCTGCTTTACGCCTCGATGGTCTCGCTGCTTCACGAGCTCTACGTCGGGCCTTCGCGCGACATCGCGCGTGCGATGACCAGCGTGGGCAACGGCACTTACGGAGCGATGGCGGCGATGGCTGGGGTCGTCGAGCGAGTCGTTGACGGCTCACCCACGATCACGCTGCCGTCCTTCTCCCGGTGGACGGGCGCGTCGGCGCTCTGGCTCGTCGTGGGTCTCGCCCTGCTCTACGCCGTTGCGCAGCGGCGTGCGGAGGGGGCGACGCAATGAATTCGCTCGACGCGGGAGCACGAACGCATTATCGTGGCGCCATGACCGAGCGCGAACCCTGGCTGGCGACCTTCAACCGATACGCGTGGGTGGCGAGCGTGTTCGCGCTCCTCGGCGCGCTGGGTGCGTTCGCCGTGTCGCGGTACGGTCACCGCGGCTACGAGGCGCACGCGACCCTGTGGGTCGAGGGCATAGCGCAGCGGGACTATGCGGGTGAGATGCGCAGCATCGTGGTCGCGCCGGCGACTGGGAGGCTGACCATCACGCAGGCCAGCGGCAGCCGTTTCGTGACACTTCGCCTCGAGGACACCTCGGCGGTTGGCGCGGCACGTGCGCTCAACAGCATCGCGCGAAAGTACATCGCCCGCATGCCGAACTGGCCCAGTCGCCTGGTGATGCTGGACTCCGCGGTCGTTCCGACGGCGTCACCGAGTGGCGGACGAGTTGCCGACATCCTGCGATTCACGTTGCTCGCGCTCGGCGTTGGACTCGCGCTCTCGGTCATCCTGACTGTACGGGACCGTCATCGCAGCTGAGTGCTCTTGCACGGCTCCCCAGAAAGACACAAGATGAGAATCGCTGTCACTGGGTGGCGTGATACTCAGGTACAGCCGACGGCCATCCCCCCGGGTGCCGCCGCCGCACGTCTTACCCCTCCTCACCCCAGGACGGCACGCATGCAGAGACTCAGGCGAACTATCCTCACCGTCGCGACTGTGCTCATCGCGACTCCGGCGCTCCTCGCCGCGCAGACCGTGAACAACACGGGCGCTGCGTCGAACCTCAACGGCGCGAAGCAGGACGCCGCATGGCAGGTCTCCACCAACGGCGGCGGCACCTGGGGCTCTGCGCTCCAGGTCCAGGGTCCACCGGGCTCGTGGCAGCCGGGCACCGCGTTGTACTCGTGGATCAGCGCGACGCTGAGCGGTTCAGGCGGCGGCGGCGACTACCTGTTCCGCACGTTCATCGACCTCACCGGCTACGACCCGAACACGACGTCGATGACGTTCAACTGCGCGCTCGACAACAACGCAGGGAGCGGTGGCCCTTACAGCCTCAATGGCGGTGCCAGCTCCGGAAACTGCGGCGTTCCGTTCAGCTTCGGACCGCTTCAGACGATCAACACGGGCTGGGTGTCGGGCGTGAACGAGCTTCGCTTCCACGTCACGGGTGACAACACCACCGACGGACTCCTCGTCGGCAACACGTCCATCACCGCGAATGCGGTGACGTCAACGCCGGAGCCCGCGAGCCTCGTGCTCACGGCCACCGGGCTGCTGCTCGTTGGTGGAGCCGTGCGTCGTCGCGCAACGCGCGCCTGACGAACGGCTCGTGATGAACCGGGGGCGTCAGACTCGCGTCTGGCGCCCCTTCTTCATGCCGTGAACCAGATCCGCGCCGAGACGAGGAGCAGGAACACGGCGAACGACTTCTTGGCCGTGGTGGGATTGAGCGACAGGCCAGCGCGCGCGCCGAAGTACGCACCGAGGAACAGCCCGAGTGCGATCAGGAGCGAGGCGATGACGTCCACGTGGCCGCCCTTGTAGTACTGCCATGCGCCGAGCGCGCCCACCGGCAGCAGTAGCGCGCCGAGGGACGTTCCCGTGGCCGTGGACGGCGACATCTTCGCGAAGAACAGGAGCGCGGGGACGATCACGATGCCGCCGCCAATGCCGAAGAGGCCGGAGAGGAGACCAGCGCAGAGCCCGATTGCCAGAAAGACGAATTGCATGTCGCATCCCAAGCTGAGTGAGCGCGTATCCCGCGCGTTGGAAGGGTGAAAGCTACACGATTTTCGCACTTCCACCTCGCCAGTGCCGGGGCTAGCATTCGACCCTGAACCCCCTGCCCCGCGCCGAGATGATCAGCCCGTCCTCGCTCAGCTTCCTCAAGCGTCTGCTCGACGCGCCGGCCCCGTCGGGCTTCGAGACCGCTGCCGCACGCGCCTGGCGCACGGAAGCCGAATCATTCGCGCACAAGGTGTCCGTGGACGTCGCGGGCAACAGCATGGCCGAGGTGAACCCGGGCGGGTATCCCACGATCATGCTGGACGGCCACATCGACGAGATCGGCGTGATCGTGCAGTACATCGACGACGACGGGTTCATCTACATCGCGCCCATCGGCGGCTGGGATCCGCAGGTGCTCGTGGGCCAGCGCATCCGCTTCCTCGGCAACGAGGGCGACGTCCTCGGCGTCGTGGGGAAGAAGCCCATCCACCTCATGAAGGCGGACGATCGCGAGCACGCGAGCAAGTTCTCCGACCTCTGGGTGGACATCGGCGCGGTGAAGAAGGACGAGGCGGAAAAGCGGCTCAGCATCGGCGACCCGGGCGTGCTCGATTCTCGCTCGCTCGACTTCCCGAACGACCGCCTGGTGTCGCGCTCCATCGACGACCGCATCGGCGCGTTCATCGTGCTCGAGGCGCTGCGCCGGTACAATGAGAAGCCCGGCGAGGCGCGCGTGGTGGCGGCGGCCACCACGCAGGAGGAGATCGCGTGGCACGGCGGCGGCGCGCTCGTCTGCGCGCACTCCATCAACCCGCAGGTCGCGCTCGTCGTGGACGTCACGTTCGCCACCGACCACCCGAACATCGACAAGAAGGAGATCGGCGAGCACAAGATGGGGGGCGGGCCGATCATCAGCCGGGGCGCGCTCATCTCGCCGGTGGTGTACAACGTCCTCCGCGACACCGCGAAGGCGAACGACATCGCGTATGCGGTGCACGCGGTCGGCCGCGACACATCGACGAACGCGGACGCGATCCACATCGCGCGCGAGGGTGTGGCCACGGGGCTCGTGAGCATCCCGAACCGCTACATGCACTCGCCGAACGAGATGGTGTCGCTGGTGGACGTGGACAACGCCGCCACGCTCATCGCCGAGTTCTGCCGCGCCATCACCAAGGACACGGACTTTACCGCGCGGTAACCGCGCGGCAGCGCGCTACTTCGCGGCGGCGCCCTTCGAGATGCGGCTGAGTGCAAACTTGGCCGCATCTTTCACTTCGACGTCGCGATCGGTCTGGAGCAGGCGCAGCATGTCGGTGGCCTCCATCGTGCGCGCCTCGGAGAGCCCATGCACGGCGGCGACGCGCACGGCCGTCGTCTTCTTCTTGAACAGGCCGCGTTCGGCCTCCGCGCTGCGAATGAGCCGCTGCACAGCCTCCGTCGTTCCGAGCCTGCCGAGCGACAGCAGGAAGGCGCACTGGACCTGCTCGTCCTTCTCGGCGTCGAGTGCCGTGAGCAGCATCTGCGTGGAGCGCGGGTCGCGTCGCGACACGAGTGCGGCGCCGGCCTCCGAGCGCATCTCCGGCGAGGAGTCGTTCAGCCCCGACTGGATGGCCTGCATCGCCTTCTGGGTGCCAAGGCGCATGAGTGCACCCGTCGCGGCGCGCCGGACGCGCTCGTCCTCGTGGCGCAGCAGTTCCGTGAGCGGCTTCTCGGCCTCCTTCACGTGCATCTCGCCGAGGATCTCCGCGGCGTTGCGCACGGCGAACCAGCGCTGGTCACCGAGCATGTGCATCAGCGACGACACGCCCGACTTGAGCTGGAGCAGTGCGTCGTAGTAGACGCGACGATCGCGCTGGTGCGCCACGGCGCCGATCTGCTCGATGAGGGCGTCCGAGCCTTCCTCGCCCGCGCGCGTGAGGATGGCGAGGTAGTCGTCGCGATCTTCGGGGTCCATCGCGAGCTGCACCGTGACGGCGCGCATGATGGCGGGCTTCGCCATCTTGCGGAGGCTCAGGTTGAAGATGCGCCTCGACTCCTGGTCGGCGAGCTGCGCCTCGCGCTTGCCCACGCGCGAGAGGATCTCCGTCACGACGAGCGGCTTGTGCTCCTTCGCGGCGTTCTCGGCGTGCACGACGAGGTCGTCGAGGAGGTTCGCATGCACATGCGGGTCGAGCGACGCCTCGAGCTTGCGGAGCAGCTCGTCGGGCGACTCGGTGGGCGCGCGCGTTGCCGCGAACTGCGCGAACAGGCCACCGCCGCCCGCACCGTCCGAGTGCTTGGGCATCTGGATGGACTGCGTGGAGCGCGGCGTCGCGCGCGCGAGCGCTTCGCCGAGCGGGTCGTCCAGGACGTCGCCGAACTCCATCTCCGGCATGCCCTCGGAGGGCGTCGCGATGGAGGGCGCCGGCGCCTCGTAGATGGGCACGCCGAGCGGCGGCGTGACGATGCGCTGCATCTCGATCGTCGAGCGCGGGCGCGCGGCGAAGTGCACCGACGACGCACCCGCGGCGAGCCGCT
>JBDSTA010000147.1:0-13038 GCA_039928475.1 Gemmatimonadaceae bacterium | reverse complement strand
CGAAGCACCCCGGCATGCACGTGTATCACTATGCGCCCTATGAGGTGACAGCGTTCAAGCGGCTCATGGGTCACTACGCGACGCGTGAGGACGAGCTGGACGCGATGCTTCGCGGCGGCCGCTTCGTGGACCTCTACGCGGTTGTGCATCAGGGAATCCGTGCCGGTATCGAGCGCTACTCGATCAAGAACCTCGAGGTCCTGTACGGCTTTACGCGCGACGTGCCCCTGCCGGACGCTGGGCGCAGCCTGCGTCAGTTCGAGTACGCGTTGGCGGTCGACGCGATGGACCTGTTGCCCGCCAACGTGCGCGACACGGTTGAGGGCTACAACCAAGATGATTGCGTCTCCACGCTCGCGCTGCGGAACTGGCTGGAGACGGTGCGCCAGAAGGCAATCGCCGATGGCGCTGAGATCCCGCGACCGACGCCGAAGGCCGAGGAGCCGCCGAAGGAGCTGGACGACAGGCAGCGTCGCAAGGCGGAACTGCGTGATCGGCTGCTTGTCGGTATCGATGGCGAACCTGCCGCTGGGACGACTGATCACGCGCGGTGGATGCTGGCACACCTGCTCGACTATCACCGTCGCGAGTCGAAGGCTGGATGGTGGAAGTACTACGAGATGCTCGGCTCGACGGATGAAGAGCTGCTCGACGAATCAGAAGCAGTTGCCGGATTGGAATTCGTGGAGCGCATCGAAGTCGTGCTGCACGGCACGACGAGAAGGCCGACGGGTAGCGTCATCGACCGCTATAGGTATCCGCCGCAGGAAATGGAGATCCGCCGGGGCGCGAAGCTGAAGAATCGCGACGCGACAACCTTCGGAGGTGTCGAAGAAGTAGATCGCATTGCGCGCACCATCGACGTGAAGAAAGGGAAGGCGGCGGCGAACATTCACCCGCAGGCAGTGTTCTCATTCAAGCACGTGTCCACCGATGGCATCGAAGACGCAATCGCCTCGATCGGCGACGCGGCGGCGCCGGGAGATGGAGTGGATCGTGCGAACGGAATCGCGCGCGCGCTTTTGATGCACGAGGCACCGCGGCTCACCGCAGGTGTGTTTCACCAGGCAGAAGACGCGGACGCATCGCTTCTCGCCGTCGAGCTCGCGGGCAAGCTCGATCGCACGGTACTCGCCATCCAGGGGCCGCCCGGCTCAGGCAAGACGTACACCGGTGCACGCATGATCTGCGCACTCGTAAAGGCGGGGAAGAAGGTCGGCGTGCTCGGACCGAGTCACAAGGTGATCTCCAACCTCCTGTGTGAAGTGGCCGAGACGGATGCCACCGTGCGCATCGCGCAACGATGCCCGGACGATGGCGACGACTTGCCCGCAGGAATCACCGGGATCGACGACAACGACGAAGCCTTGCGCGTGCTGGCCGACGACGAAGCCGACGTCCTCGGCGGCACGGCATGGTTGTGGGCGCGATCCGCGATGGCCGGAGCGGTCGACGTACTGTTCGTCGACGAAGCGGGCCAGGTGCCGCTCGCGAACGCCATCGCCGTCTCGGCCGCCGCGGAGAGCATGGTGCTGCTCGGCGATCCGCAGCAGTTGGACCAGCCGCTCAAGGGAAGTCATCCCGATGGCGTGGAAGCATCCGTCCTCCGGCACGTGCTCGGCGAACATCTCACCATCCCGGCTGATCGAGGACTGTTCCTCCCGGTGACGTGGCGTCTGTCTCCCGAAATCTGCGCGCTCACATCGGAGCTGTTCTACGAGTCGAGGCTCACGTCGAAGCGCGTCGCCGGCGAGACGGATTACACTGGCATGGATGGCCTCTGGTATCTCGACGTCGAGCACGAAGGGCGCACGAGCTCCTCGGATGAGGAAGTAGCTGTCGTCGCGCGGCTATTCGCGCGGTTGACCGGCACACTGAAGCTCGATGAGGTACTCGTGGTCTCACCGTTCAATGCGCAGGTGAGCCGCCTGATCGACGCGTTGCCCGAAGGTGCGCGAGTCGGGACGGTGGACAAGTTCCAGGGGCAGGAGGCTCCAGTCGTCATCTACAGCATGGCGACATCTCGCCCGGAGGATGCGCCGCGTGGGATGGAATTCCTCTACAGCCTGAACCGCCTGAATGTGGCGACTTCTCGCGCGAAGAATGCGGTGATCGTCGTCGCGAACCGGCGGCTCTTCGAGCCGGAGTGTCGCACGCCGAAGCAGATGAAGCTCGCGAATGCGCTCTGCCGCTATCGCGAGCTGGGAGCGGCGCCGAGCGAGTGAGTCGATAGTAATTGACAGTACGACGTCACTGTTACTGTCGGGCATGGGCGACCAACTCGACCTCCCGACGACAAGTTTCCGCTCGCGGTCGAAGCCGTAGGCAAGTCGCTCGACCTGCTGCATGAAGACGATCGCTTCAGCCTCGTCGTCTTCGACGATCGCGTTGACGTGCTCATGCCCTCGCTCGCGGCGACGTCAGGCGCCAAGCGTCGCGCACTGCGCGCGTCGATTCGCGGCGGTCCGGCGGGCATTTCTGCCCGTCCTGAATTGAGGACGTTGCAACCTTTGCAGCGATGGATTTTCACACATATTTCGTAGCGTGCTGATGAGGTAAGTGCCTGTTTTTAAGGTACTTACCTCATCGTCGACGTGCGGTGCGAAGATCGCCTATGAGGGTTCCCGAAGACCACCCTCACCCGCCTGCCGATGTCCGCTCCAGCATGGCACGACTACTCCCCCGTTGCGCGCGTCCTTTGCGCAGGCGACGATCTTGGCGAACTGATCCAGATGCAGTGGCGGCTCGACGTGGAGCTCGATTTCGTGATTGTCGCGAGTGCAGATGAAGTGGATGCAGCACTGACTGCCGAGCCCGCTTTCGACGTGATCATTCTCGATCAGTATACGGAGCGGATTGGCGGGCTTCCGTTTCTCCAGCGTCTGCGGCAGCACTCGCCCGACGCGGAGCGGCTCATCGTTGCGCGCCAGGTGGATGAACGGGTTTCCGAGATGCTGCAGAGCGACTGTCGGGTGATGCGTGTGTTGCAGGGTCCGTTTTCGGCGGAGCTGCTGTGCCGTGCGGTGGAGGATGCGTTGCTGCGGCACAGGGCGCGGGCGCTTCGCGCGATGACGGTGCCGAGGGTGACGCCGATGGATTCAGGACATGGATGCGTCGTATGAAAGGATGCTGAAGAGCGACGTGAAGTACAGATCCTTTGCATGTCCAAGTAATGTGTATAGATTAGCGTCATATTCTATACACAATACCCAAACATGTATAGTGTTCTAGGACTTTCTGCGCTGGATTCTGGCGCATTTGACACGGTGCCGATCCTGAAGGCGACGGTGAGCGCTGGCCGTTGCCTTGCCGAGTTGAAGGGTGTTGCGGCCTCGATCCCCAACCAGGCGATCCTCATCAACACGCTCGCCCTTCAGGAGGCGAAGGACAGCTCGGCGATCGAGAATATCATCACTACGCACGACGAGCTTTTTCGCGCGGAACGAATAACAGATTCGGGCCTCAGTGCAGCGGCGAAGGAGGTTCGTCGCTACGTCCAGGCGATGAATCACGGTTTCGACGCCGTACGTGCGAAATCGTTGATCACGAATAGGATCATCAGGGAGCTTCAAGCCACAATCGAAGGCAATTCGGCCGGATTCCGGAAATTGCCGGGAACGGTTCTGAAGGACGCGCGCGGGCGGACGGTGTACACGCCTCCGCAGGATCCGTCGGATGTCGAGTCGCTGATGCGCGACCTCCAGCGCTTCATCAACGACAATACGTTCGAAGCCGATCCGTTGGTGAAGATGGCGATCATCCATCATCAGTTCGAGAGCATCCATCCGTTCTACGACGGCAACGGCCGCACGGGACGAATCATCAACGTCCTCTATCTCGTGCAGCAGGGGCTCCTCGACATTCCCGTGCTCTACCTGAGCCGACACATCGTCCGCAGCAAGCGTGACTACTACCGCCTTCTGCAGAACGTGCGTGACACGGGGGAATGGCAGGAATGGATCCTGTATATGCTCCGCGGCGTGGAGGATACGGCAGGCGAGACGATCGCCACGATCAACGACATTCAGGCGGCTCTGCTGGACTACAAGCAACGGCTCCGCGCGCGGTGCAAGTTCTACAGCCAGGATCTGGTCAACAACCTGTTCCAGCATCCGTACACGAAGATCGAGTTCGTCGTGCGCGACCTCAGTGTCTCGCGACTGACGGCCACGAAGTATCTCGAGCAGCTGACAGCGGATGGGTTTCTCGCCAAGCACAGGCACGGCCGCTCGAGCTTCTATATGAACGTGGGACTTGTCGACGTACTCACGCGCGTGGAGGACGAGCGAGCGCCGAGCCTTCGAGAATCCAAGGATCATCGGAAGCCGTGACGTGTTCTGGCGTGCCAGCGCGCTGTGCCGGTATCGCGAGCTGGGAAAGCCATTGTAGGCGATGCGTCTTACCGGGCGTCGGCACCTGGTCGGCGCACTCCCACGGGCGTGCCGAGGTACTTCGCCAGGAATGCTGGCATCCGTCGGACGATCTCGACCGGGTCCGCATCGTGTCCCGCCATGGGCATGATCAAGACCGACTTTCGGCCCAGCACCGCCGAAAACAGCGCGGCGTTCGCGACCGGCACCGACGTATCCTCGGCGCCGTAGATCGCGAGCGTGGGCGGCAGCCGCTTCACACCATACAGGGGTGAACTCAGGATCATCTCCCGCCTCGCGTCGGCGAACGTCCACTCGCCGCGCGACACCGGCGCGACGATGCGCTCCACGAACTGCCCGTTGAGGTCCGATGGCATCGCGTGCGACCTGAGCGCGCGGTCGAGGGCGATGTTCTTGTCGCCACCGCCGGACCACATGGCGTCGAACCAGTCCATCGGAGCCGAAATGGCGACGACGCACTTGATACGCCCGTCGCGCTCGGCGGCGAGCAGTGCGACGGTGCCGCCTCGACTACGTCCGTAGGTACAGACCCGTGAAAGGTCGATCTGCGGAACGACGGTCGCCGCGGCCTCGAGCAGCGCAAGCGCGTCCTCGGCGCCGCCATCCCAGCCGTCCACACGGTTTCCCTCGGAGTGATACTCCTTGCCGAACGCCTCGAGCAATTCGCCGCGGATGGAGGGCACGACGAAGACGTACGACGACGCAGCGCTGCCGAGCAGGCGGAGAGAGGACGGCCCGGGCTCGAGGGTGAGGGGCGAGTAGCTGGGGTTCGTGCCCTTCACGTCGACGATCGTGCCGCAACACTTTGCGCCGGGATGCAGGGGAACAATGATCGCGCCGATGTGCGTGAAGGCCTGGCCGTCGTCGGAGTGTTCGCGGTCCGAGATGATGCGGACCGTGAAGGTGTCAGGGCCCACGACGAGGGATTCACGCGCGAGCTCGCGCACGTCGTCGGGCTTCCGCGAGCGACGCGCAACGTGACGCGCTGCCGAGTCGAGCTCGGCGCGCGATGGTGGGACGAGCAGCGCGTTGGGCGTGAAGGGGACGTTCCATGCCGACGACGGCATCGGGCTCGAGGCGTGCGACGCTGAGCCACGGCGAGCGATGAATGTGAATTCATCGCGCATGCGTGCGAGCGTCGTGTCGCTGGGCGCGCGTCGAGCAAATGTGTGCACTGCGTCCAGTAGCGTCGCGCGCCGGCTCGGAAAGCGTGAGAAGATGCGTTCGGTGAGCGCGAGTCTTCGCGCGGCGGGTTCGCCGTTCTGGTTCCGTATGGCAGATGCGATATCGTCGGCGTCGCGCTCGAACAGGAGGCGCTCCACGAGCAACGGCGCGCGACTCGGCGCGCGGATGAATTGCGGCGCGATGCCGAAGCCGGTCGTCCTCACGGAGATCACGCGGCCTTCGGGATTCCGCAACAGCACGATCGTGCGATGCGGTCGATCGGCGACGGCGAAGGAGTCGGCCGAGGCGCGAAGGGCGAACTCGATGCTGCCCCATTCGGCGGGGGAGACGGCGACGCTGTCGATGGACTCGCGTGCTTCGGACCGTGCTCCGCACGACGCGAGAGAGAGGACCTGCTCGCCGGAGACGTACCGTCCCGTGAGGGCACCGGCGTCTCGTCGCGCGCGCTCGCGAACGCTGGCGACGTTGCAGGGCTGGGTCGCCTGGAGGGCGAGCGTCGCGAAAAGGGCGAGGTGAGTGATCATCCAACGGTCGGACAGCGCACCCAACCCGAAGGTTGGGCCTCTATGCAACTTCCGCTCGACTATTGTACAGGTAGCCACTGGAAGCTACCTTGTTGTCATGCGTACTGTCGGCCTGAAAGTCCTCAAGGACAAGCTGAGCGAGTACATCAGGCTCGTGAACAGCGGTGAGACGGTGCTCGTCACTGATCGGGACCGGGTCGTGGCGGAGCTCCGCCCGCCGCAGGGTCGGGGGCCATTCGTGTCTGATGCGGTGCTCGCGGAGGCGATGAGGCGCGGCTGGCTGTCGGCGCCGATGGTCGTGCGTGAGGGGCCGCCTGCCGGAATCCCGGTCGCGCCACTGGCTGAAATCCTCGGGCAGCTCGACGACGATCGCGCAGACCGGTGATCTACCTCGACACTTCGGTCGTCCTCGCTCAATTGCTCGCAGAGGACCGCAGGCCGCCAGTCTCGATCTGGCAGGAAACGCTGGTCAGCAGCCGGCTGCTCGAGTACGAGACCTGGAATCGCCTCAATGCGCGAGGCCTGGGGAAATCGCACGGTGACATCGCGCGCGAGCTGCTGCAGCGCATCGCATTCGTCGAGCTCGCACCGACGGTGTTGGCGCGGGCGCTGGAGACCTTTCCACTTCCTGCGCGTACCCTCGACGCCATGCACCTCGCGTCGCTCGAGTTCCTGCGCGGGCAGGGGCAGCGCGTCTCGCTCGCGAGCTATGACGTACGCATGACGGCGATTGCGCAGCGGATGGGCGTACCAGTTTTCGAGCTGAGCTAAACGGCGCTCCGAGACGAGTGACGAGGCTGCAGGCGACCTGTATTGACAGTCACACGTCATACTGTTACAATCGGGACATGGGCGACCAACTCGACCTCCCCGATCTCGCTGACCGCGCCGGCGTCTCCATCCGCACCGTCCGCTACTACATCCAGCAAGGACTCCTCCCCAAACCGGAGGCACGCGGACCTGGCGCGCACTACACCGAGGAACACCTCGACCGGCTCCTGCTGGTAAAGCGCCTCCAGAAGGAGCACCTCCCGCTCGGCGAGATACGCCGAAGGATCGAGACCGGCGGCACGTACGCCGAGCCGCCTCGCTCCGCGCGCGAATACATCAGCGAGGTTCTCAACGAGCCGCGCCTCAAGTACGAAGAGCCAGCACCCGCAACGCGCTCCCAGTGGGAGCGCATCACGATCGCCCCCGACATCGAGCTCCACATCCGCCGGCCGCTCCCCCGCCTGGAGAACCGTAAGGTGGAACGACTGCTCGACGTCGCCCGCGAAATCTTCGAGGAGGAATGACGACGATGCTCTCACTCCATGCCGACCGTTCACTCATCCGCGCACAGGGCGCGAGCGTGCGCTTCCTGCTCGCGTCCATCACCGCGCCCGCGGCGCCGGCGCGCACCGAGCGCATGCCGGTGAACGTTTCCTTCGCGCTGGACCGCTCGGGTTCCATGGCGGGCGACGACAAGTTCCCGCTCGCGGTCGAAGCCGTGCGCAAGTCGCTCGACCTGCTGCATGACGACGACCGCTTCAGCCTCGTCGTCTTCGACGATCGCGTGGACGTGCTCGCGCCCTCGCTCACCGCGACGCCGGGCGCGAAGCGCCGCGCACTGCGCGCGCTCGAGCAGGTCGCCCCGCGCGGCTCCACCAACATGTGCTCCGCCTGGATGCTCGGCGCGCAGGAGCTCGCGGATCACATCGCCGAGGGGACGACGACGCGCGTGCTGCTGCTCACCGACGGCCTCGCGAATGCGGGCGAGACGGACCGCGGCAAGCTCGTGCACCACGCCACGGAGCTCAAGCGCCGCGGGATCGCGACGTCGTGCTTCGGCGTCGGCGCGGACTTCGACGAGGTCCTTCTGCGCGATATCAGCCGCGAAGGCGGCGGCAACTTCTGGTTCATCCAGCGCTCCGCGCAGATCGTCGACCTCGTGACGTCGGAGCTCGGCGAGGCGCTCGAGGTGGTCGTGCCGTCGGCGACGCTGGCGCTCGCACTGCCACCCGAAGTGCGCGCCGAGGTGCTCGGCGGGTTCCGCGCGCGGCGGTCGGAGAATCGCACGGGATACACGGTCGAACTTGGCGACCTCGTGTCGGAGCAGGAGCTCGAGCTGGTGTTCCGACTCACGTTCCCGGCGGGAGCGGTGGACACGCAGCTCGATGTCGTTGCGTCGATCAATGGCGAGGAGCGCCGGCAGGCGTTCACGTTCGCGACGCACGCGGCGAATGACGAGCAGCCACGCGATCGTCGGGTGGACCGCGAGGTGGGACGACAGTACGTGGCGCGCGCACGCGCCGAGGCGACGGAAGCGAACCGGCACGGCGACTACGATCGTGCGCATCGCGTGCTGACGGGCACGTCGCGACGCATCATGGAATACGCGGGCGACGACGCGGAGCTGCGCGCGATGGCGCGCGGGTTGCGCAGTGAAATGGTCATGTACACGCAGGCACCGATGTCCGCGATGGAGCTCAAGGCGTCGTTCTACGTCGCCGAGACGGCGATGCGTTACCGGACGTCGGAAGGAAAGGCGCGACGTGGATGATGTCCTCTACCGCGCGCTGCAATTCGCAGCGCGCAAGCACGTGCACCAGCGCCGGAAGGGCGGCAAGGATGTGCCGTACATCAACCACCCCATCGACGTGGCGACGCTGCTCGCCACGCTCGGTGGGGTGACGGACGCCGAGGTCCTCGCTGCGGCGTTCCTCCACGATACGGTGGAGGACACGAACACAACGAACGAAGAGCTGGAGCAGGAGTTCGGCGCGGCGATCGCCGGGTTGGTCGCCGAGGTGACGGACGACGGCGCGCTGACGAGTGCGGAGCAGAAGCACCGGCAGGAGATCGAGGCGCCGTTCAAGTCGCCGCGGGCGAAGCTCATTCGTCTCGCGGACAAGACGTGCAACGTGCACGACATCGCGCATGCGCCGCCGCCGTCGTGGTCGGTGGAGCGGCGGCGGAGCTACTTCGAGTGGGCGGCGCGGGTGGTGGAGGCGCTTGGGCCGGTGCACCCGGCGCTCGAGGCGGAGTTCGCGCGGAGACTGGCCGCCGCGCGCTCATCACGACTCCTATGACGGACGCGGGAGCAACTCCTCGAGTGCCAGCCGTGTCTTGACGGGAATCTGCGCCGCGTCGTAGTAACGCGTGACGATGGCGAGTGCCTCCTCTGCGCTCGTCACGTTGAGGTACCTGAGGAGGTAGCGCACGTCGTCGAGATCGTGGAATTCGATGCCGAGTCGCATGGCCAGGCACTTCATGGCGAGCAGGTATGCCGGCTGGGCGACGAAAACCTTCAGGTTCGAGAGCTCGAGGTAGTCGTCAAATTCGCCGCGCGGGCTCAGGAACGACTTGACGGCGTCATTCAACCACGTCTCCGGGACTCTTGCGGCAACCGCCACGCGTGCGGCTGCGTCTCGCACCACGCGCGACGGCCTGAACAACGCATCGACGTCTCGCGTGGCGCCGCGCGCGCTGAAGACGAGGCACATCACGGCGCCACCCACGAGGTAGACCTCACCGTTGGCGCCCGAGAGTGCGAGCTCGTCGTTCAGCAGGCGCAGGAGCTTCCGGATGTCGGCCGTGGACAGCGTCGTCGATTCAGACACGATCGCCAACGCTGGCATCGACGAAGAGGTTGCGCCGCTTGAACGCGACCGGTGACGCCTGGAGGAGGTACAGCCGGAGGCTCGCCATGGGCGTCGCGAACCAGGGCGTGGCAAGGGGCTCGACGTCAGCGGTCCATTCGGGGGGAGCGACGGACCTCTGCGCTGCCGCCAGCTCGACCATGGCTGCCACCATGTTCTGGAGCAGCGGCGGGAAGCGAACGAGTGATGCCTCTCGAACCGCATCACTGAACTCGGCCGGGGTCAACGCGCTGAGGAAGTCACTCAACTCCGCGAATGCAGCGCGCCCGCCGTCGGTCTTCTGGATCGAGCCAAGGATTGCCGCAAAGCGGACATCGGCTGGCGGCAAGGCCCGCGACAGGACGTATGCGGACACATCGAGGCCGGCCGCGCGCGCGCGACGCCGAAGCGATTCCTTCTGCGCCCGGGTGACGCGGATCTGCAGTTGCAGCGACTTGGAGGGCACTTCCGAGTATTCACCCGGGCGCCCAGTGTGTCAATACATACGTAATGACACACCGTGCCGACGGTCACACCTCCCCGTCACCCACGTGACGCGCGGCACACAGCGCGCGCATCGCGCGATCGTGGCCGATGAAGCACACGGTCAGCTGATACTTCGGCCACTCGATCTCCTCGTCCACCTCGTACGGCTCGTCATCATCGACGTCGGCGAAGTCGAACAGGTCGCTGCCGATGTCCTCGCCCTCGGCGAGGCCGAGCAGCTCCGCCTCAGGGGATGACTCGAACATCTCGCGCGCGTCGGACATCTTCGCGAATTCCATGGTGAGGTCCATGTCGCGGATGGAGACGTCCTCCGTCCTCACGACCTGACCGTCGTCGCCGCGGAGCTCCAGCTCGAGCGCCTCGGCGCGATCGCTCGTGGCGGCGAGGTCGGCGCGCACGAGCTCCTTGTGGTTATCGCGCGCGTGGAGGATCACGCGGCGCGGCTCGTTGAAGACCTCGAGGACCGGCTCGGCGCCCTCGACCGGGTGGAACCACCCGGTGCGCGCGAGGGGGAAGCACTGGCGAAACTCGAGGTCGCTGTGGCCGAGCAGGCGGCCCCTGCTCCAGACGGTGTAGGGCACTGGTGACTCCTCTGCGAAGGGAGGAGGCAACTTCTGCGGAGGCGTCACACGAGCGTCATCGGAGCAGGGATGATCGCGATGGACCCTGGGCGAAAGCGTCCAACGTTATGGACACTTTTTACCGCTTCCAATGCGGATCTTGTACGCAGAAGCTGGCGAACTGGTGAGGCAAACGAAATAGTACCAACGATTTAGTTGGCGTGTAACAAATGGTGCAAAAATAGCCTTGAGGGATCGCGTAGACCTCTCCTACGCCAAGGCGCCAATGGACGCAGCTATCGCTACCGAGTCCCGCGATACCAGCACCGCGCGCATCCTCTGCGTCGGCGACGACGTCAGCGACCTCCTGGCACTCCCGTACGCACTCGACGGTGACCGGGACTTCATCCTGCTCGCGACGGGGTGTGAAGTCGACTCCGCCCTCGCCGAGGAAGCGTACGACCTCATGATCATCGACCAGCGTTGCGAGCAGGTTGGCGGCATGTCGTTCGTCGAGCGCCTGCGTGCGCATTCGCCGGACGCGGAGCAGATCATCGTCGTCCACACGCCGGACGAGGAAGTGATGGAGCTCGCGCGCAATGACTGCAGGGTGATGCGCGTGCTGCAGGCGCCGGTGGCGCCTGACGTCATGGCCGAAGCGGTGGGGGCGGCGCTCCTGCGACATCGCGCGCGCAGGCTGCGCGCGACGGCGGTGCCGAGGGTGACGCCGATGGGCGGGAACCTGTGTTGCACGGCGTTGCCCTGAGTGGCGCATGACGACACGCTGTGGATAGGTTCACCGCATGCGCTCGTCATCGCTCTGCCTCGCACTGATGCTCGCGCCGTCGCTCGTGGTGGCGCAGGGCGCTCGGGTGTCGCCGCTTCCCGCACCGACTGGCTCATACGTCGTCGGCACGCGCGTCACGTCCCTCACCGACACCACGCGGCGCGACGCTGACTTCCCGCGCGCGCGACCGATCACGCTCCAGCTCTGGTACCCGGCGGTTCGCACGAGTGCGGCCCGCGCCGCGCCCTATCTATATGAAGGGGAGCTGGGCAAGGTGCTGCTCCGCGACTCGTACTACGGGATGGACAGTACGACGTTGATCGCGTGGCGCACGGTGCGCACGCACTCGTTCATGAACGCGTCTGTCGCGAAGGGTCGCTTTCCGCTCGTCGCCTACTCCGTTGGACTCGGCGTCGCGCGCGCGAACTACACATCGATCGCCGAGGAGCTGGCGAGTCACGGGTACATCGTGGCGATGGTCGAGAGTCCGCTCCAGGGGATGATGGTGCTCCCCGACGGGCGCACGATCTCCGATACGGCGGGTGTCACCGGCGAGCCTGCCGGCCACCTGCGCTACGCGACGGGATGGGCACGCGACATCTCGTACGCGCTCGACGCGATTGCCGCGGGGGCGATGTCGAAGTCGGTGGACTGGGCGAAGGTGGGCGCGACGGGACATTCGTCGGGCGGGATCGTCGCGGTGCAGGCGTGCGAGAGCGACGCGCGCCTCAAGGCATGCGTGAACATGGACGGTGGCGTCTCGAGTCCGGACGGCAAGCCGATGGCGGCGTTCGTGGAGCATGGCGTGACGAAGCCGACGCTCTTCCTGCGGAGCCAGCCGATCTACGACGACACGACGCTCGCGCGCCGCGGCATGACGCGCGCGGAGTGGGTGAAGCGCGGCGAGGGCGGGCGCATCGGCTTCGACTCGCTCGTCGCGCGCTCGCGCGGCCCGCTGCGCGTGGCGTTCGTCGCAGGCACGGGGCACTTCAGCTTCTCGGACGCGGCATTCGTCATGCCGACGGCGATCACGCGGTTCGGTGGACGGATCATCGAGCCGACCCGCGGGTGGACGGTGATCACGTCCGCCGTGCGCGCGTATTTCGACGAGACGCTATCGGGGAAGAGGGGCGCGCTCGCCGCGGTGGTTGCGAAGTATCCCGAGCTGACGACGCCGACGCAGTAGGGCGATGCGGGGGGTCGTCCGCGCGGGTATTTTTCGCATCTCATCCCCGCCCGCGTCGATGCCCCTGACATCCCTTCCTCACGTCTCCGCGGGCTGCGCTCGGAATGACCATGTTGTCGCCCCGAACGAAGTGAGGGGCGTGTACCACCCTGCGGCGACAAGTGCAGATTCCTCGCTGCGCTCGGAATGACAAAATGCTCGGCATGACAACAGGAATAGCAGAAAATTGATCGCCCTCCTCATCGCTTTTCAGATTGCTGCCGCGCAGCCTACCGTAT
>JBDSTA010000146.1:0-6300 GCA_039928475.1 Gemmatimonadaceae bacterium | reverse complement strand
CCGCGCATCGCCGTCGGACGCGTATTCCTGGCGGGACGCCTGGAACAGCCGCTCCGCTTCTCCGAAGGCGCGTTCTTCGCCGGCGATGCCGCCAAGATTCTGCAGCGCCTTCGCTCGCGTGCTGTGTGTCGAGGCCAATTCGAGCGTGCGCTCGAACAGCGGGCGCGCGGCGGCGTAGTCACCGCGCGTCATCCAGATGGCGCCCTCGATGTTGAGGGCGTCCGCCTCGACGTCCGGCAGCGAATGCTCGCGCGCGATGCCCGCGCTGCGGCGCGCCGCCGAGAGGGCGTCCTCCCACGACGAGTGCAGTCGGTGGAGGTTCGCGATCCGCCACCAGGCCTCCGCGGCCGACGCCGGGTCCTCGGCCTCACTGCGCGCGACGGCCTCGAAGCACTCGCGCGCGCGGTGCACGACGCCGCCGCGCTCGTAGCGGATGCCATCGGACAGCAGGGCGACGAACGCGGGTGACTGCGGAGGCGTGTGCATCGGTGCAAAATTATCAGTCAGTTCATGGGTTGCGCCACGCTTCCCTTTCCCTGGCTCCTGGTCCCGTTGCCCGAACCGACCGTCCCACACACGGCGCACCATGCCGAGGCGGAGCCCTTTCGCCGCATACGGTCGGACCTCGCGCGCACACCGCTCGACTGGGCCGAGCTGTGGCGGTATCGCGACCTGTGGCTCACGCTCGCGCTGCGCGACGTCCGGCTCCGCTACCGGCAGACCGCCCTGGGCGTCGCGTGGGTCGTCCTGCTGCCGCTGCTGGCCAGCGGCGTGTTCACGCTCGTGTTCGGGCTCGTAGCCAGGCTGCCGAGTGATGGCGCGCCGTACTTCCTGTTCGTGTTCGCGGGATTCATCGGGTGGAGCTCGTTCCAGAACACGCTCCAGCGCTGCAGCATCTCGCTCATCGGCAACACGTCGCTCGTGACGAAGGTGTATTTCCCGCGCGTGATGCTGCCGTCCGCATCGGTGCTCGCGTCGCTGCTGGACTTCGCGATCGGCTTCACGCTGCTGATGCTGGTGTTGCTAGTGCGCGGCGAGCTCCCACCGCTCGCGTCGCTGCTGGCGGTGCCCGTGCTGATGCTCGTCCTCCAGGTGCTTGCACTCGGGCTGGGCCTGTTCGCCGCGGCCGTGGCGGTGCGCTATCGCGACGTGCAGTACGTGATGCCCTTCCTGATCCAGCTGCTGCTCTATGCGAGCCCGGTGGCGTACGGCGTGTCCGTGGTGCCGGCGCACCTGCGGCGCTTCTACCTGCTGAACCCCGTCGCGCCGTTGCTCGACGGCCTGCGGGCCGCCCTGCTCGGGCGTGGCAGCGTGCCGTGGGCCGCGGTGGGCGGCGCGGCCATTGCGAGCCTGCTCATCCTCGTGATGGGGACGCACTTCTTCCTCCGGCAGGACCGACAGTATGCCGACGTCATCTAGCGGCGCGCGGACGGCGCTGTCGATCCGCGGCATCGGGAAGTCGTACCGAGTGGCGGGGCGCCGGGGGTCCACGCTCGCGGAGACCATGACGGATTGGGTCGCGCGTTCGCGCGGCGTGCCGCCGGCGCAGTTCACCGCGCTCGAGGACGTGACGTGCGAGGTGGCGCAGGGCGAGATCCTCGGCCTCGTGGGACGGAATGGCGCGGGGAAGTCGACGCTGCTCAAGATCATCGCCGGGGTGACGACGCCGACGACGGGCAGCGTGGACGTATACGGTCGCGTCGGCTCGATGCTCGAGGTGGGGACGGGCTTTCATCCCGAGCTCACGGGGCGCGAGAACGTGTTCCTGAACGGCGCGTTCCTCGGGATGCGCCGCTCGGAGATTCGCGAGCGGTTCGACGAGATCGTCGAGTTCTCCGGTGTCGAGGCGTTCCTCGACACGCCCATCAAGCGGTACTCGAGCGGCATGGCCGTGCGGCTCGCGTTCGCCGTCGCCGCGCACCTCGACGCGGACATCCTGCTCGTGGACGAGGTGCTCGCCGTCGGCGACCAGGCATTCCAGGAGAAGTGCCTCGGCAAGATTCGCGAGGTGCGCCAACGCGAGGGGCGCACGGTGCTCTTCGTGAGCCACAACCTCGCCGCGGTGGCGAGCCTGTGCTCACGCGCGCTGCTCATGAGCGGAGGCAGGGTCGTCGCGGATGCGCCGGCGCCGGAGATCACGCGCCTGTACTCGTCCGGCATCGCGACGGCCACGACGTCGCCTGCCGTGGACCTCACGACGCTGCCCCGCGCGAAGCAGGGTGCGGCGCGATGCACGCGCATTCGCGTCGGCGACGGTGCGATCGAGCCGGGCAGCACGTTGCAGTTGGTCGTCACGATCGAGGCGTCGGCACCTGTATCGCGCGCACTGCTCGGCGTGGAGGCCATCGATGAGCACGGCCGGCCCGCGATGGGCATCTCCACCGACACGGCCGACGGCTGGATCGACCTTGCCGTGGGCGAGAGGCGCCAGGTCACGATCCGGCTGCACCACCTTCAGCTTCGGCCGGGGGCGTACACGTTGAGCCTCACGCTCAGGACCACCACGGAGTTCGTGGACCGGCTGGACGCTGTCGTCCGCTTCGAGGTTACCCCGAACGCGGACGCCGGCTACAATCGCTGGCCGGGCTGGCCGGCCGCCGCATACGCCCCTCGCTTCGACGTCGCCATCGAGCCCGCATGACCACGACTCCCCTTGGCATCGCCATCATCTGCAGCGAGTGGGGCAAGGAGCCCGACGCGACTGCGCAACGCGAAGCCGAGGTGCTGCGGGCGGTGTTGCTGGTGCCGTCGCGGCACCGATTCCTGCTCTATCCCGACAGCAGGCCGATGCGCGCGCTCGTGGCGGACTGCGGCGCGCAGTCGCGCGTGGATTTCGTGCGCTCGGTGCGGCGCACGCGGATGCACCGGCGCGTGTGGCGACGCGCGAAGCGGCTGATCCGGCGGCGCAAGCGTCCGCCCTTTGCCGCGCTGCTCAACGATGCGCTCGTGGCGGCGGGTGCCGACTGCGCGTGGATGCCGGGCAGCGTGCTGGTGCCGCTCGACCTGCCGTACGTCGCCACGATCGGAGACCTGCATCATCGTACGATGCCATGGTTTCGCGACGTCGCGGCCGATGGCGACTGGCGTGAGCGCGACCGGTTGATCGAGGAAGTGGTTCTGCGCGCCGTCGGCGTGATCGTGAGCTCGAACGCCAGCGCGCTCGCCGTGCGCGAGGCATACGGCGCCCCACCCGGCGGCACGCACGTCGTCCCGCCACCGACGCCGTCGTTCGCGATGGACGCGAGCGAGCATCCACGCCTGCCTCGCCCGGCCGACATCCCGTCGCGCTACCTGTTCTATCCGGCGACCTACTCCGCGCAGAACAACCAGGTGACGGCAGTCCGCGTGCTCGCAGCGATGAGCGGCATGGCGGCGCAGCCATTGCTCGTGCTCGCCGGCGCGGACCACGGCACGCTCGCGCACGTGACGCGCGAGGCCGAGGCGCTCGGGGTGGCGTCGCGCGTGATCCATGTGGGCGTACCCGATGGCGACCGGCTCGTCGCGCTCTACCAGCATGCCGAGGCGATGATCCACCCCTCACTTTGCGGAGGCACCACGGCGGCGCTCGAGGCGATGGCGCTCGGATGCCCCGTGATCGCGGCGGATATTCCGGGTGCCGCGGAGCAGGTCGGCGCGGCGGGCATCCTGGTCGATCCGTTCGACCCTGGTGCGTTCGTGGCCGCGATCCGGTCGCTGCGGCATGATGCGTTGCGGCGCGAGGCTCTCGTCGAGGCGGGCATGCTGCGCGCGCGTGGCTGGAGCGCGCCGCAGTATGCGGCGGCCGTGATCGCGCTGATCGATTCACGCGTGGCGCCGGTGCGCGCCCTCTGGCGCTGAGGAAGGGCCGGGCGTCATGAGCACCGCGTACGAGTTCACGCGCTGCGTGGTGTGTGATGGCGCTTAAGTCGTAGTGTCCTGCGCGTCCATGCGCGCGACGATCGCCTTCCGCCGATTCCCCTGCCTTGCGCCATAGAACCCCTGAATGGGACCGATCAACGCGTAAGTGAGCCCGGAGAGCCTCGGCGCGCCCATGAATGCGAAGGTGAGGGAGATGATGCCGAGTCCGACCATGAGCAAATTCTCATTCACGGAGCCACGAGTCAGGTAGCTTTCCAGCTCATTCAGCCCGAGATCGTTGCGCTTGGACCATGCATGGAGGTACAGTAGCGCAAAGATGCAATACAGCGCGACGAAGCCGGCGCCGTAGATGAGCATGAGCGGCCGCCAGTCCTGCCACTGCATCGCGACGATCGCCTTGCCCGCGTCATCCATTTCCTGATAGCCCGTGAGCCCGTTGGTGACCACGGTGAAGAGGAACTTGAGCGGATAGATATAGAACGCCACGACGAACAGGAGCGCCGCATTCAGGACGAACGTACGCATGTCGTCGAGCGCGTAACGCCTGAAGAAGATGTATTGCGAGTGCCAGATCATGAGCAGCAGCGCGAAGCATACCCCGAAGCTCACGAAGCCATGCATGAGGTGTCGGAGCGCCGTAAAGGTCTTCGGAGCCTCGAGGGAGACGACGAGCAGCGTGACGGCGAAGCCGAACACGGCATCGCTGAGCCCTTCGATGCGCGAGATGTCCTTGCCGCGCCAACGAAAACCGTTGTCGCGACGTTGGAGGATGGGGCGCAGCCGTTCGTGGGCGTCCTGGAGCATGCGTTGGCGGGGGGAGGTTGTGAGGGCAGGACGAAGTTGTCGCCGGTGAGGACATCGCACCATCCATGGGGGTGGCTTGATGCTCGCTACACGCTCTGAAGGTGGGTCGCCGCGCGCGAACTATGGGCTCGACGCGCCGGGCGTCGTTCGCGTGATGGCCCTCCTGGGTATCTCGCTCATCGGCGCAGGGCTCATCCTGCGCGGCGTCTCCGCCCAGGGGTCAGCGCTGTCGCGCTTAGGCATCACCCTGCTCTGGCCCGGTGGCTCCTTCGCCATCACGGCGCTCCTGATGCTGGCGAGCAGCCACTTCGGCAAGCATCGCGCGCGCGACCGCCTGCTCGACCGCCTCGCGCTCCGGGGCGACGAAGTCGTGCTCGACGTGGGATGCGGTCACGGCCTCATGCTCATCGGCGCCGCCAAGCGCCTGTCGGCCGGTCATGCAATGGGCATCGACCTCTGGTCGCAGAGCGACCAGCAGGACAACAGTGCGCTCGCGACGATGAAGAATGCCCTGGCCGAAGGCGTGAGCGATCGCGTCACGGTGCGTGACGGCGACATGCGCACGCTTCCGCTCGAGGACGCGAGCGTGGACGTGGTGGTGTCGAGCCTCGCCGTGCACAACGTGCGCACGCAGGTGGATCGAGCGCGATCCATTCGCGAGATGGCGCGAGTGGTGCGCCCGGGCGGGCGCATCGGGCTGCTCGACATCGCCCACGTGGGCGACTACGCGCGCGTGCTGCGCGAGTCGGGATGGCTGGTCGAGCGCAACGGCGTCACGCCGTGGATCTTCCCTCCCACGCGCGAGCTCGTCGCGCGGAAGCCTACGTCGACTTGATGAACGTGCAGCCGGCCCCCTGGGCGCGGTGCACGGCGTAGATCCCGGAGGGCTGGTAGATCACGCCCGGCACGAGTCCCGCGCGGAACTCCGCGCGCACCTCCTCCACGTCGCGATTCATCTTCTGCGCGTACGTCGTGGCCATGCGCATCGCCGCCTTGTTGCACGCGAGCACCACGGCGCCGCTGGCGAGCAGCCCCTCGATGGACGCCTCGGGCGGGACGATGCCCTTCTCCTCGCGCTTCGCGAAGGGATTGCGCACCGCATCCGCGTTCGTGACGGGATCCTTCACCTTCGTCCGCTCGCCCAGCGCGTACTTCTCCCACAGTGCGTCGTTGAGCGCGAGGGGCGTTCCCGCGTGTCGCAATACGACCACGGGGACGGTGTCGGACGGCGCCGTGTCGAACTGCTCGTGGTAGCCCTGCATGAAGAACGTCGCGTGCATGAGCGCGAGCCCGTCCTCGACGCCGGGCGAGTCGAACACCGCCTTGTACTTCGCGGCGCTGACGCGGCGCGCCCAGCTGTCGTCGAACGGCGACGCGTTGATCGGTTGCGCCTCGGCGCGCGCAAAGGGCACGAGGGCAGTCGCCGAGAAGGCCACGCCGGCGGTGGCGATCTGCGCGAGGAAGTCGCGGCGGTCTGGGCCGGAATTGGGAGCGTCGGTCATGACTGCAAGCTGACGACGACACCGCCTGCCGCGCAAGCACGCCGGTCGCGTTTTCCCGTGCCACCCGAGTACCTTCTGCCGATGTTACCCGTGGACGCTGAATGACTCCGAACCGCTGGCTGATCACGGCGCTCTC
>JBDSTA010000145.1:0-21281 GCA_039928475.1 Gemmatimonadaceae bacterium | reverse complement strand
GCTCGCCGAGGAGCTGTAGGCTCAGCGAGCGCCGCGGGCGGGAGCGAGCGTTCGCGAAGACGGCGTCTGAGCGCGAATCGTCACGGCGCAAGCCGTGACGACTCGATACGCGAAGTCCCGCCGTCGTAGCGAAAGCTCGCGACCAGCCACTCGAACACTACTGCCGCGTATGCGCCGTCCGCCGCGAGTCACCGCCCGAGCGCGGCTGACTCGGCTGACTCGGCTGACTCGGACGCGCCGGCTGGCTCTCGTGGCGAACTTCACGCGTCCGCTCCGTCGCCGTGCGCGGCGTCGCCTCGTAACGACGCTCGGTCGGGCGCGGCATCTGGTTCGTGGTGCTGCGCTGCTCCGTGTACCCGCGGCCCTGCTCGACACGCGGCTGCGCGGTGCGGCCGTAGTTCCGGTCGTAGCGATCATTGCGATCGTTGCCGTGCACGACCACGACCGGCGGGCGATAGCTGCGCGTGCGATAGCGGTTGTCGTATCCCCAGCCAAAGCCGAGCGAGAGGTGCAGCCCCGGGCGATAGGCGTACGGATAGTAGCCGAAGGGCGCATACGCATAACCGTACGGGGCGTAGCCGAAGCCGAACAACGAGAAGCTGAAGCCGGAGGGCGCATACGCATACACCGGGCGATAGCGCACCGGCACGGGACGATACGCATAGCCGTAACCCCACGGGTCGTACACCTGCACCACGCGCTCGGCGACGCGCTCGTCATTGTCCGCATCGCGCGAGCGCGTGGTGCTCAACATCGCGTCCGTGACGCGGCCGGGGACGCCCGCATCGGCAAGCTCGCGCAGCGTGCGCCCGTCCGACTCGAAGCGCTGGCCACTCTCGAGCAACCACGCCTCGACGATCGCCGGATCACTCGCGCGCGTCGCCTCGATGATGTCGCGTGGCGCGATCTGCGCCGTGCTCGCGATGCGCGCGTTGCGTACGGCCATGTCGCGGTCGCGCAGGACCGCTGCAATCTCCGACGGTATGCTGCCCGGGAGCCCGATGTCGCGATAGCGTGCGACACGCACCTCGGAGTTACCGCCCGCGGTGACGCTGCGGACGTCGATCCACTCCGCACCGTTGCCGCCGGCCATCGCGAGAATGGCCGAGGTCACGCTCTGCTGCCCGCCGCAGTTCACCGAAGAGCGAAGGAACACGCGCTGCTGGTCATCACTCCACCGTGCGCTCGTGCTGCCGTTGCATCCGCCGGCGTCGATGGCCTGCGCACGACCGCTCGCGTCGATGCGGTCGCGCGATGCGACCTTGCCGTCGGCGATCGCGGAGACCTCGATGACGTCCGCATCCTGCGTCGGCGTCACGCAGAGGACCGGCGGCGCGCCAGCCGGGGCCGAGCCCGACGCGTTGGACGCCACTGCCGACCAGCACCCGAGGAACCCCTGCCATCGAGGACCGGCCTGCGCCTGCGCGGTATATGCGGTGACGCTGAGCGCGAGTCCGGCAGCGGACATCGCGCTGACCATCGAGCGGCGGTTCTGCATCGTCCTGGCCTCTGGTTCTGGAGCTGGTGGGTCACGTTACCCGAAAAGAGACAGCAATTGCGTCAGACTGACACGCGAATGTCCTCTAATCCGGGCGAAATTGCCGATTGAAGCGTACCGGCAGCGTGTGGTCCTGCAGCAGCTATGCCGAACACATCGTAACCCGGCACGCTGTTACGTCGTCCTCTGCTCGAACTGCATTCCTCTCCCTCTCCCATGCGAGACATGAGATCGTCGTCGAACCCGACTTACAGCCGTGCCGCCATCGAGCGACTGTCCGCGGCGAACCTTCAGGATGGCACTGTCCTGACGCTGCCCGGCATCGCGAAGAAGTCGTTCGTACTGCTGTTCCTCGTGCTTGCGAGCGCGGCGTATACGTGGCGCACCGCGGCGCTTCAGGGGCCTGACGCGGTCATGGGCGCCGCGATCATCGGAATCATCGGCGGCATGATCGTCGCCTTCGCGACCGTCTTCAAGCCGACCATCGCGCCCGTCAGCGCGCCGATCTACGCGGTGCTCGAGGGACTCGGCATCGGGGCGATCTCGTTCATCGTCAACGCGAAGTATCACGGACTTCCCCTGCAGGCGGCCGTCGCGACGTTCGGCGTGACCGCGGTGTGCTTCGGCCTGTTCGCGACGAATCGCATCGAGGTCTCCGAGACCTTCGCCGAGAAGGTCGCGATCGGCATGCTCGGCCTGTTCGTCATGTACCTGTTCCGCTTCGTCCTCAACATGATGGGCGTGCCACTTGGCGCCACCATGGACACGGGCATCTTCGGCTTCGCCGTGAACGCGATCGCCATCGGGCTCGCGATCTCCTGCCTGTTCATCGATTTCGCGGAGATCGAGAGCGCGCGTCGCGCGAAGCTCAGCGCGAAGACGGAGTGGTACTTCGCCTTCTCGGTGCTCGTGACGATCGTGTGGCTCTACATCGAGATCCTGCGGATGCTGCGCCGCTTCAAGCGATAGGCGGACGACAGCGCCTACCGCAGCTTTGGAGGCCGTACACCACGCCTCACCGCCCCGTTCACCTTGAGATAGGTGAGCGGGGTTTTTTCTCGCGCCTGCCGGAGCAGCAGGCCGCCTCGACTCATGTCGCCGCGCCCCACGAACTCCGCCGGGAAGAGCAGCCGCTCGCCGAAGTTGCCGAGCAGCGCGTCCACGTACTTGCCCGTCGCGATGCTGCCGAGCAGGACGACACCGGCGTCCGCCGGAAGTTCATTCGCCAGTTGGGTCGCGTCACGCGCCAGCGGTGCGAGATAGCGCTCGTCTCCCGCCGCGAGATCGATGTCCGAGAAGGAGACGAGGTCGGCCCGCGTCACGCGCTCGTCGGGTGAGCACAGCCCGCGGTTCGTGGTGATGACCTTGATGTGCTCCACGCTCGCGAACGTCCGCGCGTAGGTGAGCTTGCCGCGGAAATAGAGGCCGCTCAGGAAGGAGAACACCTCGCCGATCGGCGCGCCCTCCGGTGTCCGGATGCGTGCGGCGAGGTCGAACGTCGCCGCGGGATTCAGCAGCATCGTCGCGCGCCTGCCGTCGCACCGCGCCGGCGACAACAGGAAGACGTTCACGTCACGCCGTGGGCGCCACGAAGAGGGGCTCGACCTCGCTGCGGTAGCAGTCCGGGCAGATGCCGTGACTGAAGCGCGAGTCCGTGTGCTTCGCGATGTAGGTCTCCACCGACTGCCAGCTCTGGTCCTCGTCGCGAATCTTCCGGCAGTACGAACAGATCGGCAGGATCGCCTGGAGCCGCTTGACCTCCGCAAGCGCGGCCTGCAGCTGCTCGACGAGTCGCTCGCGCTCCGCTTCCGCTTCCCTGGACTCGGTGATGTCGCGAGCCACGGAGTAGATCGTCTGGCGCTGCGGCTCGGGCGCCGCGTTCCAGCGAAGCCACCGGTACGTGCCGTCCTTGCAGAGGTACCTGTTCTCGAACGCGATGGCATGCCCGCCGGCCCGCACTGCCCCGTTCTGGGCCAGCGTGCGCTCGCGATCGTCGGGATGGACGAACTCGATGAACGGCCTGGCCTTCAGCTCCTCGATCGAGAAGCCGAGCGTGTGCTCCCAGGCGGGGTTGAGCTTCACGAAGTACCCACCGAAGCCCAGGCAGCAGAGCAGGTCGATGGACACCTCGAAGAAGGCGTCGTCGTGATTCATCACGCTGAAAGTATCGGCATTTGCATGAAACCGGTGCAGCAGGGAGGACGTTCCCGGCTATGGGCGCGGGGCGGGCGGCAAGCCCAGGGGGAGGAAGCGCCCAGCGTCCACGACGCCGTTGCGCACCGTGTAGAGCGTGACGCCCGAGGTGAAGCGCATGCCGGATCCCGCCGAGGGTCCGACGATCGCGGCGCCCTGCTCGAAACGGGTCGCCTGTCCGTCGACTTCGAAGGTGATCCGCTCGACGGCGTGAATGTGGCCGCCGAGGGCGAGCACGTGACGGCGCTTTCGGAGCGTCGTGAGCACCTCGCCCGCATTGGACACCGTGTGCCGGAACGCCGTCTTCCCGCGCACGGTGATCAGCGTCGGCGCCGGCGGCTCGGCGCGATATCCGCCAAGTCCGTCGAAGCTGGAGAAGAAGGGGATGTGGTCGAACGTGACGACGGGCATCGCTGCCGGCACGAGTGCGAGATCGCGCTCGAGCCATGCAAGCTGAAGGCTGTCCACGTGGCCGTAGTACGACTCGTCGTCGATGTCCACCGTGTTGAGGCCGACGAAGTGGACGCCGCCGTAGGTGAACGAGTAGTAGTCCGGGCCACGATAGTGGTGGTACATGGCGCGCCCGTACAGCGGATTCGTCACGCTCACGCCGGACAGCCTGCGCTCGATGCCGAAGTTCTCGTGGTTGCCCGGGATCGTCCACACCGGCGTCGCGAACTTCGCCGCCTCGGCCGCGAAGAGCTCGTAGTAGGTGGTCGCCTGCGCTTCGGGCACACGCAGCGCGTCGCGCACGAGGTCGCCGGTGATGAGCAGGAACGCAGGGTGAATGGAGTCGACGAGTGTGCGCAGACGTGCGACGCGCGCGACGTTGTCGGGCGCGATGTGCGTGTCGGACGCATGCACGAACGAGAACGTGCGTGGAGCGGTGGCGCGCACGAGGCCGAACGACAGCGGTGTGTCGTCGCCCGGCATGGCGCGCCAGAATGCACCGGAAGCGCGATGCCCGTCCGGCACGGATACGAACACGATCGACCCGGCACGTGCCGGCAGCGTGAACTTGCCGAGTGCATTGGTGACGACGACAGCGTCCTGGTTCGACACGGCGATACCCGCGAGGCCACGCTCACCGGCGTCGCGCGCACCGTTCCCGTTTGCGTCGAGGTAGACCGATCCGGCGACGACGCGATCCTGCGCCGCGAGGGAGGACGCGACGAGCAGCATCGCTACCGCACAGAGAGCGCGCTGCTTCATCGGGCCACTCACTTCGTGGGGGAGCCGGGCGACGTGATCGGCCACGGCGAGGAATACGGGCACTTCGGCAAACCGTGGCTGGTCCTGAAGGTCACGAACGCGGGTTCGTCCTGTATCGGGTCGAGCGTCGGGTCGCACAGCGTCCAGATCACGTTGGAGATCGTTCCCTCCGTCTCGAGCGAGTGCACGAAGAGCTCGGCCGCGCTCTTTTTGTCGCCGAACACCAGCGCCGCGTACGCGCGATCGAGCTCCATCGTCGGCGGCGCCGCGTCGCGCGCGATCACCGCACTGATGCGCCGCGCCTCCTCCATGCGGCCGGACGCTGCGGCGGCGAAGACCAGCATTCCCAGGCGCGCCCGGAACGTGAGGATCTTCGCGTGTCCGGCCAGCCACGTGAATGCACTGTCCGGCCGGCCACTCCAGATCAGCGCGCGAAACGAGTTGCTCGACGGCGCCGCGAAGTTGGGGCCCAGCGCGGCGGATCGCTCGTAGAAATCCGTGGCTTCCCTGAAGCGCCGGCGGTCGGCAAGCAGCGCGGCGCGCGAGTTCAGTGCCGTCGGGGAAAGTGGATCGAGCGCGATTGCCAGGTCGATCTCGCGATCGCTCTGCACGGTGTCCTGCATGACGCCGAAATACAACGCGGACCAGTGATGCGCGGTGGCGTTCTCCGGCTCGACGGCACGCGCGCGCGCGAATTCCTCTCCGGCCGCCGGCAGGTCGAACTGGCGCAGCCGCGACATCGCGATGGCCGAGTGCGCATCGGCGAGCGTCGAGTCGAGCGTCAGCGCGTGTCGTGCGGCCGTCTCGGCACTGTCGAACGACGCGTGCGCCACCGCGCGCGCGTTGAAGTTCGGGCGCATCACGTGCGCGAGAGCCAGACCCGACCATCCGCGCGCGAACTTGGGGTCCAGCTGCACGGACTCGCGAAGGAGCTTGATGGCCGAGTCGATCGGGTCCGCGCCGCGCAGTGCCCACTGGTAGCGCCCGCGGAAATACAGGTCGTAGGCGCGCGGGTTGGTGGTGCCGCGAAACTCGGCCCCACTGATGTTGGTCGTACCTTTCTCGCCAAGCATGGGCGCGAGGGCGGAGACGAGCGCCGCGGTGAAGGCGTCCTGCGCGGCGAAGACATCGGTGCTCGCGCGCTCGAAGCTGTCGGCCCACAGCACCTCGCCCTCGCTCGTGCTCGTGAGCTGCGCCGTGATGCGCACCCGGTCGCCGCTGCGACGCACGGTGCCCTCGATGATCGCGGCGACGTTGAGCTCCCTGCCCACCTCGCGCGCCGGCAGCGTCTTCCCCTTGAAGGCGAACGATGAGCTGCGTCCGGCGATCCGGAGCCCCTTCAGCCGGGAGAGCGCGTAGGTGAGCTCGTCCGTCATGCCGTCGCCGAAGTACTCGTCCCTGGGATCTCCGCCCGTGTTGACGAACGGCAGGATGGCGATGCTGTTCGCGGCCGACGCGCCCGCATCACGTCCGGCCGTGGCGGTCGAGCCGGTGCCGCGCCCGCGCAGGTACGTCGCCGCACCGCCGATGACGACGACGGCGATCGCCGCGCCGATCAGGAGGCGGTTCCTGCTGGAGCGCCGCGTCACTGCGCGCTGCTCCCTGTCGGGCCTGACGGCGTCATCTCGATGCATTGGGGGATCGGCGGAGGCTCACACCGGGCGGGATACCCCTGAAAATGCCCTTCCGTCCTTGCTTCTGATAGTGCGCGAGCGTCAGGGCTTCGCCCGCGCCTCCCGCGCGACGCGCCACCCCGCGCCCTGCTTCACCACCTGGTAGATCTTCTCGAACCGCAGCGCCTCCGGCTTGAGTCCGGTCGCCGCGCCGAACTTCTCCGCGGCGACGTACACCTCCACCGTATCGGGCAACAACTGCAGCACGTCCGTCGCGCGGATGATGTACCCCGCCTCGGGACCGGAGCACCGCGGCGTATCCTTCGGCGCGCTGCGCACGGGCTCGCACGTGCCGAGCACGAGGCCGCGCTCGCGGAGTGCGCGGACGAGCGAGGGAGAGATGGGCGCGCCACCGGTGTCGCCGGCGGTGCGCGGCAGTGCTCGCACGTGCATGCGGAGAAACAGGTCCGGCGTCACGTCGAACGCCGCCCGGATCGCCGCATCGACGATCTGTGGCTCGGCGCCCGCCGGCAGCGTCGCGACCGCGAGTCCATGGCCCCGCACATACGAGTCCTCGGGCTTCGACGTCTTGCAGCCGGCGATCGACAGCGCCAACGCGATCCAGGATGAAACCCTTCGCATCGCAACCTCCGTTCGTACTCAGTGTATGGTGGCGAGTTGCGTGGCTGGCTGCCAGCTTCCGAATATACCTTTCTTCTCCCGGGGATCCTGCATGCGATCGACCAGCCTCATGACGACCGGCATCGCAGTGCTCGCCGCGCTCGCCGGGGCGCTACCCGCCTCGGCGCAGACGATGATGCCGCCAACGCGCATCACCGACGCACAGGTCTTCGGCTTTCTCCAGAGCCTCCCGCCCGAGAGCGCCAGGTCGCTCGGCGCACTGGTCAACGGCTTGCTGGCGGACACGCTGGGACACATGCGCATGGCGGAGCGCCGGGTCGCCACGCGGGCAGACACCAAGCGCGCCGCCGCGGCGGTGCGTACGATGCGCTCGAACCTGGCGCGCTACAAGGACGTGAGTGTCGCCGAGCAGGACGGCTATGCGCTCTTCCTGCCATGGCTGAAGGAGCAGGCCGTCTACCACTACAACAACATGCAGAACGCGGGCGCGGCACGCGGCGCGTTCGACGCCTCGAAGCCGACGTCGCTGCTCTATCGCGGCAAGCCCGACGGCACGAAGGTGCTCATCGGCGCGATGTACACCGCGCCCGCGACGTCCACGCCCGACGAGCTCGACGCACGACTCCCGCTCGGCATCGCCCACTGGCACGAGCACGTGAACTTCTGCGCGATGTCGCCCTACGTGGCCATGGCCGGGATGCAGGCGGGCGACACCAGCATCTTCTCGAAGTGGCTCGCCGTCGAGACACAGGATGCGTGCACGGCGGCGGGCGGAATGTTCATCCCGCAGCTCTTCGGCTGGATGACGCACGTGAACGCGTTCGCCGGGGACAAGGCGTCAACGATCTGGGGCTCCCATGGGCGCGACCAGATGCACATGCATCACGCGCACTGAGCGCGTCAGGCCGCGGCTTGCTGTCACTCCGAGCGTAGTGAGGAGCCTGCACCTACCCAATAAAACGAAATCAGCAGTTGCGCTGTCTGAGGGTAGAGCCAATGATCCGGCACCCACCAGCGCCCCCACATGAAGCGAATCGCCCTCCTCTTCGCCGCGTCCGTCGCCGGTGCGCAAGCGCCGCCCGTGATCGACATGCACATGCATGCACTGGGCACCGCCGGCACCACGGCCATGCTCGCCGCGATGGACTCGCTCAACGTCCGCGCCGCGATCTTCATTGGGCCGTGGTCGTCGCTCGCCTCCGAGCGAGGGCTGGCGCCAGCGAAGCTGATTCCGGCGCTCACCTTCCCGTGCGACAACGGTCGCCTGCCGACGAGCGGCGTGAACTGCTTCGGCGACGCGAAGGAGTTTCCCGACCTCGCCGATCTGCGCGCCGCGATCGTGAAGGGCGACGTTCGCGCACTTGGCGAGATCAACGCACAGTATCTCGGCATCGCGCCGAACGACGTGCGCCTCGAACCGTACTACGCGCTCGCGGAGGAGCTCGATATCCCGGTCGGGATTCATCTCGGCATTGGTGCGCCCGGTGTCGCGTATCCGGGGCCGGGCTTCCCGCCGTCCAAGTCACCACGTTACTCGGGAGTCGCCGGCGATCCGCGGCTGCTCGAAAGCGTCCTCGTCAGGCATCCGAGGTTGCGGATGTACGTCATGCACGCGGCGTGGCCGTATCTCGACGACATGACCTACATGTTGTACATGCATCCGCAGCTGTACGTAGACGTCTCGGTCCTCCAGTACGCCATCCCGCGACCCGCGTACTACCGCTACCTGCGCGAGCTCGTGGACGCGGGATTCGCGTCGCGTATCATGTTCGGATCCGACGGAAGCGCCAGGCGACTGCGCGACGGCATCAACGCGATCATGGAAGCCGACTTCCTCACGCCCGAGCAGAAGCGCGCGATCCTGCACGATAACGCGGCGAAGTTTCTCCGGATGTAGTTACTTGATCCGCCGAGTCGGGCCCTGCACCTCCGGCAGCGCCTCGGCGAGTGCGAGCGCCCGTGCGGCGCGCGCGCGCGCTTCGTCGGTCATGCTCGAATCGTCGGCGCCCGCTGCCGCGAAGAGGCCGTGCTTGTAGCAGAAGCCGAGCACCAGTGCCTGCCGCGCCTCCGCGAAGGCGGCACGGTAGACCTCCCACGCAATCATGAGCGCGGCGTGCTCCGAAGGGGTGACGTCCACGCCGAGGTCGAACGTGTTGGAGCCGCGCCAGACCTTGCGGGCCGTGCCGAACATCTTCGCGACGAGCTGCGCGAGGACGGTGCGCTCGTCGTCGCTCGACGAGGGAAGCCATACGCGCGCGCCCGGCTGGTCGGCGGCGCCCTCGAGATCGGCCATCGTCATCGAGTGCTTCCTCAGCAGCTTCGCGAGGAGCACCTCCGCGTTCTCGCGCTCGCCACCCACGCCTTCCTGCGCGAGGCGGAGCACCTTGAGCAGGCGAATCCGGATACTGTCCATGGCAGAAAGCTATGAGGGGCGGCGAGTTGGACAAAGCACCTGCCGCGGGGACGGGTCAGGGCATACCATGTGCGAATGAACGGCCCCATGAACTTCGGACGACTGCTCATCCTCGTGCTCTCGGTGCTTCCCAGGCATGGGATGAGTCGCGTGGCCGGCTGGATCGCGAACAGGCCCGTGCCGCGCACACTGCGCGGCTCGGTGTATCGCGGCTATGCGCGGATCTTCGGCGCGCGGCCGGAAGACGCCGAACTGCCGCTCGAGGAGTACGCGAGCATCAACAAGTTCTTCACGCGGAAGCTCAGGGACGGCCTGCGTCCCATCGCGCCCGACGCGATCGTGTCGCCCGCTGATTCGGGCGTCGGCGCATTCGGCGTGATCACGAACGACACGCTCGTCCAGGCGAAGGGTCGCAACTACTCGCTCGCCGCGCTGCTCGGCGACAAGTCCTTCGCCGATCGTTTCGAGGGCGGCACCTTCGCCACGTTCTATCTCGCGCCGAAGGACTATCATCGCGTGCACTCGCCGGTGGACGGCGAGATCGTGAGCGCGAAGTACATCCCCGGCGAGCTGTGGCCGGTGAACGTGTTCGCCGTCGCGCACGTGGCGGACCTGTTCGCGGTGAACGAGCGCATCGTCGTCGAGATCGCGCGGCCGAATGGCGGCGTGGCGGCGGTGGTGTTCGTGGGCGCGACGATGGTGGGGATGACGCGCCTCGTGTTCGACGACATGCACACGAACGCGCGGCGGCGTGAGGTGCAGGAGCGTCGCTACCAGCCGCCGATTGCCGTGAGCGCGGGTGGGCCGCTCGGGCACTTCGAGTTCGGGTCGACGATCGTCATGGCGTGCTCGAAGGACGGCGGCGGACTCGAAGCGCTGGAGGTCGGGCAGACGGTGAAGATGGGCGAGCGAGTGGGGCGTTAGCCGCAGCTCGGCGTCGACTTCGCGAGGTCGATCGTGCAGCCGGGTATCGTGTGGCCGTCCACGGTCAACGTCACGCCGACCTTGCTCGTGCCGTTGAAGGTCATGACGACGCGCGACGCCAGCGACACTCCTGCGGACACGCTCGTGACCTGGTCCACCGCGACTGTGCCCGAAGTCGGGTACTGATTCGTCGCACCATGCGCGGGAAGCACGAGGTTGCTGATCGTCGTCGTGCTCTGGATGTTGATCGCCGTGCTGCTCGTGCCGTGCATGTTCAGCGTGCTCGTGCCGTTGAGCGTGTGCGACGACGACTGCAGTCCGCTGAGCGTCTGGTCCTGCTCGCCGGCGATGGTCAGGGCATCACCGCTCACGGCGACCGTGCCGTTGATGCTGCTCTTCACCCGCAGCGACGCGACAGTGCCCGCATCGAACGCCGTCAGCGAGTGCCCCGCGGCATCGAGGAGTGAGTAGCTCGACGTCAGGGTTACGCCGTTCGAGGTGACCGCCGGGCAGACGAAGTTCTGCGACGTCGCGACATAGCCGCAGCCCGATGGGATGCTGCTCGCCGACGGTATGCTGAGTCCTCCAGCCGCGGATGCGGCCGCGGAGATTCCCGGCACCTGGAGTTCGCTGAACGCTGTAGCGAGGTCGACGGGTGTGCTGCTTGGCCCCAGGCTGGAATCGGAGCTGCAAGCGGCGGCGAATGCGATGGCCGCGATGCTGGAGATGCGAATGAGCCTGGTCATGATGTCGCGGGGTATCTGGGGGCAAAAGGCCAGCATCGGCGTCGATCCGATGGAATACACTGGGATGCCGTATGGGTTCACGCCAGTCGCTCCGGCGGGCACAGCCGTCCCCGCCTAGGTACGCATACCCGAGACTGATCCCGGCGGCCATGGTCGGCGACGTCGTCGGGAATGCGTTGTCGCCGTTGAGCAGGTGGATCATGGGCGTCGCCGTCGCGCGAAGGAAGAATCCGCCGTGCGGCCGCTGCAGTCGTACGCCGACCTGCGGAGAAAGCGTCGCGAAGTGTCCCTCTCGCTCGATGGCGCCGTAACGCTTGCGAGAGTAGCGGCCCGCAATCAGTGCCATTCCATGCACACCGGCCGCAACATCGCCTCGCCTACCTGGGAATCGTGCGCTGCAACCGGGCGATGCGCGCGCGCACCTCGGCGACCTTCGGCTGGAGGTCGGGATCGGCACGCTTCCACAGCTCGACGAAGCGGAGATAGTGCGAGAGCGCGCGTGTGGCGTCGCCCTTCGCCTCGTAGAGCTCGCCGAGGCGCTTGTGCGCCGGCGCCATCATCCACTCATCCATGTACACCCGCGATCCACTCGGCGTCGCGAGGTACCGTTCGAGATTCGCGATCGCTGAATCGGCCATGTTGGCCTGGTCGTAGGCGAGGCCGAGTACGGCGGGCAGGCAGTAGGGACAGTTGATCGGCAACCCGTCACTTTCCACGTCTGCCGCGCGGAAGAGACGGAGCGCGTCCTGCGTCTTCCGCTCAGTCAGCGCGATGGCGCCTTCGGTACTGAGCCGGGTGCTCTGTAACTTATAACGCTGCGCCGAATCGACCGGCGCGGCGTCGAGTTGCGCGAGCATCGCACGCGCGCGCGCGGGAACGCCAGCTACCGCATACGTCTGCGCGGCCATGAGATAGTCGTTCGGCCTGTCCGGCGTGAGGGGGTGAGTCCGGAGCAACTCGTCCACACGCGCCGCGGCGCGCGGCCCATTCCCGCGCAGCCACGCGTCGAAGTACGTTTCCGCGAGGACGCGGTCATGGGGCGATGGCTTCTCCCCCCGCAATGCGTTGCGCGCCTCGAGCTCACCGAACAGGCTGTCCGCCTCGATCAGTCGACCGCGGGCCGTGACGAGGCTCTTGGTGTAGTTGAGTGCCCCGAGGCCCATGGTGGTGTTCGGGCCCTTGATCGCCACGCGCTGGATGGCCTCGACTGAATCGTACGCACCCTTCAGGTAGAGGAGGTCCGCCTCCCGCCGCGTTGTCGGATAGGGAATCTTCCGTTCGTGCATCACGCGGACGACGGAATCCGCGGCCGCGAGCTTGCCCCCGTTGATGAGCGCCCCCGCCAGGTTGCTCATGATGATGCCGTTCTCGGGCTCGACCGCGACCGCGCGCCTGTAGGCGCGCTCCGCTCCGGCGTTGTTTCGTGTGGCGTTGTATGCGATGGCGAGGGAATTCAGCGCGTCCACGTTGAACGAGTCGAGCGCCACCGTGCGCTCGAACGCGGCGATGGCCTTTCCCCTGTCCCTGCCATTGTAGTATGCCCCCTCCACGGCATACCGCTCTGCTTCCGGAAGTCGCTGGCGCAGGCGGAACGCTCTCTCGATCAGGCTGTCGCGGGCCGCCAGCCTCAGGCGCGCGTTGCCGAGGCTGTACGCGAGCTGCACGTACGCCGCCGCGAAGTTGCTGTCCTTCGCGATCGCCTCCTCGAAGAGTCCGATGGCCTTCGGGTAGTCGCCCTCCACGTCGTTGGCGCGCAGGCCGGCGGCGTACGCGCGGAGCGCATCGAGCGACGGCGTCGTCACCTGCGCCAGCGCCGGCGCATCGCGCACGGTCTTGAGCGACTCGCCGATCTTCCCGCGCAGCTGGCGCGTGAGCCTGTCCACGGTGGGAATGATCTCCGTGGCGTTGGCCGCCGTCTCGCGATACACCGCGAGCTCGTCGCCCGACTCGGCGTTCACGAGCCGCGCCGTGATGATGAATCCATTGCCCACCGGTGTCACCGAGCCGCTCACGACGGCCTTGATGCCCTCGCGCACGGCGATCTCGCGCGCGAGCGTGATGTCCAGGCGCGTCGTGGGATCCTTCTGCATCCGCTTGAGCGCAGCGACAAGGTTGCTCGTCGACACCACGTGCACCGCGCGCGACTGCGCGAGGTTGGTGCGCACCGCCTCCGACAGCACTTCACCCAGCGCGGAGTCCTTGCTCGCCGCATCGAAGCTCGCGACGAGGACGAGGTCCTGCGCGCTCAGCTTTCCGGACGCGAGCAATGAGCCCGAGGGGCCGATACCCAGCACGCGCAACACCAGGAACCCGGCGACGAGCAGTGCGAACACGGACAGCGCGGCAATTCCACCGCGCGCCGTGCGTCGCCACGACATGTGCGGGCCCGCCTTCACCGCGAGATGTGCGAGCGTGCCCGCAGGAGCCGCACGCACTACGGATCCCTCTGGCGTGACCGTCGGGGTCGCTGTGGCGACCTTTCGCGCGACGTACTGCGCGTACCCCGTGACGAGGATGACGGGGAACCCGAGCGCCATCACGATGAGCGCGCCGGCGAAGACCCACTCGGGAAGCCCCTGCGTGTTCACCAGCACCCGCGCGACGATCGCGACGCCGATGAATGCCGCGGCGTACATGCCCATCGCCTGGAGAAACAGGCTGCGACCTGGATGAAACGCTGTCGCATCCACCCCGGAGATCGACGAGTTGGCGTCGAGCTGGCGCAGGATGTCGTCGGCATTCAACGGACGATCGCCTGGGTCCTTCGCCAGGCACTGCATGATCAGCCGCGCGAGTGCCGGCGGACAGTCCGGCCGCACGTCCTGGATGGGACGCGGCGCCTCACCCATGTGCGCCGCGAGAAGCTTGTGCGGCGGCAATCCGTGAAAGGGCGGATGCCCGCACACGAGCTCATACGCCATGCAGCCGAAGGCATATATGTCGGCGCGATGATCGGTGTCCGGGTCGCCCGCTGCCTGCTCGGGCGCCATGTACGCCGGAGTGCCGATGGAGGTACCGAGCTGCGTGAGCGTCGCACCCGCGGGACGCTCCTGCGCGGCAGCGATCGCCTTCGCGATGCCGAAGTCCGCCACAACGGCGGTGCGGCCGGACAGCAGGATGTTGTCGGGCTTGATGTCGCGGTGCACCACGCCGCGCTCGTGCGCGTACGAGAGCGCCTTCGCGACATCGCGCAGGATCTCCACGGCCTGGCCGAGCGGCACCGGGCCGCTCGCGAGCCGCGCGCGAAGGCTCTCGCCTTCCACGAACGGCATCGTATAGAAGGGGAGACCATCCACTTCGCCGGCCGCGATCACCGGAAGGATGTTCGCCTGCTGCAGCGACGCCGCGAGCCTGATCTCGCGCTCGAACCGCTCGGCGGAGATCGCCGCGGCCAGCTCCGGCGCGAGGATCTTGACGACGACCTTTCGCCCGAGCCGGTGCTCGTTGGCGACGAAAACCCTCGACATCCCTCCACCACCGAGCTCCCGCTCTATGGTGTGCGACCCGCTAAGGGATTCCTGGACGCGCTGGCGAAGATCCATTAAGCCGACTTGTGAGACGAACGGGGCAGGACATGAAAACTGCCCGTTCAGTCATACCATTCGCCAGTGGGCCGCCGATCAGGTCCAGGACGACGAGCCCTGGAAGCGGAGACAGGCCGGACCCGGCACGTCGATGCGCTGCGACGTGGGCGTCAGGCGACCGCCCGCGTCGCGCGCGAACACCACCACGGAGCCCGAGCGCTGGTTGGCCGCGAGCAGCCACCGCCCGCTCGGATCGATCGTGAAGTTGCGCGGCCAGTCGCCACCCGTGGGCACCACCTGCTGCAGCGCGAGCGTCCCCTTGTCACTCGCGACCGAGTACACGGCGATGCTGTTGTGCCCGCGGTTCGACACATAGAGCGAGCGGCCATCCGGCGCGATGTGCACATCTGCCGGCGCGTTCGCGCCCGCCGTTCGCGCCGGCAGGGTGGAGAGCGACTGTGCGAGCGTCAACGCACCCGTCGTCGGATTGCAATGCAGCGCCGTGATCGTCGAGCTCAACTCCCCCACCACGAACACGAGCGGCAACCGCGGGTGGAAGACGAGGTGCCGCGGTCCCGTTCCGGACATCACGGCGTCGGCCTGCTCAACGTGCACGAGCCTCCGCGCCGCCTCGTCGAGCCGATAGACGATGACACTGTCCGCACCGAGATCCGCAGCGAGCACGATCCGGTTGGACGGATGCGGAACGACGCAGTGCGCATGCGGCCCCGCCTGACGATCGGCCACCGGCCCCTTTCCCGTGTGTTGCACCACCTGCGTCGCCACGCCGAGTGCACCGGTGTCGTCGATGGGAAGCACCGCGACTGTGCCACTGGCGTAGTTGGCCACGAAGAGCATGCGCCCCTTCCGGTCCGTGCTCACGTAGACCGGCGCCGTGCCCTCGGACATCTGGTCGTTCAGGGGCGTGAGGCCACCCGAGTCTGTTGCGATCCGGAATGAGAAGATGGCGCCAGTGGCGCTGCCTGCCGCCGCGGCCGCTTCGTTCACCGCGTAAAGCGTGCGTCCATCCGGATGCAGCGTGAGGAACGATGGGTTCGGACCGGCGTCCAGCGTGCCCATCTGCTGGAGCGCGCCAGTCATCGAGTCGAAGCGCAGCGTGTAGATGCCCGCGTAGCGATCAGCCGTGGTGTACGCACCCACATAGAGCACGCGTGTGTCCGCCTCGGGCATGAGACGCCGCACGTTCAGGAGGCCGAAGGCGCCGAGTGCCGTGGCGGAGACGAAGTCGCGCCGGGAGAGTGGATGCTGCTGCGTCATGCGATTGCCTCATTCATGTGAACCCACGTTCAGCTTGCGTCGCGTGCGTGCTCTACGCCAGAGTACACCTGTCGCTTGATTGCGCTGTGCGGTAGGCCACACGCTGGACCAGGAGCGGGCATGTCATCGTTGAATCGCAGGATCGAGGGTGACGTCCTCGTTCGTCATCTCAAGCGCGACGAGCAGACGATCGACCAGGAACTGCTCGCCCGCCATGGTCGCAGCGCGCGAACCCTCGTGAAGGACGGGCCGCTGCGCCTGACGTTGATCGCCATCTCGGCCGGCGGCGGGATGCCGTCACATCGCGCAGACGGTCCGGTGACGATCCACCTCCTCGAGGGCGACGTGACCTTCGATGCGGATGAGCGGGAGTATCCGCTCGTACCCGGTGAGGTGCTCGTCCTCGCATCGGGAGTGCAGCATGCGGCGCGGTCGAGCGGCGGATGTGTATTCCTGCTCACGGTGGTGCACCTCCCCTCTGCCGGCACGCCGATCACGGAGTAGGTATGGCTCTCGGTCCTACGTCACTCGAACTGATTGCGGAATGACTCGAGCTGGGTGCGCAGCTCGGCCACTTCGCTGCGCAGCTCGCGAACTTCCTCCTCGAGCATTGCAATGCGGTCGGGTGCGGATTCCTCGACTCGCCTTTCGGGTTCGCTCGGCATGACGAACTCTTCGTCGACGTCGCCGGCGAGCAGGTGTACGTGACGCAATTCCTTCTGCCCCGCTCGGCGCGGCAGGCGCTTCGCCGCCGGCGCGGGCGAACGTGCGATGAGCGCCTCGAGCGCGGCGTCCGCAACGGCTTCGTCATCGCTGCCGATCAGGCGCGCCGAGCGCGTCCTGATCTCCGCCAGCGTCTGCGGCCCGCGCAGCAGCAGCACACCGAGCACCGCCCGCTCGGCGCGCCCGAGCTCCTCAGCGTCGGCGAGCAGGTGCTGGAACTTGGGGACGCGCTCACCGCTGCCCTGAAATGAGCGCACGAGGCCGAGGCGGCGCAGCGCGTCAACTGCGCCCATCACTTCACTCTCACTGAGCGACGTGACGGGGTCGCGGTTCGTCGCCTGGTTGCAGGCGTTGACCAGCGCGTTGAGCGAGAGCGGGTAGTGATCGGGCGTGGCCAGCTCCTTCTCGATGAGGGAGCCGAGCACGCGCACTTCAACGGGGCCGAGATTCTGTGGGAGCATGGTCAGCGAAGGCGCATGCTCACTGCGCCGGCCGCTTCGGCGACGACCCGATCTTCCCCTCGGCCTGCGCGAGCAGCGCGTTCGGGTCATAGATGAAGCCCGACTTCACGACGAGATGCGCGTTGCGCGTGTTCCTGATATCCGCGAGCGGGTTGCCGCCGATGATGAGCAGGTCGGCCAGCTTCCCCACCTCGATCGTCCCGAGCTTGTCGGAAACTCCCATGGCCCGTGCCCCATTGATCGTCGCGATCCTGAGCGCCGCCGCGGCAGGAATGCCGATCTGCACGAGCGTGTGCAGCTCACGATGCGCCGAGAAGCCGGCGAGGAACTCGCCGCGGCTCGGGTTGTCGGTGCCGAGCGTGAGGATGCCGCCGCGGTCGTACAGCGCCTTCGTCGTGCGTCGCATGGCGTTGTAGAGCGAGTCCCACGATGCGACCGGCTTCCGCGGAGGCTGCGCCTTTACCCACTCCTGCACTTCGGGCGTGAAGAACTTGCGCTCGTCCACCCAGTAGTCGAAGCCCTCCTGCAACTGGGAGAAGTACACTGGCGCCGTGATCGTGGGATCGAACATCACGTGGCGCGACACGAACAGGTCAGCGATGTCCTTGAACTGCTTCGAGGCCGTGTCCACCATCGACCACAGCGGATACGCCGTCTTCGTGGTATCGAGCTGGTCGCCGCCGAGGATGTGTTCCACGCGGTCGATGCCCATGAGGATCGCGTCGCGCGCGTTGGTGGAATTCCGGAAGCCGGACTCGAGGTGCGCCGTGACCGTGAGGCCATGCAGGTGTGCGCGCTCGATGAGCCACCGCAGGTGCTGTGGTGCAATGCCCTTCGCCTTGAACGCGCGCGCGCCCTTGGCGGCCCATTCGTCGACGTCATGATAGATGTCCTCGCGCGTGGCGTTGCGATTCCACCCGACGCGCGCCGTGCCAAAGTACGGACCCGAGTTGTAGATGCGTGGACCGACCTGCTCACCCGCGTCGATCCGGATGCGCGCGGCCATCATGCCTTCCGGATCGTACTCGCCGGCGGGGAACGTGGACGTCACGCCGTTGGCGAGGAAGATGAGCGGGTTCCAGGTGTACTCGTCGCTGCGGACCCCGTTGTCGCCGAGGGTCATGTTGTAGTGCGCGTGGACGTCGAAGATGCCGGGGAGGACGTACTCGTCGTCCTCGAGGTCGACGACGCGCGCACCCGCGAGCTCGTTCGCGGTGATGGGGCGATTCACGGCGACGAGGCGGCCGCTGACGATGAGCACGCCCTGGTTGCGGACGACGTTGTCGCCGGTCGCGGTGAAGAGCCAGCCGCCGCGTATGACGACGGGTTGCTGGCCGGTGGTCTGGACGGAGTTGCCGGTAGCCTGCGCCGCGGCCAGCGCGGGGAGTGCGACGACCATGACGGCGGCACGAATCGCAGGACGGACGGCCTTGAGCGCGTTACCTATGAGGCGCGAAGCGGAGGTAGTCATCCGTAGAGACTAACACTTTGGCTTCGTCTCCAATACCAGCTAGGACGCACCCGCGAGAGTCCCGTTCTGCACATCCTCCACTTCGCGCCGTCGATGGAGCATCAGGAAGGACGCGCCGTAGAGCGCCAACGCCAGAAGCGCGATGAAGCGCAGGCCAAAGTACATCGACGAGTACTCGAGGATGCCACCGACCATCGCGCCGAGCAGGTTCGAGCCGAGCGACACGGTCGGGTCGGCCGAGCGCTTGAGCAGGGTCGAGAAGATCACACCGGCAAAGGCGACTGGAAGCGCGTAGAGCAGCCCGCCCAGCAGCACGCGAGGAACCAGCGCAAAAGCGTTGAGTGCCCCGGCACCGGTCGCCCACGTCACCAACAGCGTCACCGCCAGCGGTATGTACCAGAGTCGCACGCGACGCGGCGCAAAGCCCACGACGAAGAGGTTGGCGCATAGTACCATGAGCAGCACACCGCCGAACACCGACGCGTTCACGATCCAGGTCGAGCCGAACAACAGGCTGAGCTCCGTGACCATGCGCGTCTCGAGGAGCATGAACGCCGCACCCATGAAGAACAGCGGCAGGTCCAGTCCCTGACGCGTAAATATTTCGCGGCCGTAGACACCCCGTACGGCAAGCCCTGCAGAGAGAAGGATCATCGTCAGCACAGCCAGGTAACCGTACGGCACCGAGTCGGGCCGCAAGTACAGGAACGGCCAGTCGTCTGTCGGAACCCGCGTCGAGGCGGCGTATGTGGGCTTGAGCGTGGTAGCGCTACGAAACACCTCAGGGATGGCCGCAGGCGTGAGATCGCGCCCGACGACGTACGTGGCCCCGCTGTTGACGCCATGGTGAATGACGATCGGCGTATGCCCCGTCGCCTCGGTGATCGTGCGCAGCATTCGCTCTTCGATCCAGGGGCCGGCGAACACCGAGAACGAGACGGCCATGATGCCACCAGGCTTCACGTGTGCCCAACCTGCGGCGAGTCCCTCGCGTGTGTAGACGTAGTTGTCGAGGCGCAGCGACGACATCGCCGAGAACATCGCGTGCGAATCGAGCAGGCCGTAGTCCACGACGTCATAGCGCGTCTCCGGATGCCGCTGGAAATATGCGCGCGCGTCGTCGTTCACCAATTCAGTGTGCGATCCCTCGTACGGATGCTCGGGGTGCAGGATACCGCCCATGTCGAGAATCAGCGGGTCGATCTCGACGGCGGTGACCCTCTGGTACCCGCGACGTAAGGCCGCGGCGACGTCGTTCCCCGTCCCTGCGCCGACGACCAACGCCGTGTTCGCCGTGCCGCGCACGCGGAAGGGCAGTTCGTACACCTGCTGCAGGTAGCCGCGTGTCGTGGGACCGGATGCCTCACCCACGATGCGGTCCGAGAGATCGAAGATGAACTGGTGGAAGTCGCGGTTGACGTTCAGGATCCAGTCTCGGCGCAGCGGGTCCTGGGCGCCGGAGCCCGACTGACCGCCCACGGTGATGTCGATCCTGTTGTAGGGCGAGAAGTAGGCGCCCTTGGCCGAGAACGCTGCCAGCCCGACGATCGCCACGGCCGCCGCAACAGAGAGCGCGCGTCGTGAGAACCAGAGCATCGGGAGAGTGCCGACTGCGAGCCATACCGGCGGAGAGGCTCTCATTGCGGCGAGTGCCGTCATGGCAAGCACGCCAAGCAGGGAACCAAGGAGGTCGGCGGAGTACGCGCGCAGCGGGGGCAGGCGGTCGAACAGCCATCCCACGGGCACCGCGGCGAGCGCGAAGATCGCGGCGATCGTGCAGAAGAGCCCCGTCATGAGCAACGTGATGCCGGCGAACTGCCAGGCGGTGGATGCCTCCGAGTCAGCGCCCCAGAGGGAGAGCGTGAGGTCAGGGAAATGCAATTGCATCAAGTGGAGTTGCGCCGAGAAGCAAAGCACCCCCGACAGCACCGCCAGCACGGGCAGCGCGGCATGAACGAGCCCCGGACGCTTGCGGCCGAGCGCAACGCCGAGCCCCATGCCAAGGAACGCCGCGAGCAGGACCATGTTGGCGAAGTACGCCACGAGGCGGATCTGCCCCGAGATCCAGCGGATGAGGCCGAGCTCGAGCGCGAGAAGAGCGAACGTACAGAGCGCGAGCTGGAAGGACCGCGACCGATTGCCGTGTGGCCACGGCGCGTCGACCTGGACGTCGGGAGTCGTGATGGTGTCCGCAGGAGTGCCAGAAGACATGGACGACGAATTCTCTGAGTTCAGTAGATAAAGGCCAGGAACCACGAAACAGTATCCAGCGCCGAACATACGATTGCCTCACTGGGCAATGGTAACATCATCATCGTCGCGCGCATCCCGACATCGTGTGCGGGGCGTCACTGTCCCCCGCCGCAGGGCGTCATATGCTTGGTGCAGCCCCGCCCCGCTCGACGACGAGCGATGTAGTCCGCCCCCTGAGACGCATCATGCCCACTCCGTCGCGCCTCCACGCAGCCGCGATCACCGCCGCGCTGTTCATCCTCGGCGGCTGTTCCGATTCGGCCACCTCGCCGGCGGTCATCGAGAAGCCGCTTGCCACCGCGCGCTGGTCCGACGCCTCGAGCTGGCCGG
>JBDSTA010000144.1:0-4807 GCA_039928475.1 Gemmatimonadaceae bacterium | reverse complement strand
CCGCACGCCGTTCCTCCACCTCTGTCTCGAGCATCCCTGAAAGGTCGCCGGGCGCCGAAGGCCGGGCAAGCGTACGGGCAACTCCGCATCTGGATTGCGGATGCAGCGCTTCATACCTTGCGCGGTGCACCACGCTCTCGACCTTGCCAACCTCCCCGATGCCGACGTCGTCGCCCTGGCCCTCGAGGGGAAGGACGCCGCGCATCGTGAGCTCATCAAGCGATACGAGCGCCCGGTCTTCTCGCTGATCTTCCGCATGGTGCGCGACCGCGAGCTCTCCGAGGACCTCACGCAGGACACCTTCGTGAAGGTCCTGTCGCACCTCGACCGCTACCGCACGGACTTCAAGTTCTCGTCCTGGCTGTTCAAGATCGCCAACAATGTCGCCATCGATCACCTCCGGCGCCGCCAGCTGGACACCATCAGCATCGACGGGTCTCCGCACGCCATGACCGCCGATGCCGTCGAGGCCTCGCGCTTCGATGTGAGCGACGACACGGAGAACGCCCTCGAGGAAATGGAGGCGAAGGAGCTGGGGTCGGCGATCGAGCGGGCCATCAGCCTGCTCAGGCCCGAGTACCGGTCCTGCATCCTGCTCCGGCACGTGGAGGGGCGATCGTACGAGGAGATCGCCAGCACCCTCGACCTGCCCCTCGGCACCGTGAAGACCTACATCCACCGCGCCCGGCACGAGCTCCGCCGGGCGCTGGAGCATACCCGGGAATGACCCACGTGACCGGGCACGAAACGCATCTTTTCCGGGTTGAAACCCCAAACGCCCACCGCCCGTATACGGGTGCAGAGGCCAAGTGAACCACAGACACCTACTCCCCAACGAGATCGACCTCCTGGTCGACGGCGAAGCCGGTTTCGGCGTCGCCGACCTTCGTGCACACATCGACGAGTGCGCGGACTGCCGGGAACGCTTCGATGACGCCCGCATCGTGGTGGACGCCCTCGAGGCGCTCCCCCACTTCGCGCCCAATTCGCGGTTCGCTGACCGGGTGATGGCCCAGGTGCCGGTATTCGTACCGGCGCACGTGGCCGCGCGGGAATCGGTGTCGCGCTGGGTTCCGCAGGCCGGGGCCGCGCGCATCGCGGTGGCCGCCGTCTTCACCTCTGCCGCCAGCGCACTCACGCTGGCGATGATCTGGCTCGCCACGCAGGGCGACGCCGCCGTCTTCGTCACCGGACTCCTCGGAGACCGGTTGCGGGGCGTCGTCGTCGGTGCGGCGCGAGACCTGACGGTGTCCCTGCTTGGCGAGTCGGCGCTGGCCGCGCTGCACGCCACGGGGGCCATCGGGGTCTCGCTCCTGCTGGCGGCGTTCGTCCTCACCGCCTTCGGAACGGTCGCCGGTATCCGGCGTCTCGCCACAGCCGGCCGCCAGTAACATGGCGACCCGGGTTCGTTTCCTGGTTGCCGCGTTCCTGCTCGCCGCTCCTGCTGCGCTTTGCGCCCAGGATTCGGCGCGGACCAGCGGCCCCAACCGCGATATCGACCGGTTGGTGAAGGGTGAGGGCATCGCCAGGCCCGCCACTGTCGCCACGGGTGCGCAGGTCGTCCCCGCCGGCACCACCGTTACCGGATCGGTCGTCGCGCAGGGACAGGTGGATGTGAGCGGCCGCGTGGTCGGCTCCGTGGTCAGCCTCACCGGGGACGTCATCGTCCACAGGGGCGGCGTCGTCACGGAGAACGCACTCTCCGTCGGCGGTCACGTGAACGCGGACAGCGGCACCGTGCTCGGCGAGATCCGCAGCATGTCGTCGCTGCCCGCGATGCTCGACCTCGCGGCACTGGCCGTCGTCGTCCGGACGCCGGCGCAGCGCACGATGGACGCCATCCGCATGGTGTGCGGTTCGTTCGCGATCCTGCTCGTCGTCGCCGTGGGGGTGCTCCTCTTCGCCGGCCCCAACCTCGATGAGACGGTCGGCACCATCCAGCGCCAGTTTGCGCGCGCGTTCTGGTTTGGCGTCCTCGGACAGGTCGTGCTGCTGCCTGGCCTGCTTGCGCTGATCATCGCGCTCGCGCTCACCATCATCGGCATCCTGCTCATCCCCTTCGCCGTGGTGGCCTACGCCATCGCGTGCGCCGGCCTTGTGACGCTCGGCTTCCTCGCCGTCGCGCGCCTCGTCGGCGGTGCACTGTGGACCGGTGGCAATTCCTCGATGAAGGCGCGTGCGATCGGCTCCGTGGTGCTTGGCGTCACGATCTTCTTTGCGCTGTGGATGGTCGCGGCCGCCCTCACGTGGGCGCCCCTCGCGGTGACCGTCGTACGCGCGGCCGCGCTCGCCGTCACCTGGTCGGCCATGACACTTGGACTCGGTGCGGCGATCATCTCGCGCGCCGGGACGCACCGCCGCACGGCCGCGTCCTCGCGACCGGTGGAGCTGGCCGCATGGCAGACGCCAACGCCGATCACGGGAGTCGTCGCTGCGCGACGCACCGTCGCGGCCGGCGCACGGGAGGCACGATGAAGCGCATGCTCCGGCGCGCCGCCGCACTCGCGGCGCTGCTGCCACTGCCGATGCTCGCGCAGGACGCGCCGCTCTGGCGCAACGTGGACATCTCGCGGCAACTGCGGGACAGCCAGCCGCAGCGCATCCGCGTGCAGTACCGCGCGGGCCGCGTGGACGTGCGCGGCACGAGCGATCCCCTGCTGTACGCGATGCACCTCCGCTACGACGAACGCCGCGCGGTGCCGCTGCACAAGCACGACGCCGACCAGCGCTCCACCACGCTGGGCCTCGAGTCCGTCGCCAACGGCTCGCGCAACTACGGCGGATCGTCCGAGCCGGCGGAGCTTCGTCTCACGCTGCCGCGTGCGACTCCACTCGACCTCGACCTCGAGTTCGGCGGCACGCAGTCCGTGATGGACCTGGGCGACATGTCGCTCCAGTCGTTGCGTCTCGAGTGCGGTGCGACGGACGCGATGCTGCTCTTCTCGCGCGCGAACCGCATCCGGATGCGCGACATGGACGTGAATGTCGGGGCGGCGGACTTCGCCGCGCGGCAGCTCGCCAATGCGAACGCGGAGCAGATCCGGATCCGTGGCGGCATCGGGAGCGTCGACCTGGACTTCAGCGGCGTCTGGACGCGCGACCTCACCGTCATCACGCGGCTGATGCTCGGCAAGCTCACCCTTCGCATCCCGCCGGACGTGGGCGTGCGGCTCGACCTCCAGCGCATCGTCGCGGGCTTCGAGCACACCGGGCTCGTGAAGCGCGACGACGGCTGGTACTCGCCCAACTACGAGGCGGCGCCCTTCAAGCTGCACGTGAAGGCGGAGACGTTCTTCGGCCAGGTGGAGGTCCAGCGAGCCAGCCGTTGAGGCTGGCCCGTGCCTTGCCCGTCTGAGCCCGCATGGTCATCAAGGGTTTCAACGTCGTCCCGCTCGTCAAGAAGACCGTCAAGGAGATCGGTGACGATCGCATTCCCAGCCTCGCGGCTGAGACCGCGTACTATTTCTTCTTCTCGCTCTTCCCCCTCCTCCTCTTCCTGACGCCCCTGCTCGGGCTCGTCGGGAACGGACAGGAGCTCATGGAATCGCTGCTGTCGCGGCTGGCCACCACGCTGCCCGGCGACGCCCTTTCCCTCCTCCGGAAGACGCTCACCGAGATCCTCACGTCGAGCGGCGGCGCCGGGATCATGTCCATCGGCGCGCTGCTCGCCGGGTGGTCGGGGTCGAACATCTTCGGCTCGCTGATGGAGGCGCTCAACGTCGCCTACGACGTGACCGAGTCGCGCCCATGGTGGAAGCGACAGGTCATCCGCCTCACCTGCCTCGTGCTCTCTGGCGTCATCGTGCTCGCCGCGACGGCGATCCTCGTCGACGGCGAACGCATCGCCTCGTGGGCGGGCGGCGCGCTCAACCTCGGCATTGCGGGCGTGACGTGGTGGATGGCGATCCAGAGCACGCTGGCCATCCTGCTGCTCGTCGCGCTCTGCGTGACGATCTTCAAGCTCCTGCCCTGCGTGTCGCAGCGATGGTGGCACGTGATCATCGCGTCGGTGATCACGACGCTGCTCTGGGTGGCCGCCACGCTCGTGTTCCGGCTGTACGTCCAGCACTTCGGGTCGTTCAACAAGACGTACGGCACGATCGGTGGCGTGATCGCGCTCCTCTCGTGGATGTACTACACCATGCTCGTGGTGTTGAGCGGAGGTGAGCTGGCGTCGGAGCTCCATCACGGATCGGGCGCCGTGGATCCGCGCTCTGGCGCCGTGTACCTCGGCCGCATCGTCTCGGACGACGGGCCTGGCACTGCGTCGATGGAAAAGGTGAAGCCGGCGCGGTGAGCGTAGCGCTCAGGACAGCACGACCTCCAGTCCACGCGCGCCACGCAACCTCGCGGCAGCGGAGCCGTCGCGCACCGCGATCTCGATCAAGCCGCTCGAACCGACGAGGGCCACCAGCTCCCCTGGCGCGACGTCGGCGTACGTGCGGCGCACGGGCAACGTCATGCCCGCCACCTCGAGCGTGCCGCCCGACCGCACGACGAGGTTCGTCACCAGGTTGCCGAACCGGTCGACCGTGATGACGGTGCCAACGATTGCGCCGTCCGGGCGCCGCAGCGCCTCGGCCGTGCGCAGGATGCGCGCGTCCGTGTACGTCTCGCCGAGCGAGTCCAGCGATTCGCCGTTGGCCAGGCGCGCGGCTGCCGGGGCAAATACGTCGCGGCCGTGAAACGTCGGCGCGGCGGACGCTGGCACCGCGAGCGACACACATCGCGCCTGTGGCCAGAGCAGTGCCGGCGACAGGAGTCCGTTGTCGGGACCGACGAGGAGCCGCCCATCGCACTCCACGGC
>JBDSTA010000143.1:0-9176 GCA_039928475.1 Gemmatimonadaceae bacterium | reverse complement strand
GCTCGACGGTGGGAGCAGGCCTTTGCGCACTCGCCGACTCCGAGGACTCGAAGAGTGGTGCTGAGGATCAGTTTTGTGTTGGGGAGAGACGGTGGGGCCATGGTGACGCTGGCGCGGCTGGCGCGGGCCTATCTGGGAGGGGCCGTAGGGACCGGACGGCAATTTATCAGCTGGATTCACGGGGTGGACTTGAATCGAATTATTCTGCGGGCGATCGAGGCCGATGATGAGTGCGATGCCACCGAAGAACTCCAGTCCGGCGACGAGTGGACCGGTGACCATCGGGAGCGGCGCGCCCATCTTCGTGAAGGCGCCCTGCACGCCGGCGATGCCGAACGTGAAGAGCTTCTGGTAGCCGTGCATCATGAACGTGATGCCGGTGATGACGCGAACCACGGCGAGGCCGATGGCCTGTGTGCGTGGAGAGGAAGCGAAGAGTGGGCTGGTGCGCATGGGGAAGCTCCGGTCGCGATTATTAGTGTTATAACACGTTTTATGCCGCGAACGTTCGCGACAGACGAATGCACTGGATCAGGCGTGCTCGCGAGCGAGGTCGAGAAGCTCGATGAGCGAGCGAAGCTGCGCGCGCGTCATGTGGCCGAGCTGACGCTTGTGCGCCTCGGTGACGGGTGCGTCGAGTTGCGCGAGGAGCTCGAGTCCACTCGACGTGATGCGAGTGGTGACGAGGCGCCGGTCCGAGGCATCGCGCTCACGAGCCACGAGGTCCGCTTCCTCCAGTCGGTCGAGCAGACGCGTGACATCCGGCACCTGCGCGACGAGCCGGTCTCGAATGTCGTTGCGACACAGGCCGGCGGGCCCTGCACCGCGCAGGATGCGCAGCACGTTGTACTGCGTCGCGGTGATGTCGAACGGCTTGAACGTCTCGGCGAGCCCATGGAGCAGCACGGCCGACGTCCGCTCCAGGCCCAGCAGCGCCTCCTGCTCCAGGCTGGAGAACGGCCTGCCCTGCTTGATCTCGGTGCGAAGGCTAGTGGGCATGGTGATAATATGTGTTATAACACGCTTCTACGCAAGTGCCGGCGCCAGCAAGGTGGGCCGGCGCCCTCGATCAATGCGGCGTGATGCTCCTGGGCTCCGACCTGGACTTGATGAGCGTGCGCTGCTCACCCCGCTCCAGCAGGACCTTCGCAGTAAAGCGCTGCGCCTCGGAGATGCGTTCCACCTCGACCGAGATGGCGTCGAGCGCCTGGAGGATGGGCGTGAGCTGGAGCTGGACCGCCTGCTGCGCGGTCAGCTCGCTGCGTGCCGCCTTCATGGCGCGCCTGGCGGCCAGGTGCGCCCCGATCCACGATCCGACGAAACCCGTCGCGAGCCCGAAGGCGCCGGCCGCGCCGAAAAGGAGGATGTAGTGCTCGCGGAGCGTGCCGAAGAAGACGGATGGGAATGCCATGGTGCACGCTCCTGGCGTAGGCGGACGAGGGATGCGTCGCTGCCTACGCTCGGCGGCGACGGAAAGTTGCGGTGGCGATCAGGCCTCCCCTGCAGCGAGCACGACCTGCGCCGACGGCGCCTCCCCGTGGCGAACCGCGTAGTGGCCGTCAGCGTCCATCGTCCAGCCGCTGCCGTCGGCGAGGTAGAGCTCGAGGATGCGGTCGAGCTCCGCGCGGTGCGCTGGATCGGGTACGGGCACCAGGATCTCCACGCGCCGCCGCAGGTTTCTCGGACGCAGGTCCGACGAACCGATGTAGTACTCGGGGGCGCCCGCGTTCCCGAAGCGATAGATGCGCGAGTGCTCCAGGAAGCGCCCGACCACCGACACGACCGAGATGTTCTCCGACATGCCGGGCACGCCCGGGCGGAGCGTGCAGATGCCGCGCACCACGAGTCGCACCTGCACGCCTGCACGCGACGCATCGTACAGCGCACGAATCACCTCGGCGTCCGCCAGGCCATTCACCTTGATCCCGATGGACGCCGGCCGCCCTGCCCTCGCATTCGCCGTCTCGCGTGCGATGAGGCCGAGCATGGCGGGCAGCAACTGGTGCGGCGCGACGAGCGCGCCGCGCGTGAGACCCTGTGGAGCGCGCGCGGATCCGGTCAGCTCGTTGAACAGGTCGGCGATATCGCACGTGAGGTCGTCGCGGGAGGTGAAGAGTCCGAGGTCCGTGTACTGCCGGCCGGCGCGCGCGTTGTAGTTGCCCGTGCTCACGTGCGCGTAGCGCTGGAGCTTCTCGCCCTCGCGGCGGATGACCAGCGCGACCTTGGCGTGCGTCTTCAGCCCGACGAGTCCATACACGACGTTGCCGCCCGCCTTCTCGAGCGCACGCGCCCACGCGACGTTGTGTTCCTCGTCGAAGCGCGCCTTGAGCTCGACGAACGCGACGACGCGCTTCCCGGCGCGCGCGGCGGCGAGCAGGCACTCCACCACGGGCGACGGATCGCCGACGCGGTACAGCGTGATGCGGATCGTCGTGACCGCGGGGTCGTCCGCCGCCTCGCGCAGGAAGCGGATGACGTAGTCGTCGAACGCGTCGAACGGATGGTGCACGAGCAGGTCGCGCTCGCGCAGGACGTCGAACATCGGCCGCGAGCCGGGCAGCGGCGCGCGCGTGACGAGCGGCGCATACTCGAGGGCGGCATTCGGCGGCAATGGCAGGTCCGCGAGGCAGCGCAGGTCGATGAGCCCATCGATCACCTGCACGTCCTCGACCGCATCCTCGGCGCCCTGCGTCTCGGCATCGCGACGCAGGCTCTCGAGCACGAGCTCGGCGACGAACGCCGGCATCGTGCGCTCGACCTCCACGCGCACGGCCGCGTTGTACGGGCGCCGCTCGGTCGCATTGGCGACGGCGGTGAGCAGGTTGTCCGCGCCTTCCTCATCGAGCGTGAGGTCGCCGCGCCGAGTCACGCGGAAGAGGTGCGCGCCTTCCACCTGCACGTTGGGGTGGAGCAGGTCCAGGTTCGCGCGCAGCAGGTCCTCGATCGCAATGACGTCCGCTGCACGGCCGGGCACGGGCATGAGGCGCGGCACGTCGCTCGGCAGCTCGAACTCCGCGAGGTGTGGCGTGTCTCCCGGGCCGCGGCGAAACACGACGGCGAGCGACAGTGCGAGATGCGGCAGGTGCGGGAGCGGATGGCCGGGGCTCAGCGTCATCGCCAGTGGCGTGAGTGCCGGATGGATCTCGTCCACGCACCGCGCGCGCAGCACATCGCGCTCGTGGTCCGTGAGGCTGGCCCACGGCACCATGCGTGCGCCCACCGCGGCAGCGTCGCGCAGGCAGTCGCGCGCGCACGCCGACTGCGCCGCGAGCAGCGACGCCACTTCGTCCTCGACCATCGCGAGACGATCGAGCGCGGTGAGGCCGTCGTCGCCGCGGCGCGAGCGCTCGTGCGGATCCTTCGCCGCGGCACGCAGCGACGACATGCGCACCATGTACAGCTCGTCGATGTTGCTGCTCACGATGCCGAGGAAGCGCAGGCGCTCGCGGAGGGGCGTCCGCGGGTCGGCGGCGAGGGCGAGCACGCGACCCTGGAAGGCGACGAGGCTCAGCTCGGGGTTGAGGAGCTCGTGCACGGCGTCATTGCGCGGCGCGATGCGGATGGCGGCATCGGAGCCATCGAGCTCGTCACGCCGCGCGTCGGAGCGGCGCCAGCGCACGAGCAGCTCGGCATGCGCGCGGGGATCGCCGGCGGGAATGCGCAGGTCGTGCTGCTTGCTGAGCGCATCGGCGAGCGCGGCGAACTTCGCGCCGTCGCCGCGACGGATGTGCCCACACAACTGGTGGAACGTGCGCGAGACGCCGCTGTGGCGGACGGTATAGCTGTCGAAGTGCAGCTCGAAGCGCGGGCGGCGGAGGAGGTCATGATGCGCGGCGCGCGTGATGCGCTCGACCTGCAGGTCGAGCTGCGGCTCGAGGAGTGATGCGTCCACGTACGCCTGGAGCTGCCGCGCGGCGAGCGGGCTCTCGGCGAGTGCGCCCGCGAGGTCCGAGGCGCGCACGGGGACGTCCACGCGCGTGGTGGGCGCGCCCGATGCGTCATCGATGCGCAGCGACAGCAGGTTGAACTCGGACGCGCCGACGCGGAGCCGACAGGTGATGCCGCGGCGGCGCAGCGATTCGTCGTCGGTGTCGAAGTAGAGGTCGCGGTGTGCGGAGCGTCGCGGCTCGGTGGCGACGATGCCGAGCGGGAGCGGCGCGCTCGCGAGGGCGAGGCGCTGCTCAGTGGATCGCAGCTCGTAGCGGAACGACCGGCGCGGCGGAGGGTTCGTCGTCACGCTTACTTGTTACGGTTGCCGACGCACTGCGAGGTCACGGTCTGCTCGAGCTTGCGCGGTGTGCTGATCGCGTCGAAGAAGTCATCGTACCACGCCAGCGTCTCGCGGACGACGCGCTCGTCCATGAGCTTGCCCAGGTCGTCGTGGTAGAGCGCGTAGATGGCGTCCTTCTTCGCGAGGAACTTGCCTGCGGCGAGGGGGAGCTCGGCGCTGTGCGCGCAGTAGCCGCGGAAGAGGCGGTCACGGACGCGCTTCACCGCGAGCCGCGGGTCGACCGTGGCGTAGGGCGCGTTCACCGCACCCGAGAAGTCGAAGTCGTAGGCGACCGGCAGCAGCGGCGACCCATCGGGGCGAAGGATCATCTCGCCGTTGTGGAGTCCGTTGAAGGAGAAGTCCGTATTGCCGATGAGGTATTGAAACAGGTAGACGAGCCCGGACTGCTCCGGGTCCAGGTCATCGGGGCCGGCGCCCTTCGTCTTCAGCATCTTGCCGTTGAAGCGATCGGCGAGCTTGTCGGGGTCCTCGAAGATGAAGCCGTAGCGCGTTGCCTCGACCTTGCCGGATGCACTGTCCGCGTACGAAACGCGCAGGGTGCGCACGCGGTGGCTCACCGGCGTGAGGAGCTGGTAGATGCGATAGAGCTGCATCTCCTGGAGCACCAGCTGCTCGTAGCTGTCGCGGTCCTTGCACGTGCTGACGAACTTCGGCTTCTCCGCGTCGTGGAAGACGGTGCCCTTCGCATCCTTGTTCGAGATGTTGAGGCGGACGGGCGGGAAGTCGCAGTGCTTGAGGCGCCAGATGCCGTGCGTCTTGGCGCGCATCGGCACGACGACGGGCTTCCCGTCGTCGCCGGTGTAGGTCATCGTGGCGGCGCGGTAGGGACTCGTGTCGCCCTTGTCGTCGCGCAGCTGCTTCACGTTCGTCGTGAAGGTGACGACGAGCGGCTTCTCGCTCGTGAAGAGCGGTGGCGGCTTGAGGGAGTCGGCCTTCGCCCCCGGCGTCTTGAGCGAGTCCGGCTTGGCCTCCTTCTTCGGCTTCTTCGCCTTGTCCTGTGCGTGCAGCGCGGGGGCGGCACACAGGACCGCGATGACGGCAGCGCGCGTGAGCGTACGCATGATCACTTGAACTCCGCGTTGATGATCGCGGTTGAGCCGGCCGCGCGAATGAGCGAGAGGACTTCCTCGGGCGGATGGCGCTTCTTGAGCGTGACCCAGTACTCGACGAGGTCCACGCCGTCCGCAGACGAGACGGCGCCCATGCGCCATTGCTTGGTGTAGTCTTGCAGGCGCGGCTCGATGACGCTCCGCAACGCCTCGACGTTGTTGGTGCGCAGGCAGAGGCACGTCTCGGGGCCGCCACCTGCCTCATCGTCGGAATGCGCGCGGCGCCATGCGCGTTCGGCCACGCCCTCGAGCTGCTCGCGCGTCATGTCGCGGAACACCTCGTCGTCGATCCGGGCGACGAACGTGCCCGTGCGCGCGAGCGAACGTGCGCGCTTGAGGCGCTTGTCCGCGATGCGACCGTCCAGCTCCACGGGCGCGTGCCCGAAGTCCGTGTACCACAGGATGATCACCGTCGCGTTGAAGCCGATGGAGATCACGGCAGCGACCGGGAGGTTCACCGCACAGGCGAGCCCGATGGCCGTCGCCAGGAAGACATAGACCGCGTCCTTGCTGTCGTCGAGCGTGTTGCGGAAGCGCACCGCGGCCACGATGCCGGCGAGGCTGAAGGCGAGCGTGACGCTGTACTTCACGAGCAGCACGATGCCGGAGACGACGAGCGGCAGGATGAGCAGGAGCTGGACGACCGACTGCTGGTACCCGCGCTTGGCGCGCGTGAGCAGGTAGACCCACGCGACGGGGAGCGACAGCAGGATGGAGGCGACCATCGCCACGGACACCGTGATGGCGAGCGTCACCTCATCCAGCGGCGTCTCGGCGACGCCCTTCGACGCGGCCGGCGCTCCGCCGCCGAAGAGTGCATCCAGGGAGCCCGGAATCGCGCTCGAGGCGTGCGGCAGCACCCGCCACGCCAGCGTGGCGCCAGCGATGAGGACGGCGTAATACACGATGGCGCGCGTGACGACGCGCGTGGTGGGAGCGTGGGTGCCGCCTTCAGCCATGCAACCTCCGGTGGTGGGCCCGGGTATTATCGTTCGCCCGCCGCGTTCGCGCCATGCTTGCCGCACGGGTTGCCGCCTTCCACATTCGGCCCATGAATCGCCCTTTCCGGCAGGCCCTGCACCCGATTGCCGCCGCGCTCCTTGCGCTGGCCGCGCCCATCATCCAGCCCTCGGCCCGCGCACAGGATGCGAAGCCGACGCTCGTCGTCCTCGTGACGGTGGACCAGATGCGGGGCGACTACCTCGAGCGGTTCGGGCCGCAGTTCACGGGGGGGCTGAAGCGCCTGATGCAGGGCGGCGCCTGGTTTACGAACGCGCACCACGACCACGCGATCACGGAGACCGCGCCGGGCCACGCGACGCTGCTCTCGGGACGGTTCCCGCGCTCCACCGGCATCATGGCGAACCGCATCGGCGTGGACGACGAGGCATCGCCGCTGCTGTCGAACGGGATCGGGGGCGGCGCGTCGCCCCATCGGTTCCATGGCACCACGCTGGTGGACTGGCTGCGCACCACGGATGCGCGCTCACGCGCGCTGTCTGCCTCGTCGAAGGATCGCGGCGCCATCCTCCCCGTGGGCACGTCCAAGTCGGAGGTGTACTGGTACTCGCCGGATGGACGGTTCGTCACGAGCAGCTACTATCGCGACGCGCTGCCCGAGTGGGTCGAGGTGTGGAACGGGAAGCGGTTGCCGGAGCAGTACGCCGGCAAGCGCTGGTCGCTGCTGCTGCCCGAGTCCGCATATCCGGAGCCGGACAGCGTGGAGCTCGAGGGCGGGGGCCGCGGCTTCACGTTCCCGCATGACCTGCCGGCGGATTCGATCGACGCCGCGAACATCGTGCGCGGGACGCCGTTCATCGACGAGATCACCATCTCGTTCGCGCTTCACGGCCTCGAGTCGCTGGCGCTCGGCAAGGGTCCGTCAACGGACGTCCTCGCCATCTCGCTGTCGGCCACGGACTACATCGGGCATCGCTACGGGCCCGACTCGCGCGAGGTGCACGACCAGATCCTGCGCCTCGACCGCGTGCTCGGCGTGTTTCTCGACTCGCTCTACAAGTTGCGCGATTCGTCGAAGGTGACGCTCGCGCTCAGCGGCGACCACGGCGTGGCGCAGCTTCCCGAGCTCGCGCCGGCGGGCGTGCAGCCGCGCCCCGTGCGTGTCACGCTGAACGGCATCCTGCCGGACGTCCGTGCCGGCCTGCGCGCCGCGAAGCTGGACACGCTCGCCATCGACATCGACCAGCAGATCGTGCTCGCGGACCGCGCGGCGTTCCGGAAGGCGAACGTCAATCTCGACTCGACCATGGACGCGATGGCGAAGATGATCCGCGCGATTCCGGGCGTGCGCCGCGCCGACCGCTTCTCGACGTTGATTGCCGACAGCCTCACGGACCCCATCGCGCGGCGGTGGTCGCACCAGTTTCCGGCGACGGCACAGATCGAGCTCGCCGTGACGCTGAATCCCGGGAGCACGTGGCGCGGCAACGTGGCGAGTCACGGCTCGCCATACGACTACGACTCCAATGTGCCGCTCGTGTTCTACGGCGACGGCGTGAAGCCGGGCAAGCACGGCGAGTTCGTGCGAACGGTGGACCTCGCACCGACGCTGGCCGAGATCGCGCACACGCGCCCCACGGAGAAGATCGACGGCGTCGTGCTGAAGAGCGCCCTGCCCTAGGCCTTTGCGGCCAGGCGCCGCACCGTGTTGACGTTGCGTACCGTCGTCGATGCACCGAGGGCCTTCTGGAAGCCGGTGCCCGCCGCGGAGTCGCTCGAGCGGATGCGGCAGAGCCAGTAGGCCTCGCGCCCGTTGACGTGGAACTCGTCCGTGGCGCAGGCGAGGCCGCGGAGCGCCTCACGTGCCTTCGTGCTCGCCGGCTCCTTGAGGAAGCCCACATAAAGCGCAGGGAGCTTCTCGTCGCATGCGCCGAACGGATGGCTCGTCGCGATGTCCGCGAGCGAGCCGACGGGACGGACGAACGTGTCCACCTCGTAGCCGAGCGCGTCGTGGAGCTTCCGCTCGATCCGGCGCTCGAGCGCCGCGATGTCCTTCGACGACGTGTCGAACAGCACGTTCCCGCTCGCGATGAACGTCTCGACGTTGCCGAGCCGCAGCTCCTCGAAGAGCGCCGTGAGGCGATCCATCTTCACCACGTGCCCGCCCACGTTGATGGCGCGCAGGAATGCGACGTAGCGCGGCACGGTCAGGTGATCTTGATGCCGACGATGGCCGGATCAGCTGGTGGATAGCGGAGCTTGAGCGACTGGAGCGTGTTCGCGATGCAGCGCGCGATGAGGTAATCGCGAACATCCTCGTCGTCGGCGGGGACGATGAACCAGGGCGCCCACTTCGTGCTCGTCTCCTGCAGGATGCCCTTGTACGCCTTCGTGAAGTCGTCCCACTTCGCGCGGTCGTCGAGGTCACCCGCGCGGAACTTCCAGTTCTTCTTCCGGTTCGTGAGGCGCTCCTCGAGCCGCGCCTTCTGCTCGTCGTGCGATACGTGCAGGAAGAACTTGAGGATCGTGACGCCGTTTCGCGACAGCATGCGCTCGAAGTCGTTGATCTCGTCGTAGCGTGACTCCCACACGTCCTTCTTCACGAGCCCATGCACGCGCGGGACGATGATGTCCTCGTAGTGCGAGCGGTTGAAGATCCCGATCATGCGGCGCGGCGGCACCTGCTGGTGCACGCGCCACAGGTAGTCGTGGCGACGCTCGTACTCCGTCGGCACGCCGAAGCCCGACACCGAGCAGCCCTGCGGATTGCACGCCGCGAACACCTTGCGGATGGTGCCGTCCTTGCCCGATGCGTC
>JBDSTA010000142.1:0-3282 GCA_039928475.1 Gemmatimonadaceae bacterium | reverse complement strand
CTGCGAGCTTCGCGAACAGGTGAGAATGCATTCATACTCGTCCGCCGGTGGCCGAGCCTCTCAGCGCACGAACCCGTCATGCGAGTAACCCTGCCGTGATGCCACGTCCGCCGCGCGTCACACCGGTAACGCCGATGTTCCTGAACCTCGAGGGGGAGTCCGCGCGCACGCGCATCCTCGTCGTGGACGACCAGGAGGCAGTGCGGACCGCGATCGCGAGCCTGCTCGAGAAACGCGGGTGTGAAGTCGTCGTCGCCGAATCCGGCGAGGCGGCGATCGCGCGACTCCGCGCGGAGTACTTCGACGTCCTGCTGTGCGACGTGATGATGCCGGGGATGTCGGGCTTGCAGCTCTTGTCCGAGGCGCTGCTGCTCGACCGCGACCTCCCGGTGCTGATGCTCACGGGTGTCGCGGACATGACGACGGCGCGCGACGCGCTCTCGCGCGGGGCGATGGACTACCTGCGCAAGCCGGTGGAACTGGACGAGCTCGATGCGGCGATCCGCGCGGCCTCGCGGCAGCGCCGGCACGAGATCAATCGCCAGCGCGCGCAGCAGCTGGGCAACACCACGACGCACGACAGCGAGACGTTCGAGCTGCGAGGTGGTCCGCTGGCGGGCAAGCGCGTGCGCCTCGAGGACCGCGGCTTCCGCCTGTGGGTCGTGGACAAGCGTGATGGCGAGCATGTGTGGGCGTCGGCAGAAATTCCCGCGCAGCTGCCGACCGACACGAGGCTGCTTGGCAGCTACGCGCTCGCGAGCGACCTCGGTGTGATGGTGTGGACGCCACAGGTCGCCGGGTAGCTCCGCTCCTGCTGCTGGCCGGCCAGCTGAGTTGCGGCGCCGGCTCGATCACGCCGCCCTCGCTCGCAGGGGTGGCAAGCACGTGCTGTTCGTCGGCAACAGCCTGACACCGGGTACGGTGGCGCAGCTCGCCGCGTCAGTGAACGACACGGTGCGCGTGAAGTCCGTGGCGCTGCCGGACTATGCGCTCATCGATCACATGAACGGCGGAAGCAATGCGGTGGACGTGATCCGCGGCGAGCCGTGGAACATGGGCTCGCGGCGCAGACAGTGAGCGGCGTGCTGCTTCCAGCGGGCCCGGCGTGGGTGAAGGACGCGACGCTGCCGCTGTACGGCGCAGATGGGTTCCATCCGAGCGAGTTGGGAACGTACCTCGTGGCGCTGGTGATCCACGAAGGGATCACGGGGCACGATGCACGACAGCTCCCGGGCCGCGCCATAGTGGCGGGCCGGGAGCTGTCTGTGTCCACGACGACGGTGCGACTGCTACAGCAGGTGGCGCACGAGACGGTAGCGGCGTACTCGCGATAAGCGCGGAGGTGCATGCCCCTCGCTACGCTCGGGGCGACAAGCGACGCTACGCTCGGTGTGCCCGCTTACCAGATCTTCACACGATCAGCGGGCTCGCGGTACATCTTGTCGCCGGCCTTCACGTCGAAGGTCTTCAGGAACGCATCGTTGTTCACGAGCGGGACGAAGGCGCGATACGGTCCGGGCGAATGCGGGTTCGTGAGCAGCTGGTTGCGCAGGGCCTCATCGCGTGACTTCGAGCGCCAGATCTGCGCGAAGCCCATGAAGAAGCGCTGCTCGCCGGTGAGACCGTCGATGATCGCGGGCTCCTTGCCGTTCAGCGAGATCTTCCACGCGCGATAGGCCTGCGCGAGGCCGCTCAGGTCGCCGATGTTCTCGCCCATCGTGAGCTTGCCGTTGATGTGCAGGTCGTCGATCGGGTTGATCGCATCAAACTGTGCGCCGAGCTTCGTCGTGCGCGCGTCGAAGGCCTTCGCGTCGTCGGCGGTCCACCAATCGCGCAGGTTGCCGAAGCCGTCGGACTTGCGACCCTGGTCGTCGAAGCCGTGCCCGATCTCGTGGCCGATGACGGCGCCGATGCCACCGTAGTTGGCGGCGTCGTCGGCATAGACGTCGAAGAAGGGCGGCTGGAGGATCGCGGCGGGGAAGACGATCTCGTTGTTCGACGGGTTGTAGTACGCGTTCACGGTCTGCGCGGTCATGCCCCAGCGCGTGCGATCGACGGGCTGGCCGAGACGCGAGATCATGTCGTCGTACTGGAAGGCGCGCGACCGCATGGTGTTGCCGACGAGGTCATCGCGGCGGATGACGATCTTGCTGTAATCGCGCGGATCGTCGGGATAGCCGATCTTCACCGTGAAGTGCGAGAGCTTCTCCTTCGCAGCGGCCTTGGTGGCGGGGCTCATCCAGTCGAGGCTGTCGATGCCAACGGAGTAGGCATTGCGCAGGTTCTTCACGAGCGCGTCCATGCGCGCCTTCGCCTCGGGCTTGAAGTAGCGCTCGACGTAGAGCTTTCCGGTGGCGTCGCCGAGGATGCCCTCGGTGCCGCTGACGGCGCGCTTCCAGCGTGCGGCCATCTCCTGTTGGCCGGACAGGGTCTTGCCGCGGAAGGCGAAGCGCGTCTCGCCGAACGCCCTGGGCAGCTCATCGGCGGTGGCGTCGAGCACCTTGGCCGTGAGGTATTCGCGCCACGTGGACGCGGGCGTGGACTTGATGATCGTATCCATCGCGCTGACGTAGTCGGGCTGGCGGACGATGACGTCCTTCGCCTTCGAGAGCTTCGCGGCCTTGAGGTACGCGTTCCAGTCGTACGAGGGCGTGAGCGCGGCGAGCTGTGCGACGGTCATCTTGTTGTAGCTCGCGTTGCGATCGCGGCTCTTCACGCGGTCCCAGTGCTTCTGCGCGATGGACGTCTCGAGCGCGAGGATGCGCTGCGCGGCGCCCGCGGGATCTGGCTGCTTCGCGAGCGTGAACATCTTCGTCAGGTACTCGACGTACGCGGCGCGCGTGGCGACGGTCTTCGCGTCGTTGCGGAGGTAGTAATCGCGATCCGGCATGCCGAGCCCGGCCTGGTTCACCTGCACGATGTTGACGGACGACGCCTTGGGGTCCTGGCCGACGCCGACACCCACCGGGCCGCCGATGCCGAGGCGCGCGAAGTGTGCAAACGTGGCGGGGAGCTGCGCGTTGGACTTGAGCTCCTTGATGGCGCTCAGCTGACTCGCGATGGGTGCGATGCCGAGTCGCTCGATGCGCGCCGTGTCCATGTAGCTCGCGTAGAGATCGCCGATCTTGTGGCGCTCGGCTTCCGTGGGCCCATTGGGCGAATGCAGCTTCGCGGCGGCGCGCTGGTCGCCGAGCGGCTTCTCGGGGCGCGCGGCCTCCTCGAAGAGCTCGTGGAGGCCGTTGCGGCTGCGGTCAGCGAGCTCCTGGAAGGCGCCGGCGCCTG
>JBDSTA010000141.1:0-17459 GCA_039928475.1 Gemmatimonadaceae bacterium | reverse complement strand
CCGGCGACGATGGCTTTCGTCGCGGCGTAGACGATCTGGCGGTAGGGTGACTCGCCGGGCTTGAGGCTGAGGGCGAACGGGAGCATGGTGTACTATGCTGCATAGTACAGTTGGGTGTCAATAGGGTCTTTGAGTCGGACAGTCTGACAGCCTGACAGTCGGCTGCGGGCTCTGACCCCTGTCAGCTCTGACCCCTGTCAGCTCTGACCCCTGTCAGCTCTGACCCCTGTCAGCTCTGACCCCTGTCAGCTCTGACCCCAAGTGGGGATCGGGTTGCCACCAGCATTCACGCGAACGACCTTCGCGGCTCACCCCTCGCCTGACCCGAATTTGCCGCGCCGACCGACCGTTCCCGTACACTCACCGCCCGAGGTCATTCCCGGCCGGCTGCCGTTGCTCCTCGCGCTCTTCGTGGGCAGCGGCGCGTGCGCGCTCATCTACGAAGTGGTGTGGTTCCAGCTCCTCGAGCTCGTGGTCGGGTCCACGGCGATCTCGGTTGGCGTGCTGCTCGCGACGTACATGGGAGGCATGTGCATCGGCAGCCTGGCGCTGCCGAAGTTCGTCTCGCGGCGACGGCACCCGCTCCGCACGTATGCGATGCTCGAGCTGGGCATCGGGATCATCGGGCTCGTCGAGCTCTTCGCGATCCCGCTCATCGGGCGCATGTACACGCCGGTGCTCGGGCACGGCTTCGGGCAGATGCTGCTGCGCGGGATCGTCGCGGCGATCTGCCTGCTGCCGCCGACGGTGTTGATGGGCGCCACGCTGCCGGCGATCGCGCGGTGGATCGAGTCGTCGCCGCGCGGGATGTCGTGGCTCGGCTTCTTCTACGGCGGGAACATCGTGGGCGCAGTGATCGGAAGTGTGTCCGCCGGCTTCTGGCTGCTGCGCGTGTACGACCAGAGCGTCGCGACGTATGCGGCCGTGGCGCTCAACCTCGTCGTCGCGGGGCTCGCGTACGTGCTGTCGCTCGGGACCGCGTACGCACCGCAGGAGATCGAGGAGGAAGACGACGAAGCCGCGGCGCCCGGGAGCACGCGCATCATCCTCATTGCGATCGGCGTGTCGGGCGCCACGGCACTCGGCGCCGAGGTGGTGTGGACGCGGTTGCTGGCGCTGACGTTCGGGGCGTCGACGTACACGTTCTCGATGATCCTCGCGGTGTTCCTCGGCGGGCTCGGCATCGGCAGCTCGGCCGCGTCGTGGCTCTCGCGCATGATCGCGTCACCCCGACGCGCATTCGCGTGGTGCCAGGCGCTACTCGTCGTCGCGATCGCGTGGGCGGCGATGGTGATCTACCTCGCGCTGCCGAACTGGCCGGTGAACCCGGCGCTCGCACCGAGTGCGTGGTTCGCGCTGCAGATGGACCTGGTGCGCTGCGCGCTCGTGGTGTTGCCGGGGGCGGTGTTGTGGGGCGCGAGCTTTCCGCTCGCGCTGGCGTCGCTGGCCGGCAGCGACGACTCCGCGCGACTGGTGAGCCGAGTGTATGCGTCCAACACGGTGGGTGCGATTCTCGGTGCGCTGGTGTGCAGCGTGGGGCTCGTGCCGTTGATGGGGACGCGCGGCGCGCAGCAGGTGCTGATCGGGCTTTCGGCGATCGGGGCGTGCGTGCTGTTCGCGTCGTTGCGACGTGAGCGTCCGACTCGCCCAGTGGGCTCGCTCGGAATGACGATTGTCGCCGCCGTGCTGCTCATCGTCACGTTGCCGCATCTGCCGGGGGTGCTCGTGGCCCACGGGCGGTACGCAGTGACGTGGCTGGGGCGGACGGAGACGTTGTACGTCGGCGAGGGGATGAACAGCTCCGTCGCGGTGACGAAGCTGCTCGCGAATGGCGCGACGCAGTTTCACGTGAGTGGAAAGGTGGAGGCGTCGAGCCTGCCCCAGGACATGAAGCTGCAGCGGATGCTCGCGCACCTGCCGGCGCTCGTGCATCTGGACCCGAAGTCGGTGCTCGTGGTGGGATTCGGCGCGGGGGTGACGGCGGGGTCGTTCCTTCCGTACCCGAGCCTTGAGCGGCTGGTGATCTGCGAGATCGAGCCGCTCATCCCGCAGGTGGTGTCGCGCTGGTTCACGAAGGAGAACAACGACGTGGCGCACGATCGCCGCACGCAGATCGTGTTCGACGACGCGCGCTCGTTCGTGCTGACGACGGATGAGAAGTTCGACATCATCACGTCGGACCCGATCAATCCGTGGGTGAAGGGCGCGGCGTCGCTCTACACGCGCGAGTACTTCGAGTCGGTGAAGGCGCACCTCAACCCCGGCGGCGTGGTGACGCAGTGGGTGCCGTTGTACGAGAGCACGCTCGAGGCCGTGCAGAGCGAGCTGGCGACGTTCTTCGAGGTGTTCCCCAACGGGACGATCTGGGCGAACACGGTGAACGGCGCGGGCTACGACCTCGTATTGATGGCGCAGAACGAGCCGTCGCGCGTGGACATGCGCGCGCTCGGCCGCCGGTTCCAGGACCAGCGCTACCAGGCGGTGGCGTCGTCGCTGATCGAGGTGGGGTTCGATTCGCCGCTCGCGCTGTTCTCGACGTATGCCGGGCAGGGGCGCGACATGACGTTGTGGTTGAAGGATGCGGCGGTGAACACCGACCGGAACCTGAGGCTGCAGTACCTGGCGGGGCTGGGGCTCAACCAGAATACGGAGGGGGCGATCTACGATCAGATCTCGAAGCAGCGGCGGTTTCCTGCCGGATTGTTCGTGGCTGATACCGGGTGGATCGAGCAGTTGAAGGGGGTGATTGGGCGGTGACTTCTTGAAACACTTACTGCCTCACTGCGCACGCAGAAAATACGCAGGCTGCGCGGGCGCTGAAGGGCGCTGAAACTGCGGAACAGCAATTTCCTTTTTGATCATTTGCCTGGCTGCGTATTTCTGCGCCCGCGCAGCCTGTGCATGCGCGCGCAGCGCGCACCTGCGTCGGAGTCGCTGGATGGTTGATGCGCCGAGGAGCCATGAGTCTGGGGAAAAGCCAGCTTGCGGTTGCGATGCCGTCAGGCGAATGTGGCGGCCATGCACATTCGTTCCGCGCTCCTCGCGCTTGTCGTCCTGCCCGGATTCGCGGGAGCGCAGGCCCTCGAGATTTCGGCACGTGATCCGAGGGGCATCTATCCCGCGCGGGCGACGATCGGCTGGACGATCGCGCTCGCTCCGGGTGAGACGGCGAGCACGGGCGCATACACCTATACGGTGAAGGAGAACGGCGCGCGCGTCATGCGAAGGGGCGTGCTCGACCTCGCGCACGGCACCCCGACAATCGAGACGACGCTCGACCACCCCGGGATGATCCTCGTCGAGATCAGGCCGCCTTCGACGAAGCGCGCCTTTGGCGACGCAAGCACCGGCGGACCCGGACGCATCCTGCTCGGCGCCGCGGTGGATCCGACGAAGATCCAGCGCGCCGATACACGCCCCGCGGACTTCGATGCATTCTGGGCCGCACAGCTCGATGCGTTGCAGAAGGTGCCGATGAATGCTGTCGTCACGCCGAAGGAGACGACCGTACCGAACGTGGAACTGGCGACGGTGCGACTGAACAACGTCGGCGGGGCGCACGTGTACGCGAATCTCGCGAAGCCGAAGGGCGAGGGGAAATTTCCGGCGCTCGTGATCTACCAGTGGGCGAGCGCGCCGTATCCCCTGCCCTACGCATGGGTCACCGATCGCGCGGCGCAGGGTTGGCTCACACTCAACGTCGAGCCGCATGACGTGCCGACGGACATGCCGCAGCCGTGGTATGACGCGCTGCCGCAGATGATCAAGGGCTACGCGTCGCTCAACGACACCGATCGCGACCACAACTACTTCCGGCAGATGTACCTCGGCGACTACCGCGCGATCGAGTACCTCGCGAGCCGGCCGGACTGGGATGGGAAGACGATGGTCGTGATGGGCATCAGCATGGGGGGCCAGCAGAGCCTCGCGATGGCTGGACTCAACCCGCGCGTGACGGCGGCGATCACGCACGTCGCCGCGGGATCGGATGCGCTCGCGGCGATGCACGAGCGCATGGCGGGCTATCCGAACTGGAACGTGAAGAATCCGCTCGTGGCGGCGACGGCGCCGTACTTCGACGTGACGAACTTCGCGTCGCGCATCACCGCGCCGACGTTGATCGCGATGGGATTCATCGACGAAGTGTGCCCGTCGATCGGGCTATGGACGACGTTCAACCAGATCCCCGGAGTGAAGGAAGCCGTGCCATTGCCGGAAGCGCACCACAATCATCTCGCGACGGCGGCGAAGCAGGCCGCGTGGACGACGCGCGCCACCGCGTGGCTGACCGCGCTTGCGAAGGGCGAGCGGGCACCCGTGATGGAGCACTGAGTTGACTGCAACGACGACAAGCACCGACGACGCAGGGCTCTTCGGGTGGTGGCGCGCTGGAACGCCCGCGGCGCGGAAGGCGCTCGTTGCCGCGGCGATGGGCTGGGCGCTCGACGCGTTCGATGTCATGCTCTTCTCGCTGACGCTCGCGTCGGTGATCGCGGAGCTCGGCCTCACGAAGACACAGGCGGGCGCACTCGGCTCAATCACGCTCCTGGGCGGCGCCGTGGGCGGACTCGCGTTCGGCCACATTGCGGATCGGTATGGCCGCACGCGCGCGCTCATGGCCAGCGTGTTGATCTACTCCATCTTCACCGCGGCGTGCGGTCTGTCGCAAACGCTCTGGCAGTTCGCGATCTTCCGCGCGCTGCTGGGGCTCGGCATGGGTGGCGAGTGGGCGAGCGGTGCGGCGCTCGTCTCCGAGACGTGGCCGACGAAGCATCGGGGGCGCGCACTCGGCTTCATGCAGAGCTCGTGGGCGATCGGCTTCGCGGTGGCGGCGCTCGTCGTCGGATTCGTGTTGCCGAGGTGGGGGTGGCGCGCGGTGTTCTTCGTCGGGGTGCTGCCGGCGTTCTTCACGCTGTGGGTGCGCCGCAATGTCGAGGAGCCGGCGGTGTGGCAGTCGTCGCGCGATGCGCGAAAGGCAGGTACGCTGCCGACGACTGCGCCCACGCGCTTTCGCGACATGTTCCGCGGCCGGTTGCTCGGCATCACGGCGATCGTGACGTTCATGAACGCGTGCGCGCTGTTCGGCTGGTGGGGGCTGAATGGCTGGATACCCGCCTACCTTTCGCTGCCCACTTCGCAGGGTGGCATCGGACTCACCACGCAGATGATGTCGTGGCTCGTGGTCGCGATGCAGGTGGGCATGTGGCTCGGCTACGTGACGTTCGGGTACGTGTCCGACATGGTCGGGCGGAAGAAGCTGTACGTCTTCTACCTCGTGATGGCGTCGATCCTGCTTCCATTATACGGCTCGATGACGAACCCGCTCATCCTGCTCGTGCTCGGACCATTCGTCGCGTTCTTTGGAACTGGCTTCTTCAGTGGATTCGGCGCAGTGACGGCCGAGATCTACCCGACGGCAATTCGTGCGTCGGCGCAGGGGTTCACGTACAACCTGGGCCGAGTGGCGAGTGCGGCGGCGCCGTTTACGGTGGGGAAGGTGGCGACGACGAGCGGCTTCAGCGTCGCCTTCGCCATCGCGGGCGCGGCATACCTCCTCGGCGCGCTGTCGTGGACGTTCATTCCTGAAACGAGAGGACGGGAGCTCGAGTGAAGACGAAGCATGTTTTATTCGCGCTGATGACGACGGTCGCCATGACGACCGCGTGCAGCGATGCGCCCGCGAAGAAGCCGCACGTGCAGGCGAAGCTGCCCGCACCGGACTCGTTCAAGGTGGCGTTCGAGACGAGCCGTGGGCGATTCGTGGTGCAGGTGAACCGCGCGCTGGCGCCGCGGGGTGCGGACCGGTTCTACGAGCTCGTCGTCGACAATTTCTTCGACGAGAACCGCTTCTTCCGCGTGGTGCCGGACTTCGTGGCGCAGTTCGGGCTGAGCAACGAGAAGGAGCTCAACGAGCTGTGGGACGACAAGACGATCCTCGACGACTCGGTGCGCACGGGCAACGTGCGCGGGACGCTGGTGTACGCGACGGAGGGCCCGAACCTTCGGTCGCACCAGCTCTTCATCAATCTCGTGGACAAGAACACTCGGCTCGACGCGCTGGGCTTCGCGCCGATCGGGAAGGTCGTGGAGGGGATGGGCGTGGTGGACTCGCTCTACAGCGCCTACGGGGATGATCCGAACCAGCATCTCATCCGGTCACTGGGGATCTCATACTTGAATAGGATGTTCCCTCGGTTGGACTATATACGAGCGACTAGTCTGGTTCCTTGACCACAGAGGACACAGAGTACACACAGAGGACACAGAGGAAAAACGGGGCAGCCTCCAATGGAGGCCGCCCCGGTTCCTTTTGATTGGTTCTCTGCGGAAGAGGTCAGCGTCAATCGCCCTTCAAGTTCCGCCAGATCGGGCGAGCGCAGCGAGCCCTCAGTGCTTCATCACCGACAGGCCGGACACCATGACCTCGGTGTTGTGCCCGGAGCGAATGCCGTACGTGCCGTCCAGGGACTTGAGCTTGCCCGGGCCGAGGAGCGACGCCTTGTCGGCGCTCCAGACAACCGCACCGTTGATCGCGCATTCCACCTTGTCGCCCATCACCGACATCGTGATCGCCTGCGACACCGCCTCGCCCTTCGCAGCGGCCTTGTTCACCGACGGCGCAGCGGCGCCGCGGCCGTTCATCTGGAAGGGCGCCGGGCCCATGCCGCGCACGATGAAGTTGCCGCTGCCGTACGCCGCGCAGTACAGGTACGTCTGGTTCTCGGTGCCGAGGTCGTTACCGGCGATCATGATGCCGTACGGGTGCGGATGGCTGTTGAGGTTCATGTACTGCGGTTCCTTGAACGTCGCCGAGACCATGTAGTTGCCGCTGGCGGTGTTCGAGGGGTTCCAGTACACGAGCGCGGGGCCGGTGACGACGTGCATGTCGTTGCCTTCCTTCGTCAGCTTCGCGTTCTCGAGCACGGCGCCGTTCTTTGCCTCGCCGGCGTCGATGCGGCCCATCCAGCCCGGGATCATGACGCCGCCGCCGGAGACGGCGCGGGAGACTTCAGCCTGTGCGGATGCCGACGCGGCTCCGACGACAATGGCGGTCAGGACGACCGCGGACAGCTTGATGGCGCGCATAAACGGGGGGCCTCTCACAAAGGGTGTGCTACAGGGACTCCAGCAGGGAAAAAGCTGTCACGGCAAGGCGTACCCCGCCAGCTAGCGGGCGGTCCACGTGTTGTCGGCGGTGTTCGCATCCATCCAGATGCCGCCGTCGAGCTCGATGGACGACACGGGCTTGCGCGTCTTCACCGCGATCGTCGCGCGCTTCTGGTTGGATGCCCAGATCGCCGGGGTCTGATGCAAGGTGTCCTTCGTGCCGTCGCGGTACGTGACGACGACGTTCACCGGCGCGGGCATGCCGCCCACGTTGTCGACGACGAGTGTATAGCCCGACGACGTCCGGGTCGCCTTCGCGAGCTTCATGTCGATGTAGCTGTTCTCGAAGTACCAGCGCCGGAAGAACCAGTCGAGGTCCTGCCCCGACACATCGTTCACCGTATTGAAGTAGTCCCATGGGATGGGATGCTTCCCGTTCCACCGCCCCATGTACTCGTGCAGCGTGCGCTTGAAGGTCGCGTCGCCGAGTAGGTCCTTGAGGGCGAGGTAGCCGAGTGCGGGCTTGCCGTACGCGTTGTTGCCGTAGGCCCCGTCGCGGAGCATGTCGGCGGGCGTGATGATGGGCAGGTCCTCGAGTGGCGACGGGTCGGCGATCCAGCCGGCGATGCGGAACTGCTTGTACACGCTGTCCTCCTTCGCCTGGCCGAGGTGGTCGCGTGAGATGAGGTACTCGAAGGTCGTGGCCCAGCCTTCGTCCATGAAGCCGTAGCGCGTCTCGTCGATGCCCATGTAGAACGGCATGTACGTGTGCGCGATCTCGTGCTCCGCGACGAAACGCGAGAACAGCGTGTCCGCGTACGATTCGTCGTTGGCCATCATGGGGTACTCCATGCCGGCGAAGCCCTGGACGACGGTCGTCTTCTCGTAGGGATACGGGACGCCGGGCCAGTTGGTCGAGAGCCACGCGAGCGCGTCGCGGCCGAAGCGGACCATGTGATGGTAGTCGGCAGAGGTGTCGTTGTACGCCGCCTGCACGCTCGCGCGCCGGCGCGTGGTGGTGTCGACGACGACGCTTGCCGCATCCCAGTCGTAGTGATCGCTGAGCGCGAAGCTCATGTCGGGGATGTTCGACGCGCGGAACTTCCAGGTGTTCGTCACGTTCGCGGTGGTCACCGTCTTCGCGACGAGGTCAGCGCGGGTCGCGACGCGGATGGTCGTGTCGGCGCGCATCGAGGCGAGGAAGCGCTGGAGCGGCGCGGGGCGGAGGACGTCGGCGGGGTTCTCGAGCGTACCCGTGCCCCAGACGATGTAGTCGCGCGGGACCGTGAGCTCGACCGTGTAGTCGTTGAAGTCGCTGTAGAACTCCTGCTGGTCCGTGAAGTCCATCGTGTCCCACCCATTGGTGTCGTCGTACACGGCGACGCGCGGGTAGAAGTAGGCGAGGAAGTAGGTCGTCGAGTCGATCATGCCCTCGCGGTTGCTCTCGCGGGAGATGTCGTAGTGCCACGCGATGGAGAGGCGCACGGAGTCGTGCGGCGCGAGCGGGTGCGGCAGCGCGACGCGGCGGTTGGTGAAGGTGTTCGGGTCGTCGACGAACGGAGCGGTCGCGCCGTTGACGCTGAAGGCGTCGATGTGCGTGCCGCTCGTGAGGTATCGCTCGGAGGCGCCGCCGATGCGGGGGGCGCCGGGCTTGTGGATGTTGATGAAGAGCTTGAGGACGACGGCCGGCAGGGAGTCGGGGCTGTTGTTGTAGTAGGTGATGTCCTCGGTGCCGCGGATGGCGCGATCGGGCGGGAGCGCGGAGACGCGGATGGCGTAGCGGGCGCGGTTCTGCCAGTACTTCGCGCCGGGCTGGCCGTTCGCGGCGCGGGTGCCGTTCGCGTACGACTTCGTCACCGAGCGGGGCATGTAGAGCTGGGCGCGCGCGGCGGGCGCCAGGCTCAGGAGTGCCATGAGGCATAGTCCTGAGCGCATCGAGATCCTGTTGCTGGGCATCCTGAAGAATCACATGGGGCGTTCGTCGTGGATAGATGGGAGTTGCTCGGAATGGCAACCGGTCGCGCGCTGGACGGACGCCGAGCAGGGCGGACAGATTAGCACATGCGGAAACTGTTCTATCTCGCCGCGGTCCTGCTGGTGCTCTTCGAGCTCGCGAACGTGTGGTTCATCATGCCGCTGCCGTTCAGCCAGCGGATGCAGAGCATCGACGTCGCGTACCAGCTCCACGTGCTGCGCTGGATCATTCGCGGCGTGCTCGGCGCCGTGATGCTCGCGACGCTCTCGCAGGCATGGCAGCCGAGGGGATGGCGGCGTGGGCTCGTGCCGCTGGCGGTTGCGGTGGTCGCGCTCGTCACGTACGCGACGAACTTCGTGATGGCGGCGGACCAGATGTTCGTGGCGCCGGCATCGCTATCGATGCAGCCCGCCTCGAGGAATGTGGTGGACACGAACAGGCTCGTCGTCGGCATCGAGGTGAATGGCGAGGCGCGCGCGTATCCCGTGCAGTTCATCGGCTATCACCACCAGGTGCGCGACACCGTCGCGGGGAAGCCCGTGATGGTGAGCTTCTGCACCGTGTGCCGCACGGGCCGCGTGTTCGATCCGGTCGTCGACGGAAGCGAGGAACGCTTCCGCCTCGTGGGCATGGACCACTTCAATGCGATGTTCGAGGACGCGACGACGAAGAGCTGGTGGCGCCAGGCGAACGGCGAGGCGATCGCGGGTCCGCGCGCGGGAAAGACGCTCGCCGAGATCCCGAGCCGGCAGGTGACGCTCGCGCAGTGGCTCGCGCTGCATCCGGCGTCGCTCATCATGCAGCCCGACAGCGCGCTGTCGTCGCATTACTCGCAAAGCTTCGACTTCGAGACGGGCGCGAGCCGCGGCACGTTGACCGGGACGGACACGGTGTCGTGGCGCGACAAGGCCTGGGTCGTTGGCATCACGACGGCGGGCAGGAGTCGAGCGTACGACTGGAACCGGCTCAGGCGCGAGGGCGTGATCAACGACGTGATCGGAGACGTGCCCATCGTGCTCGCACTGGCTGGCGATCGCGCGAGCTTCTTCGCGTTCGTGCGTCCGGATGCGGCGACGCGATTCACGCTGCGCGGCGACTCGCTCGTCGCTGGCGCGCGCACGTACGCGCTCACGGGCGTGGGCGCGGAAGGGCGGCTCCAGGCGGTGAATGCCTCGCAGGAGTTCTGGCACAGCTGGCGCACGTTCCAGCCACAGACGAGCAGGTATTAGATGAATGGCAAGCGAGCGGGTGCCGGCGCGGGAGGATTGCTCGCGCTCGGGCTGTTGAGCGTGGTGACGGTGGGCTTCGCGTTGCTCGGGCCACTCGGCATGTGGATCGCCGCGTGGGTGATGCGCCGGCAGGGCGAGCCCGCGACGAAGTTCACGTCGTGGCTCGGCGCGGTGTATGGCGTGGGGATGGCGGTGATGCTGATCGGCGCGGTGTCGCTGATGAAGATGACGGTGGGCGACCACTCGCCTGCCTACCAGCGCGCGATGGATTCCGTGCGTGTCGCGCAGCGCACGCAGCCGCCGCCGGCGTGGCTCGAGAAGATCGCGCCGGGCACCACCGAGCGCGTGCGCGCGAGCCAGAAGAATCCACCGACCGGCAAGGCGATGGCGGCGATGGGCGTGGGGACGTCCGTGATCGGCGCCGTGATGCTCGGCCTCCTCGCCGGGCTCCTCGTGGGGAGCCTGGCGTGGGCGGCCTGCCTGCCGTTGTACTTCGCGATCAACGGCAGGTGGATCGGGGAGCAGCCTATTTCATCCCTGCACTCGACATGACCGGCGCGGCCTGCTTCTCCCACACGAAGCGGTGGAGGAAGTCGGAGCTCTTCGAGAAGATGTCGATCCAGCGCGAGTGGATGAGCGACTCGTGGACGTCGTCGGGCATCACCATGAGCTCGTAGTAGACGCCCTTCGCGCGCAGCAGGTCGACGAGGCCCACCATCTGCGAGAACTCGACGTTGCGGTCGTCGTCGCCCTGCTCGAGGAACACCGGCGACTTCCACTTGTCGATCGAGCCCACGGACGAGCTGCGGAAGGCGAGGCTCGTGGTGTCGGCGGCGCTGCCGTAGATGTGCACGCCCGCGAGGTCCACGCCCGCGACGAAGATGTCCGAGTTGCGCGCGAGCGCCTCGGCGGTGAGGAGCCCGCCATAGGAGAGGCCCCAGATGCCGACGCGCGAGGCGTCCACGTCGGGGCGCGACTGGAGGTACTTCGCGCCGGCGACGACGTCCTGGTACTCCGAGTTGCCGCGTCCCTGCGTATTGGGCGCGCGGCGGAAGGAGTTGCCGTAGCCGACGCCGGCGCGGTAGTTCACCGAGAGGACGATGTAGCCCTGCGACTGGAGCCACTGGTTGTACGCGTAGGCCCAGTGGTAGAACTGCATGTAGTGATACGCGGGGAGCATCTGCCGCGAGGGACCGCCGTGGACGAACACGATGGCCGGGCGCTTCTCGCCGGGCTTCATGTCCTTCGGCATGAAGAGCTGGTTGTGGATGTCGAGCCCGTCGGCCGCCTTCGTCATGATGATCTCGGGCGTGACGTGCGCGAGCTTCGGGAAATCCTTCGGCAGCGTGGGGAAGACGACCTTCGTCTCACCACCCGAGGTGGGCACGATGCCGATGGACGCGGGCTGCGACGCGCCGAAGTAGAGCACGGCGATCTGCCTGCCGTTGCCGAGTGGCGTGGGCGACACGGCGACGCCGTCGTCGGTGGAGATCTTCGTCGGCGTGCCGCCCGCGACGGGGACGGCCCAGATGTGGCGCTTCTCGATGTCCTGCGCGTTCGTGCTGTAGTAGAACGTGCGGTTGTCGCGCGAGAGCGCCCACGTCGTGAACGTGCGGTCCGCGACGCCGTCGTTGATGATGCCGTCCGTCGTCGTGAGCAGCGTGGGCTTCGCCTGCATCGCGTCGATGGTGACGGAGAAGTAGCGATCCCACTCGTCCTTCGGGGGCTGCGCACCGAAGACGACGCGATCGCCGGCCCATGCGATGGCGTTGATGTTGGCGAAGTTCCGGTCGAGCGGCTGGTTCTTCCAGAACATGTGCGCCTTGCCGGTGGCGACGTCGGCGACCATGAACTCGACGGTGTGCCCGCCGGCGAAGGCCGCGCGACAGAGTCCGTCCGCGGCCTGCGGGGGCGTGGTGTCATTCTGGTTGCCGAAGCCACCGCGCCCGCCGCCGTCGTTGGCGCGGCAGCCGCTCGCCTGCGCGTTGCCGCGGCCTGGCGCCGGCGCGGGGGTCTGCCCGAATGCGCCGCCGGTGGCGACCTGTTGCCCGAAGGGCGTGCCCGGGCGACGGACGAACACGAGGCGCCTGCTGTCGTCGGACCAGGAGGGGCTGCCGTCGAAGTCGGTGCTCGGCGCGACGAAGTCGACGCGGCGCGTCTTCATGTCGTAGATGCCGATGAACGCGTGGTTCTCCCGCGTGCTGACGAAGGCGAGCTTCGATCCATCCGGCGACCAGACGGGGTTGGACTGGCGGCCCCACGCCTTCACGAAGGGAACGCCGGCGGTGTCCATGGCGGAGTGCGCGCCGCGCGCCGTGGTGGCGCGGTAGAGCTGACCGTCGCGGGCGAGCACCGCGTAGCGTCCGTCGGGGGAGAGTTCGGGTGCGCCGCCGGCGCGGCCGCCGGTGATGGCGGTGTTGGCGACGCTGGCGATGCGCCATGCGCCGGAGCCGTCGGTCTTCGCGGCCCAGACGGATCGGTCGCCACCGTCGGGATCGTGCGACGGGTTGGCGACCCAGCCGTCGCGATTCTGTCCGTGGCCGCGGACGAAGATGGCCATGGTGCCGTCGTCGGAGAGGCGGACGGACCCGACGTCGACGCCGTCGTCGTTCATGAAGTTGGTGATGCGCTTCGCGACGAAGGAGGGGCCCGTCGCGACGTGGATGTTGCGCATGCCGCGTTCGTAGGTGACCCAGGCGAGCTTGTCGGCCTTTCGCGCGGCGGAGACCTCGAGTGGCGAGGCGGGCGAGAGGAACTGGTCGATGGTGTAGGTCCTGGACTGCGCCGAGAGGAGGGTGGGCGCGGCGAGGAGGAGGAGGGGGAGGGCGAGCTTGGTCATGCGGGGCCTCGGAGGGGCGTGGGACTGGAGGGACAACGTCCCAGATATCGGCGGCGTTGGCAAGGCGGGGATCCGCTGGCGGGCGTTCCACCCACGGACTAACGCATTCCCGGGCCTCATCCTTTCTTTCGGCGGCGACACGACACACAACGGAGGCGGTCATGGTGGGGATGAATCAGGTGTGGCGCGCATGCGCCGCGGCGTTCGGACTCCTGGCAGCACTCTCGCTCGCGGGCGCGCTGCTCGCACTCGCGATGTGGGTGTTCGAGCAGGGCGCACCCGGCGGATTTCCCCTGTCGGCCGCGATCGCGGCTGGACTTGGCGCGTTCGGTGTCGCGTGCGTGTTCGCGCACCGGGCGGCGAAGGCCAATGCGCTCCGTTGGCCGCAGGATGAGTCGTCGCCGCGCGCTGCCTGACCGGCGCATCGCGCATGCGTATCTCGAGCGTCACCCCGCAACTCCGCACCACCGACCTCGCCGCATCGATCGCGTTCTACACTGGCGTGCTCGGATTCACGCTCGAGTTCCAGTACGACGACTTCTACGCCGGCGTGCGGTCTGGCCAGTATGCCGTGCACCTCAAGCTCGTCGACGCGCCGGACCCGTCGATCGCGTTCGTGGCGCGCGAGGAGCACATGCATCTCTACCTCGAGACGCCCGACGTCGTCGCGGTCGCCGCTGAGCTGAAGCGACACAGCGTGACGCTCGTGCGCGACGTGCACGACACGGCGTGGGCCACGCGCGAGCTCGTCATTCGCGACAACGCCGGCCACACGCTCTACTTCGGGCAATCACTGGACGCCGCTACGCCGTCACCGCCTTCATGAAGTCCGACTCGGCCAGGCGCGACGGATGCACCTCGCCGCTCAGGCCGAAGAAGCGACAGAAGCTCATGATCAGCGGCTCCCACTTCTCCGCGTCCACATGCGCGCGGCCGGTCGCGCTTTCGACCAGCAGCGCGTCATCCACGTGCAGCTTCTCGATGTGCACCTCGAACACGTTGGCCGAGACGTTCTTGCCGAACGGGCGCACGTCGTGGACCATGCCCTCCATCTGCACGGGGCACTCCTGGATCCTCGGCGGCGCGACGACGAGCGACTTCTCCGGCGTGAGCCCGGCGACGCCGAACTTGTCGGCCTCGTGGCGGTAGCCCCACTGCCGCTTCTTGTCGGGCACGGGATCGCGGCCGGTCGTCATCGCGAGGCGATCGACGTGTGACACCATCGCCGCGGACGGAAGGTTGATGACGCACTCGCGCGTGCGGATGAGGTTTTCCGACGTCTGGCCCATCTGGCCGAGTCCGAGCATGCAGCTCCAGCCGAGCCACCAGACGGAGGACATGGGCGCGAGGTTGGGCGTGCCGTCCGCGTTCAGCGTGCTGATGATCGCGACGGGCGTGCCGAAGTAGAGGATCGTGGGGTCGATTGTCTTGTGCATGGACTGAGGCTACCATCGGATGGGACGCGCGAGCTATCCGGTTCATGCTCGCGCCCGGCTCGCCTTCGCCCCGACGAACATGGAACTGCGCGGCTCAGGAGACCGGTGGCTCGCCGGCGAACGGCTCGACGGCGTCGCCTTCGCGCATCATGCGCGCGTGCTCGTCAAGTCCGGCGCGTTCGAGGGCAAGCACGGCCTCGTCGCGCTCCTCCTCGGCCTCGGCAACGATCCCCTCTACATCGTCAAGCTGAGCGGCGGCGCGGACGTTCGCGTGCGGCAGTCGTCGCTCACTTCCGACGAAGGTCACTGACATCATGACGACACTCCAGCTCGACGCCCGCACGACGGCGCTCGTCCTCATCGACCTCCAGCACGGCATCACCGCCGGGACGACCGCGCCGCACGCCGCGAAGGACGTCATCGCGCGCGCGGCTCGCCTCGCTGCCGCCTGTCGCGGCGCGGGGGTACCCGTCGTCCTCGTGCGCGTCGATCCGGGAGTGGACGGCCTGCTGTTTCCGCGCCCGGAGGCGGACCAGCCGCGCCCGCCGATGAAGTACGGGCCCGACTTCGCGGAGCTCGTCGCCGAGCTGGGTCAGGCGGCCAGCGATGTGGTCGTCACGAAGCACCAGCCCAACGCGTTCTACGACACGGACCTGGAGACGCAGCTCCGGCGGCGCGGCGTGCGGACGATCGTCCTCGGCGGCATCTCGACGAACGTCGGCGTGGAGGCGACGGCGCGCGCCGCGCACGAGCGCGGGTACGAGCAGGTGTTCGTGGACGACGTGATGGCGGCGCGTGAAGCGGACCTGCACGAGCATTCCGTTCGTCGCATCCTTCCCACGATGGGCCGCGTGCGCTCGCTGGACGTCGTGCTCGCTGCGCTGGGGTCACCCGAAGCCGGAGCGAAATGAAATACGTCGTCCTGATCTACAACGACACCGAGATGCTGAGCGCCCTGCCGGCGAAGGAGTTCGACGCCACGATGCGCGACTGCCTCGCGCACGCGGACGACCTCAAGACGAAGGGGCGCCTGCTCCAGTCGCAGATGCTCCAGGACCCGATGACGGCGAAGTCGATACGCGTTCGCAATGGCCGGCGCACCATTTCCGACGGCCCATTCACCGAGGCGAAGGAGATGCTCGGTGGGTTCAACATCATCGAGGCGGACAGCATGGACGACGCCGTCGCCATCGCCGCGACATTTCCGTGGGCGAGCACCGGGTGCGTCGAGGTCCGCCCCGTGGAAGACATCGATGCGGTGCGCCAGCGCGTGAGCGCTACTTCCTGAGCGAGTAGCGCTGGCGCACGATGCCCGACCTGTAGGACTTCGACTCGTCGAGCTTCAGTGGCGCGCGGTGCGACACGCCGGTGATGAGCGGACGTCCGGCGCCGAGGAAGACGGGGTTGATGAGGAAGTGATATTCGTCGATGAGCTGGTGTTCGGTGAGCTTCGACACGATCTCGCCGCTGCCGAAGATCATGATGTCCTTGCCGTCCTCGTGCTTGAGCGCCTCGACGGCCTTCGGGTCGAACTCCTTGATGATGCGCGAGTTCTTCCAGGTGACCTTCTTCAGTGTGCGGGAGAAGACGATCTTCGTCGCCGCGTTGATGAAGACCGCCATGTCGTGCATCGTGGTGGACTGGCGCCCGGCCTGGTGTGGGTCGGGCGACTTGCCGGAGTCGCTGAGCGCGCCGGGCCAGAACGACTCGAACATGCCGTACGTCTTGCGACCGAAAAGGATGGCGTCGCTGTGCCCGATGTTTCCGGCGTTCTCCCTGTCCACCTCCTCGTCCTGGACGGTCCAGTCGAGCCTCCCGTCGGCGGACGTGAAGTATCCATCGGCGGACAGCATGTCGAACGCGACGATTCGTCTCACGATCATTCTCCCGTAGTGCTGGTTCGCGACACAGATTCCGGTTACTGACCCGCCAACATCCCGACGAGACACATGCAGCCACGCACGCAGGAAGTCCTTTCGCACCTCGATGCCAACCGCGACGCCCTTCAACACGCCGTCGATGCCGTCCCGCAGGCGCTTCGTGCGCGCCGCCCCGCGCCCGATAGCTGGTCGGTGGCCGAGGTGCTCGAGCATCTCGCGCTCGTGGAGGGGCGCGTGACGGGGATGCTCGCCGACAAGCTAACGGAGGCGCGCGCGGCGGGCCTCGGACCGGAGCAGGACTCGGCGCCGGTGGTCCCGACGGTGGACGTCGCCGGCCTCGTAGACCGCACGCAGATCCGGACGGCGAGCGAGGCATCGACGCCGACCGGCGCGGTAGGCGCCGATGCGGCGTGGGAGACGTTGTCGCGGGTGCGGCGCGGCCTGCACGAGCTCGTTGCCGGGGCGGACGGCCTCGCGCTCGGCTCCGTGATGCTGCCGCATGCGCGACTCGGCGAGCTGAACGTGTATCAGTGGCTGGTGTTCATCGGCGCGCACGAGGCGCGGCATGTGGTGCAGGTGCGCGAGGCGGCGGAGAAAATCGCGGCGGGCTAACATTCAGGCGGGTGCGGCATGACGAACAGCATACCAACGATTCTCAAGAGCACGTCGAGCAACTGGGTCGATCGCGGCGAGGCGCCGAACGCGACGGTGCGTCGCGTGCTCGCGTATCATTTCCGTCGCCAGGATCCGGCCTGGCAGGAGTGGCTTGAGGAGCAGAGTGCCACCATCATCGCGATGGTTGCGGCCGACTCCACGGAAGTGCACGTCGCCGCATATCTCCGTTTCCTCGCGGAGGACCAGCAGTTGGACACGGGCGACCCGCGCGAATATCGCCGCACGGCGATTGCGGTGTGGCACATCGCGAAGGCTGCGCTCGTGCGCGACTTCGCGGAGCGGGTGCTGCGTGGGGAGATTCCCGTGAATGCGCCGACG
>JBDSTA010000140.1:0-5849 GCA_039928475.1 Gemmatimonadaceae bacterium | reverse complement strand
TCCTCGCGGAGCGCATCGAGTCCAACGTCATCAACGCGGGCGACGGCACACATGAGCATCCCACCCAGGGCCTGCTCGACATGCTCACGCTGCGCGACAAGTTCAAGCGGCTCGCGGGGCTCAAGGTCTGCATCTGCGGCGACGTGCTGCACTCGCGCGTGGCTCGCTCGAACATCTGGGGCCTGCAGAAGATGGGCGCGGAGGTCGGCGTCTGCGGTCCGCGATCGCTGCTGCCCAACGCGATCGACGAGATGGGCGTCACCGTGTTCGACCGCATCGAGGACGCCATCCAGTGGGCAGATGCGCTCAACATCCTGCGCCTCCAGCTCGAGCGCATGCAGAAGGGCTACATCCCCTCGCTGCGCGAATACAATCGCGTCTTCGGCGTGTCGCGCGAGCGGCTGTCGCGCGCCCCGAAGGACGTGCTCATCCTCCATCCGGGCCCGATGAACCGCGGCGTCGAGATCGACTCGGACGTCGCTGACGGCCCCCACAGTGTGATCCTCAATCAGGTGACGAACGGCGTGGCAGTGCGCATGGCGGTGCTCTACCTGCTCGCGGGCGGAAAGCCGGAGCTCGCGGAAGCGGCGAAGGGCGGAGGCGGGCGATGACCGCGCGCGCGATCCTCCTCACGGGCGGGCGCATCATCGACCCGTCGCACAAGCGCGACGAAACCGGCGACGTCCTCATCGTCGACGGACGCATCGAGGGGCTCGGCCGCCTCGGCGACGTGCGCCTCGACGGCGATGCCCTCGAGACGATCGACTGTACCGGCCTCGTCGTCTCGCCCGGCTTCATCGACGTGCACTGTCACCTTCGCGAGCCCGGGCGCGAGGAGGTCGAGACGATCGCCAGCGGCGCGCGCGCCGCGGCGGCGGGTGGATTCACGGCCGTATGCGCGATGCCGAACACCGATCCCGTCACGGACAACCAGGCGGCCGTCGGGTTCATCATCAGCCAGGCCAAGAAGGCGCAGGCGGCGCGCGTGTATCCCATCGGCGCCATCTCCATCGGCGAGATGGGCGAGACCCTCGCGGAATTCGGCGAGATGGTCGGCGCCGGCGCGGTCGCAGTGAGCGACGACGGCAAGCCCGTCGTGAGCGCGCAGCTCATGCGCACGGCGCTCGAGTATGCGCGCACGTTCGGCATCCCGGTCGCGGACCACTGCGAGGAGCCCACGCTCGCGCATGGCGGCGCGATGAATGAAGGGCTCGTGAGTGCACGCCTCGGCCTCAAGGGCATTCCGGCGGAGGCGGAGGAGATCATGGCGATCCGTGATATCCTCCTCGCGCGCCGCACGGGCGGGCACATCCACCTCTGCCACATGAGCACGAAGGGCTCGGTGGAGCTCATCCGCTGGGGCAAGGAGCGCGGCATCAACGTGACGGCCGAGGTGTGCCCGCATCACCTCTCGCTCACGGAAGACGCGGTGGAAGGGTACGACACGAACGCGAAGATGAACCCGCCGCTGCGCACGCAGGCGGACGTCGAGGCGCTCCAGCTGGCGGTGAAGGACGGCACGATCGACGTCATCGCGACCGACCACGCGCCGCACCACTACGACGAGAAGGAGCGCGAGTTCGCCGATGCGCCGAATGGCATCATCGGACTGGAGACGGCGCTGGCGGTGAACCTCACGTGGCTCGTGCACAGCGGCATCGTGGACGTCCCCCTGCTCATCGAGCGCATGTCGTGTGCACCAGCCCGGCTGTTCAAGTTGCCGGGCGGCATGTTGTCGAGGCAGGGCGCGGCCGACATCACGGTGTTCGATCCGGACATCGCGTGGACGGTGGACGCGAAGGCGTTCCGCTCGAAGGGGCGCAACACGCCGTACCAGGGAATGGAGGTGCGCGGCCGCGTGGAATGCACGATCGTCGACGGGCGCATTGTCTACCGCCGCAACGGCTGACGTCGCGCGCGAGATCGTGCGCGTGTGCCGGCGCCTCTACGAGGGCGGGCTCATCGCGGGGCAGGATGGCAACGTGAGCGTGCGCCTCGGCGATGTGATCCTCGTCACACCGGCTGGGATGAACAAGGTAGATGTCACCGAGGGCGACCTGGTCGAGCTCGCGCTGGATGGGACGAAGCGCGCGGGGCAGGGCGTTGCCTCGTCGGAAATCGGGATGCACTTGCGCATCTACCAGCGTCGCCCGGACGTCGGCGCGGTGGTCCACGCGCACCCGCCCGTGGCCACTGGGTTCGGGGTCGCCGGGCTGGACTTCATGGACGACGTGCTCCCCGAGACTATCTTTCAGCTCGGTGGCGTTCCGCTCGTGCCCTATGCCACGCCTGGCACGTCTGCACTCGGGGATGCGTTGGAGCCGTACCTGGCTCACCACGACGGATTCCTGCTGGCGAACCACGGCGCGACGACGGTGGGTCCGACACTGCTGCTGGCGCACCAACGGATGGAAAGTCTCGAGCACGCGGCGCGGATCATCTTCACGGCCCGGTCGCTGGGCAAGGTGAACGCGCTTGGACCGCAGGACGCGGACGTATTGCGCGAGGCTCGCGACCCGAGGCGTACGCAGCCACGCATGGCACCCGAAGACGCTGGAGAGACTCGATGAAGAAGGACGAGGACCGCCGTGATTCCACGGCAACCACCACCGACGGCGGCGCAGTCGATACGCTCTCCGCGGTGGGCGAGCTCATGGCGGAGCGCCGCCGCTTCGAGGGATGGATCGCCGCGCTCGATGCGCGACGCGCCACGACACCCGAGCACGTGTTCGAGCGCGTCAATGGCGATTACCAGAAGCGCCTCGACGTTGTGATCGAGCAGCTTACCTCGCACACCGAAGGCCTGCGCCGCGAGATGGATTCGCTCGACGCGCGCCTCGTCTCGCTCCGCGACGACCAGCAGCGCGCGCAGGACGAGCGCGCGGAGGCCGAGTTGCGCGCGCATGTGGGCGAGCTGTCGTCGGACGAGTGGACGAGCACGGCCGCCGCGAGCGATGCGCGGTTGGCGGAGCTCGGAGAGCAGCACGCGAGCGTGGAGAGCGAGATCGAGCGCACGCGCGAGCTGCTGGATGCCACGCAGCGGCCATCACCGACGCCGCCCGGCGACGCGCCGGCCGTGAGCGACGTGGCCGAGGCGGAGATGCATGTGCCGGCCGTCGCGGCGGCACCTGCGCCCGAGCCGGAGCCCGCCCACGAGCCGATGGCGGCAGCAGCGCCCGAGCCGGAGCCCGTGACCGCGCAACCAGTTGTGACAGAGGTGCCACCGGCAGCAGCGCCGCAGCGCGCCTCCGCGCAGCTCGACCAGCACACGCTCCAGATCCAGGAGCGCGATTCGATGCCGGTCGTCGCCATTCCTCCCGAGCGCGGACCCGGCGCCTCGCGGAAGAGCAGCTTCGACGAGCTCGCGTTCCTGAGCTCCGTGGTGGACACGCCGTCAGGATCGGTGGAGCCTGCGCCGCTCGACGAGCCCGACGAGTCCACGCGCCGCCAGACGTTCGCGCGTCGCTCGCAGGAGGAGTCCATCATCAACCTCGCGGACTCCGGCAGCATCCCACTCGTCTCGAAGATCCCGGACAAGGAGCGCGACATGATTCCGCGGGCGACGCGCGCGGACGCCATGATCCGCCGCGACTCCGTGTCCGATGGGGCCAAGACACTCAAGTGCGGCGAGTGCGGCTCGATGAACTATCCCACCGAGTGGTACTGCGAGCGCTGCGGGGCGGAGCTGGCGTCGCTCTGAAAAACGAAGTCCGGAAACGCAAAACGCCGGTCGGAAATTCCGACCGGCGTTCTTGTGTCCAGCTGCGGGCAATCAGGCCGTGGCGACCTTTGCCATGCGGCTCTTGTTGCGCGCGGCCATGTTCTTGTGAACGAGGCCCTTGCGAGCAGCCCGATCCAGGAGGCTGACGGCCTGCGTCTTCTCTTCCGCGGTCGCAGTCGGCGCATTGGCCTTCTTGAGCGCGGTGCGGAGCGCGGAGCGCTGCGCACGATTGCGAACGGTCGCGGCGCGCGACTTCCGCATGTTCTTCTTCGCGGATGCGATATTCGGCACGAAAGATCTCCAGAAATTCAGTAGAGCTCGCGATTGTCGCGAGTCCTGATTGTACCCAGGAAATGGGGCGAAGTCAAGCAGGGACAGTATGTTGCGGACCCAACCCTGCGCTTTACCTGCCCCTGCGGCCCGACTACCTTTCGCGCGTGCCGCACCCCTGGCTCGCAGGGTGCCCGTCGCAATCGCCCGGACCCGTTGCATACACTACAGACGATCCTGCTCGTCGCGCCAATCCTGTTGTTCTCGGTCATCGCGCACGAGATCGCACATGGGTACGCCGCACTGAAGCAGGGTGACCGAACCGCGCTCGAGGCAGGGCGGCTGAGCTGGAATCCGCTCAGGCATATCGACCCCTTCCTCACCATCATTCTCCCCGTGCTCATGCTGACCGGCTCCGCGCTGGTCGGGGGCCGGTTCGTGGTGTTCGGTGGGGCGAAGCCCGTGCCGGTGGATCCGCGCAACTACAAGCACATCCGTCGCGGCGACATCATCGTCTCGCTCGCGGGCGTCTTCGTGAACCTCCTCATCGCCCTCGCCTGCGGCCTGTTGATCGTCGCCACCGGCCTCATTGCCCGCGTCATGCCCGCGCTCGACCCATCCATCGGCATCATCCAGGCGATGCTCAGCATCGGCGTCATGCTCAACTTCGGGCTCATCGTCTTCAACCTGCTGCCCATTCCGCCGCTCGACGGATCGCACGTCATGAAGTACCTGCTGCCGCGCCCCCTCGCGGTGCGGTACGTGCAATTCAGCCGCTACGGGCTGCTCGTCCTCTTCCTCCTGCTCTATGTCGGCGACAGCGTGTTGAACGTGTGGTTCGCACCGGCCTTTGCCGCGACGGAGATGATCCTCAACGGCGTCGGCGAGTTCACCGTGCCGTCGGCGGCGCAGTGGCTCAAGTGACGACCGAAGCCCCGGCGTTCGCCACCTTCGTCCCGGACGCGTCCGCACCGCCGCCGTCGTTCGTCATCGAGCTCACGGAGTTCTCCGGCCCCCTCGACCTGCTGCTCACGCTCATTCGCGAAGAGCAGGTGGACATCTACGACATCCCCATCGCGCGCATCGCCCAGCAGTTCGTGCTGCGCATCCGCTCGCTGCCGCTCAACGAGGCGGCAGAGTATCTCGAGATGGCGGCGCGGCTCCTCCGCATCAAGGCGCAGATGCTCCTGCCGCGCGGTGAGGGCGTAGAGGCGTGGGACGACCCGCGCTCCGAGCTCGTGCGGCGCCTGCTCGAGTACCAGCAGATGCGCGAGGTCGTCGACGTGCTCGAGCGAGCCGGCGAGGAACGGCGCAGCCGCTTTGCCCGCGCATACATCGCCCAGGCCGCCGCGCCCCCCGAGGCGCCGCTCGCCCTCTCGCTGAGCGAGCTCCTCTCCGCCGTGGACCGGATCCTTCGCACGACGAAGAATCCCGCCGTCCACGACGTCATCGCGCGCTCCGTGGACGTGCCTGGCGCGATCACGGTGATCCGCGCCATCCTCGCCCTCCGCGCGCATGCCATGTGGACCGACCTCGTCTCGCGCGAGGCCGAGCCCTGGCAGGTCCTCTCCACCCTCCTTGGCCTGCTCGAGATGGCCAAGCTCGGAGAGTGCCGCGTCCAACAGCCCAGACCTTTCGCCAACGTGGAGATCACGAGTGACGCCGCTAGCGAAGCTGCTTGAAGCGGCGCTGTTTGCCAGCGCACGCCCCATTCCCTCCGAGGAGCTTGCCGCGCTCGACGCGGAAGCCTCCAAGGCCGCCATCGCCGCCGCGCTCGACGAGGTGCGCGAGCACTATGACGTCGACGGACACGGCGTGGAGCTCGTCGAGATCGGCGGAGGATGGCAGATCCTCACGC
>JBDSTA010000139.1:0-7848 GCA_039928475.1 Gemmatimonadaceae bacterium | reverse complement strand
GCGGCCCGGTGGGCGACGTCACACGTGGCGCCGCGCGCGAACGTGATCGTCGCGCACGTGGCGCCGAGTCCGTCGCCGGAAGCGGAGGAAGATGAGCGCGACGAGCGCGCGCTCGTGACGACGGAGCGCGCGCCCACGATCGCGGGCGGACTGCGCGGCTTTGCCGAGACGCTCGATGCGCCGTCCGTAAGGAGCATCCTGCGCTTCGGGAGTCCATCGCACTGGTTGAGCGCGCTGTCGAACGACTGCGAGGCGTCGCTGCTCGTGCTCGGGCGGCGCGCGCACGCGAACCGCACGCGGGTGGGCGAGCCGAACGTGATCGAGCGAGCGGCGCGTCGCTCGAACGCGAGCGTGCTCGTGGTGCCGGAAGGCACGTCGTCGCCGCCGGGCCATGTGCTCGCGGCGGTGGACGACAGCGCGTTCGCGCCCGTGGTGTTGCGCATCGCGCGCGGGCTCGCGCGCATGCACGCGATTCCCCTCACGGTGCTGCACGTGCTCGCACCCACGACGGGCGCGTACGAGCGCGTGATCCGCACGGCGAAGCACATGATCGCGGGGCCGCACAAGGTCCGCGCGATGGCGCTCCCCACGCTGCCGTTCGCGCTGCCCGAGCGCACGGCGCGGTGGCTATCCGATCTTCGGCGGTCGGAGTCCGGTGCGGACTGCGAGCCCATCGACGTCGCGCTCGGCGACCCGGCGCGCGAGATCGCGCTCGCGGCCACCACGCGGCGGGAGCCGATCATCGTGCTTGGCGCGCGCGGCGCCGACCTCGCGCCGTGGGGAAGTCTCGGTTCCGTGGCGCGCGAGTTGTTGACGCGCGCACCGGTGCCCGTGCTCGCAGTGCAGGGCGGATAAGAGCTTTCTCATCACTGCCCGCGGTCCTCGCGCCGCGGGCAGCGAGCGCTATCTTCGGGAAGCTGCTCCCCTGTCGGTCCTTCCGGCGATTGCGAGGCATGACGATGGCGAAGGCACCGCTGACTCTCGATGGATTCCTCACGGCGTATCGTGCGCTGCTCTCCGATATCGTGGAGCACTTCGGCGCGCAGTGGCTTGCACGCCTGCTCGCGTCGCCACTGGGGCTCGATGCGGTGATCGGCATCGTCGCGCCGAAGCGCCGCATCAACGACCTCGTCCGCAAGATTCCCGAGCACGAGCGCGAGCAGTTCGAGGCGGCGGCTCGCGATGCGATTCGCGAGACGATCGAGCGGCGGAGCGTGCCGAAGATGGCCGCTGCGGAAGAGATCCCGATGGCGGCGGAACCGGCGCCGGCCGAGGACGAGGAGCGTCCACGCGGATGGGCGCGCGCCATGCCGCCCATGGCGATGGCTCCGCCGCAGGAGTTTGAGGAGGAGGAAGCAGGCGGGTTGCTCGGTGTCGCTGCCGGCGGAGAGAGTGCCGACGACCCCCTCCCCGAGGACGTGCCGCCGCCACCGCCGCCACCCGACCAGCCAGAGGACGATGCGCCCGACGAGCCGCGCTTCCTCAACGCGCGCATCGCGGGGCGCAGGAAGAACGAGCCCATCGAGCCAGCGACCGAAGCGGTGCTGGAGGTGTTCGTCGGCCTGCAGGAAGAGGGCGACGCGAGCGCACGCGTAGCCGGCGCCGGCGTACTCTTCGGCACTGGCGAGGACACCATCACGCTCACCGTGCAGGTCACGAGCAAGGAGTTCAAGGTGGAGCAGGCGTCGTTGCCGCTCACGCTCCCGCGCAGTGGTCCGTCACGGGGAAAGGCGCGCTTCGACATCACGCCGCTGGTGACGGGTCCGGGCACGCTCACGATCAGCGTGAACAAGGACGGCAACTTCCTCCTCCAGATGCAGGTGACGTACACCATCGGGACGGCGGCCGTCGTCGAGCCACCCACGCAGAAGGTGAATGGCCGCGCGATCAACTCTGCGGAGCAACTGAAAAGACGCGAGCTCGGCCTCACGATCACGCCGGGCGCGAACGTGTACGAGTGCGAGGTGCGTGGCGCGACGCACACGAAGGTGTCGCTCCCCCTCAAGGAGGCCGAGCTGGGCGATGCGGTGAAGGCCGCGCGCGACGCCCTGCTCGCCGTGATCGGCATGCGCGACGCGAAGCGTGTGCTCGTCTTCCAGGCCGGCATCGACATCGACGCGGACTCGCAGGCCAGGGCGCTCGGCATCCTCGCGCGAGCGGGCGCCGCGCTGTTCCGCGCGCTGTTCTACGGCGCGAAGGCGGGCAAGGACGTGCGGGATATCGGCGACCTCGTGCGCCGGCTCGCGACGAAGAAGAAGACGCAGCTCACGATCCAGGTCGTCGCGCAGGACTTCCCGGTGCCGTGGGGCATGCTCTACATGGGCGACGACGCCGACGGCGCGGTGCTGGACTGGGATTTCTTCCTCGGCATGCGCCACGTCATCGAGGTGATACCGCTCCAGACGGACATGCTCGTGGACGACACGGTGATCGTGAGCGACAACCCCGCGCTGTCGCTCAGCGTCAACGTGAACGCGGGCATCGATGCGCAGATGAAGTCGAACGTCGTCGCTCGGCAGGTGAAGTACTGGGATGATGGGGCGAAGTCGGCGGGCGCGCGGCTCGGCCTGTCGCAGCGCTCGACGAAGAAGGACGTCCTCGACGCGCTGCGCGCGAAGACGCCCGACCAGGTCATGTACTTCTATTGCCACGCCGTCACGAATGCGCCCACCGATCCCGCCGGCATCAAGGGTTCGTACCTCGTGTTCACGAACGACGAGCATGTGTCGGTGGAGGATCTCGAGCGGCAGGCGCCGATCCGGGATTCGCTGCCGGGCAACCCGCTCGTGTTCATCAACGCGTGCGAGTCCGGCGAGCTGCGTCCCGAGTTCTACGACGGCTTCATCCCGTACTTCATGGCGAAGGGCGCGCGCGGCGTCGTCGGCACCGAGTGCAAGACGCCCGCGATCTTCGCCACCGAATGGGCCCTCGAGTTCTTCCCGCGCTTCCTCGGCGGCGAGCCGCTCGGCGACCTGTTCCTCGATCTGCGCCGGCAGTTCACGCAGAAGCACGGCAACCCGCTCGGCCTCGTGTACGCCGTGTACTGCGACGGCGACACGCAGGTGGAGCCGGCACTCACCCTCTAGCGCGGCGGTTGCGTCATGCCCCTCCAGACGATCGACGGCACCGATGTGCAGTACTACCTCCTCTCGTTCGACGAGAACGGCGTCGAGCGCCGCGAGCCGGATGGCACGCTGCTGAGCGCGAAGGTGATCGCGCGGCTCGCGGATCCGGCGGAGAAGATCACGGACGTCTTCCTCGCGAGCCATGGCTGGAAGGGCGACGTGCCCGCGGCCATCGAGCAGTACGACAAGTGGATGGGCGAGATGGCGGCGTCGAGGGACCGCTCGGCGATGCAGCAGAAGCGGCCCGGCTTCAAGGCGATCAACGTCGGCATTCACTGGCCGAGCCTGCCGTTCGGCGACGAGAACATTCCGTCGGGTACTGGCCACACGCTCGGCGCCGGCGGCGATCCGCTGGAGCAGCGCGTGAGTGAGTTCGCCGCGAGCGTATCGAACACGCCGAAGGCCGTCGACGCGATTCGCACGATCCTCGTTGCCTCGGAGGAGGACGACGGCCGCAGCGCCAGCCTCCCCGCAGACGTGAGTGCCGCGTACAAGACCTTGATCGCCGAGGCGGGACTGGGCGACAAGACGGCGGACCTGGGCGCCGCCCCCGGCGACGACCATCCCGCCTTCGATCCCGACGCGATGTACGCGGCGGTGCGCGACGCGGAGTCGGCAATCGATGGCGACGACAAGCTCCTCGGCGGTTCGCTGCTCGACAAGCTCAAGGGGCTCGTGCAGTCGCCGCTCCAGCAGCTGTCCTTCTGGAAGATGAAGGACCGCGCGCGCGCAGTGGGCGAGAGTGGCGCGCACTCGCTGCTCATCTCCCTGATGAATGCGGCGCCAGGCACGACGAAGTTCCACCTGATGGGGCACAGCTTCGGCTGCATCGTCGTGTCGGCGACGGTGGCGGGCCCGCCGGGCGGGCCGGCGTTGCCGCGTGCCGTCGACACGCTGTTCCTCGTGCAGGGCGCGCTGTCGCTGTGGTCGTTCTGCCCGGACATTCCGTTCGCGAAGGGCACGTCGGGCTACTTCAATCGCATCCTCGCGCAGAAGCTCGTGCGCGGCCCGCTCGTGACGACGCGGTCGTCGCACGACAACGCGGTCGGCAAGCTCTACCCGCCTGCCGCGCAGATCAAGGGGCAGTTCGTACTCGACGACGAGCTGCCAAAGTTCGGCGGCGTGGGCACGTACGGCGCGCGCGGGCTCGGCGCGCTCGCCGACGACGCAGTCATGGGCGACGAGAACCACGACTACAAGTTCAAGGCGGGTCGCGTCTACAACATCGAGTCGAGCGGCATCATTGCCACTGGCGGCGGTGCGTCGGGTGCGCACAGCGACATCGCGCATCCCGAGGTGGCGCACGTCATGTGGCAGGCGGTGGCCGCGGCGCCGTGAGGAGCCACCTCCGGGAGAATCCCTGACACCAACGGCGGAACTTACCTACACAGCTTCCCCGGCACACCTGACAGAGTCCTGAGCGGCCGAGCCCGATACTTCACCTGTAATCGGTGATGCCGGTCGTTGGGTGAATTCTGCTCCCTCCCGCGATGCCGTCGTCCAGCCTTAATGCGCCGCTGACATCGAGGGGACAATGATCGCAGAACACAGCACGCCGATCCGCCTGTTGGTGGCGGAGGAACGTCCGGGAACGGCAGAACGAGCACTGTTCGAGTTCGCGCGCGCGGACGTGGCAATCCTGGCAGAGGTGGTTCGTACGCCATCGGAGGTGAGGCAACGGCTGCGCGCGGCGCCATTCGACCTCGTCATCAGCGAGCATACTCGCGACTCGGCGGAGCAGTTCGACATCGTGCGTGCCGTGCGGGAAGCGGGATGCGATACCCCCGTCATCATCATCACACCCGCGTCGCACGCCGTCACCGATCCCTCGCTCGGCGAACCGGCCGCGGACTGGGTGCCGGACGATCGCCTCTCGCGCCTCCCGCTCCTCGTGCGGCGCACCGTGGACGACGCGCGAGTCCGCGGCGAGCGCGCACAGGCGGAGCGTCGCTTCTTCGAGCTGGCCGATGGAGTGTCTGATGTGTTCTTCACGGCCGATGCGACGCTGCAACGAATCCTTTACATCAACGCCGCCTACGAGCGCGTGTGGGGGGATCCTCGGAGCCGACTGTATGATGATCCGTGTTCGTTCCTCGATCGCGTCGCGCCAGAGCACCGTGAGCGCGCCCGTGACGGCCTACGGCGGCTCAGCAAGGGCGAGGACGTCCCCGAGGGGGAATTCAGGCTGATCTGGCCCGACGGGTCTGTCCGCTGGGTGCGCGCGCAAGGACGCGCGGTGTTCAATGGCGCCGGCGAGGTCGTCCGCATCAATGGCTCTGCACGGGACGTGACGGAGCAGAGAATGGCGGAACAGCAGGTGCGTGAGAACGAGGAACACCTGCGGCTCATCCTGGACACAACCGCCGAGGGAATCTGCGGCGTGGATGACGATGGCCGATGCACATTCAGCAACGCCGCCGCGGCGCGCATGCTCCGTTTCACGTCGCCCGATGAGCTGCTCGGGCGCTGCATGCACGACCTCGTGCACAGCAAGCACCCAGATGGGAGCGCGTACGCGACGTGCGATTGTCCCGTCAACCTCTCACTCGTCGACGGTGCCCAGGTGCACGTGCTGGACGAGGTGTATTGGCGGCAGGATGGCACACCACTCGCCGTGGAATACTGGGCGCGCCCGACCGTGCGCGATGGAGTTCGCGCTGGCGCGGTGGTGACCTTCATCGACACGTCCGCGCGTCGCGCAGCGCAGGACGAGCTCGCCGAGCGCGAGACCCGCTATCGCTCCCTCACCGAGGCATCGTTCGACGGCATCGTGACGTCGGTGGACGGGATCATCACCGAGGTCAACGAGGGCTTCGCAGAGATGTTCGGCTATGCACCGGGCGACGTCATTGGCATGCCGGCGACACAGTTCATCGACGAGCGGTCGCACGACGAGGTGCTCGGATACATGCGCGGTGAGCGCGCAGGACGCCACGAGTTCCTCGGACGGCACGCCGACGGTTCGGAGGTCGTCTTCGAGTCGGCAGGACGAACGCACGTCGTCAACGGAGCCTCCATACGGATCAGTGCCATACGCGACATGACTGATCGGCGCGCGCTCGAGGCACAATACCGCCAGGCCCAGAAGATGGAGGCGGTTGGCCGCCTGGCCGGCGGCGTCGCACACGATTTCAACAACCTGCTGACGGTCATCACCAGTTATACCTCGATGATCCTCGAGGACATGATGCGCGATGACCCGCGACGCGATGATCTGAAGGCCGTGCTCCACGCGGCCGATGGCGCCGCGTCGCTGACCCGCCAGCTGCTTGCCTTCAGCCGCCAGCAGCGCATCGAGCCGCGCCTGGTGACGTTGGATAGCGTGGTGGAGAACGCTGAACGCATGCTCCAACGCGTGATCGGCGAGGACATCGTGCTGTCCACGATTCCCTGCGCCACGGAGTCCAGCGTGTGCATGGATCCGGGACAGATCGAGCAGGTCATCATGAACCTCGCCGTGAATGCGCGTGATGCGATGCCGGCGGGTGGTTCACTGCTCATCGCCACGCGCGTGGAAGTGCGTGACGCCACACGCATCGCGGAGGAGTGGAGCGCGCAGTCCGGGCGCTACGCGGTCCTTGTCGTGCGCGATACGGGCACCGGCATGACTGAGCGCACGCGTTCCAGGCTGTTCGAACCATTCTTCACGACGAAGGAGCCGGGCAAGGGCACCGGGCTTGGGCTCGCGACGATCTATGGAATCGTTCAGCAGGGTGGCGGGTTCATCGAGGTGGAAAGCGAGCTCGGACGCGGAAGCGAGTTCCGGATCTACCTGCCGTGGGTGGCGCTTCCGAGCTTGACGCCGACACCCGAAGACGCGTCGCTCGAGCGCCTCCATGGCAACGAGCACGTCCTGGTCGTCGAGGACTGCGATGCGGTGAGGGCCGCGACCGCCGACGCGCTCACCCGCCTTGGATATCGCGTGACCGCGGTTTGCTGCGGGGAAGACGCGCTGCGCGTCATCACCCAGTGCGAGGCTCCCGACGTGCTCCTGACGGATGTCGTCATGCCCGGCATGAACGGCAAGGAGTTGCGCGACCAGGTGGCCTTGCGCCACCCGGGTATCCCGACGCTCTTCATGTCGGGCTACACGAATGACGTCCCGCTCCGGGCGCTGATCGACGCCTCCGATGTCGCGTTCATCCAGAAGCCGTTCTCACCGGAGCAGCTCGCGCGAAAGCTGCGACAGGTGCTCAATGTCGTCGCGTGCTGAACGCACCACTTCCCGCCAACGACGAGGGCCGCCTCTGAGCCATGGATGTCGCGTGAATGGCGAGGCCCGCGCGCCCTACCCGGCACTGCTCACGGAATCGGGCCGCGCTTCCCGATCCCTCGTTCACGCATGAGCCGCTCGATGGCGTCGGGCTCTTCCGGCGCCATCCGCGAGAGGTTCTCGATTCCTGTCTCCGTCACGAGGAACACATCCTCGAGGCGCACGTAGACGCGCTCGTCGGGAATCGTGAGCGCAGGCTCGATCGTGAAGACCATACCTGGCACGAGCGTCTCGAAGGGCATGTTGGTGTCGTGCACCTCCATGCCGACCGTGTGGCCGAGCGAGTTGCGCGTGTTCGTGCGGTAGCTCTCGACGAAGCGCAGGGCCGCATCCTTGATCTTCGGGTCCGTGAAGCGGAAGTCCGCCATGACCTTGTCCATCTTCACCACGGCGTCCTTGATGATGTCGCGCGGGGCGACCTTCGTCTTGATGGACGACGCGAGCGCCTGG
>JBDSTA010000138.1:0-3616 GCA_039928475.1 Gemmatimonadaceae bacterium | reverse complement strand
GTGCCGCATTCCCATCGTGTACCTCGTCGATTCCGCCGGCGTCAACCTGCCGTACCAGGGTGGCGTGTTTCCGGGGCAGTACGGCGCGAGCCGCATCTTCTACTACAACTCCATCATGCGGCGCTACCTGCGCATTCCGCAGCTCGCGGCCGTGATGGGCCAGTGCATCGCCGGCGGTGCGTACCTCCCCGCGCTGTCCGATCTCATCGTGATGGTGAAGGGCTCGTCGTTCATGGGGCTCGGCGGCCCGAATCTCGTGAAGGGCGCAACCGGCCAGACGATCGACGGCGAGACGCTCGGCGGTGCAGTCACGCACACGCAGGTGAGTGGCGTCGCGCACTACGCGGTCGACGACGACGAGGCGTGCCTGCACAAGCTTCGCGAGCTGCTCGGCCAGATGCCCGCTCCCGTCGCGGCTCCGCACTCGCCATCGGCCGAGGCGGGCGCCCCTGCCGAAGCCCTGTACGACCTCCTGCCCGCGGATCATCGCATGTCGTACGACATGCACGCCGTGCTGAAGGTCATCATCGACGACGGCGCCCTCGCCGAATTCCAGGGCGAGCTCGCGCGCGAGATGATCTGCGGCGACGCCCGCATCGAGGGCATTCCCGTCGGCATCATCGCGAACCAGCGCGGCCTCATCAAGGGACGTGCGGGCGAAAAGCCGCGCTTCGGGGGCATTGTGTACGCCGAGAGCGCGGAGAAGGTCGCGTTCTTCATCGAGCGCTGTGATCGGCAGGGCATCCCGATCATCTTCGTGCAGGACGTCTCGGGCTTCATGGTGGGACCCGAGTCGGAGCACGAGGGCGTGATTCGCTCCGGCGCGCGCTTCGTGGAGGCAATGGCCACCGCGCGCGTGCCGAAGATCGTGCTCACGGTCAACCATGCATCGGGCGCTGGCTATTACGCCATGGCGGGGCAGGGCTTCGATCCGGACTTCATCTTCTCGTGGCCCACCGGCCGCATGGCCGTGATGGAGGGCGAGGCAGCGGTGCAGGCGGTGCATGGGCCGTCCATCGCGAAGGCGAATGCCGCGAAGCAGCCGCTCGATCCGGACACGAAGAAGGCCGTGGACGAGATGCGCGAGGACTACGAGCACCAGCTCGACGCGCGCTATGCCGCGGCGCGCGGCTATGTCGACGCCGTCATCTACCCCGAGGAGACGCGCGACGTGCTCGCACTCGCGCTGCGCTCGTCACTCTCCAATCCCGGGCCGCACCTCGGCCCGTTCGTGCTTCCTTCGCTGGCCTGATCGCATCAACGTGCAGTTTCCTCGACTACGCTCGGAATGACAGATCGCATCGTACGTGTCGCATCAGGGCAGGGCTTCTGGGGTGATTGGCTCGACGCGCCCCGCAGGCAGGTCGAGGGTGGTCCGGTGGACTACCTGATGCTCGACTACCTCGCCGAGGTCACGATGTCCATCCTGCAGAAGCAGAAGGAACGTGACCCGAACATGGGGTACGCGCGTGACTTCATTGGCGCCATGGAAAGTGTGCTGCCAGCGGTGGTCGATCGCGGCGTGAAGGTCATCGCGAATGCGGGCGGTGTGAATCCCGTCGCATGCGCCAATGCCGTGCTCGGCGTCGCGCGCAACGCGGGCGCGGCGGGCAAGGTGAAGGTGGGCGTCGTCACTGGCGACGACCTGCTCCCGCGACTCGATGAGCTGCTGTCGTCGGGCCATGCGCTGACGCACATGGAGAGCGGCGAGCCGCTGAGCACCGTGCGCGACCGTGTGCTGTCGGCCAACGCCTACATCGGATCGGTCCCCATCGTCGAAGCGCTCGCAAGGGGCGCGAATGTCGTCGTCACCGGACGCTCGACGGATACAGCGCTCACCATGGCGCCCCTTCGCCACGAGTTCGGATGGGGTGCGACCGACTGGGACAAGCTCGCTGCGGGCATCATCGCCGGACACATCATCGAGTGCGGTGCGCAGTGCTCGGGCGGCAACTGCCTGTACGACTGGCGCAACATCCCCGATCTCGCCAACATCGGGTATCCAATCGTCGAGGCGCGCGCCGACGGCACCTTCACCGTCGTCAAGCATCCAAACACGGGCGGACGCATCAACGTGCAGTCCGTCGCCGAACAGTGCGTGTACGAGATGGGCGACCCGAACAGCTACATCACGCCGGACGTGGTCGCGGACTTCACGACCATTCACCTCGCGGCGGACGGCGACAACCGCGTGCGCGTGCACGGCATCAAGGGACGCCCCGCCACGGACAAGCTCAAGGTGTCCATCGCGTACCGCTCCGGCTTCAAGGCGGTGGGCACGCTCGTCTATTCCTGGCCCGATGCGCTCGAGAAGGCGCAGCTCGCGGATCGCGTCCTTCGCGAACGGCTCGACAACATGGGATTGAAGTTCGACCAGCTCCTCACCGAGTTCGTCGGCGTCTCGTCGACCCACGGACCGCTATCCGTGCAGAGCGGCGAGGCCCAGGAGGTGCAGCTGCGTGTCGGCGTGCGCTCCGACGATCGCAAGGCGGTCGAGCGCTTCACGCGCGAGATCGCGCCGCTCGTGCTCAACGGTCCCCCGAGCGTCACGGGCTTCGCGGGCGGACGACCCAAGGTGGAGGAGATCGTGGCCTACTGGCCCGCGCTCGTGGACAAGACGGTGGTGCAGACGAAGGTCGAGGTGCTCTCATGAAGGTGCGCCTGGTGGACATCGCGCACGCGCGCTCGGGCGACAAGGGCGACACGGCCAACGTCGGCGTCATCGCCTTCAAGCCGGAATGGTACCCGCTCATCGCATCGCACCTCACGCTCGATCGCGTGCGCACGCACTTCACCGGCGTCATCACCGGCGACGTCGAGCGGTTCGAGCTGCCCAACCTCACGGCGCTGAACTTCCTGCTGCACGGTGCGCTCGACGGCGGTGGAACGCTCTCGCTGAAGACGGATGCGCAGGGCAAGGTGTTCTCCACTGCAATGCTGCGCATGGTACTCGATGTTCCCGACGCGGAGGCCCGCACGCTGGGCCTGCCGGAGGCGCCCGCGGCGTGAACCGCGTGCGCCTGCTTCGCGATGGCGCGCTCGGACGCGTGATCCTCGCGCGCGCCGACAGGCAGAACGCACTCGACCGGCAGATGGCGGATGATATCTTCTCGGCGCTCGCGCAGTTCGAGTCCGACCCACTGTGCCGCGTGATCCATCTCGGCGCAGAGGGCGAAGACTTCTCCATCGGTGCGGACGTGGAGGCGCTGGAGCAGGCCCTCGACGCGCCGAACGAGGTACACCGTGCAGATGCCGAGGCGCTCGGCCGGGTGCTCCTCGCCATCCGCGCGTTGATGAAGCCCGTCGTGTGCACCGTCCGTGGCCGCGCCATCGGTGGCGGCGCGGCGCTGGCCCTCGCCTGTGACATGGTCCTCGCGCACGAAGGCGCGGAGCTCGGCTTCCCCGATGTGCGCTTCGGCTTCGTACCCGCGCTGGCAATGCCCATGCTGCGCCGCGCGGTGGGCGAGAAGCACGCGGCCGACCTGGTGCTCACGGGACGTATCGTGAGTGCCGAAGAGGCTGAGCGCATCGGCCTGGTGAGCCGCGTCGTGCCGGCCGCATCGTTCGACGAGGAGATCAACGCGGCGCTCGAGCAGATTAGCCGCTCGTCGGCCAC
>JBDSTA010000137.1:0-4416 GCA_039928475.1 Gemmatimonadaceae bacterium | reverse complement strand
GGGCGAACGCACACGCGATCACGCGCCGCGCACACCGCGCTCCAGTTCCCGTCCTGAGCCTTGGCAACCTGAGCGTCGGCGGCACCGGCAAGACGCCCGTCGCGGCATGGGTCGCACGCTCGCTGCGCCAGAAAGGAGCGCATCCGGCAATCGTGATGCGCGGATACGGCGACGACGAGCCGCTCGTGCACGCGAGGATCAATCCGGAGGTTCCGGTCGTCGTGGACGCGGACCGACTGCGCGGTGCAGCACGCGCGCACGCCGCGGGCGCGGACTGCGTCATTCTCGACGACGGATTTCAGCATCGCCAGCTCGCCCGCGATTCGGATTGGGTGCTCGTGTCAGCGGAGCGGTGGAACGGCCGAATCCGGCGACTTCCCGCAGGACCGCTGCGCGAGAACGCTGGAGCGCTCGCACGCGCAGATGTGCTCGTTGTCACCCGGAAGAGCGCAACGCGCGAGGTCGCGGACGGCATTGCAAGCGGACTCGCGGCGCAATTCCCGCGACTCGGCGTCGCCGTGTGTCACCTGGCGCCGCAGGGTGTCGTGGATTGCCGGACAGGCGAGGAGCATCCGGTCTCCTTGCTTTCGGGACGGCGTGTGCTCGGCGTCGCGGCGGTCGGGGATCCGCGTGCCTTCTTCGCGCAGCTGCGCGCAGTTGGTGCCGACGTCGCGTCGCGCAGCTACCGCGATCACCATGCGTTCGATGCATCCGACGTCGGCGCCATCGTGGCCGCGGCCAGGGGATTCGACGGCGTCGTCTGCACCCTCAAGGACGCGGTCAAGCTTGCGCCCATCTGGCCTGTCATCGCCGCGCCCCTGTGGTATGTTTCCCAGATTGCCGTGATCGAGCGCGGAGATGCGGTGCTCCAGCACGCACTCGAGACGGTGCTGGCGGCTCGCCAGCTCGTCACCTCAACCGCCGGCCCAGCCGGCCCGAGTTCCACACCAAATGGCCACCGATCTTCGACTGCCGACTGATAGCATCGTCAAGCCGGATAAGGACCGCTTCCTGAACGAGGAGAACCCGTTCGAAGCGATGATGAGCCGATTCGACCGCGCCGCTCAGCTTCTCGATCTCGAGCCCGGTCTGTACAAGGTCCTGCGCCACCCCGAGCGACAGATCATCGTCTCCGTTCCCGTCATGATGGACAATGGCGAGGTCGAGGTGTACGAGGGATACCGCGTGCTCTACAACACGTCGCGCGGTCCGGCCAAGGGCGGCATCCGCTTCGACATGCAGGTGAACCTCGACGAGGTGAAGGCCCTCGCCGCATGGATGACGTGGAAGTGCGCCGTCGTGAACCTGCCCTTCGGTGGTGCAAAGGGCGGCGTGATCTGCGATCCGCTCAAGATGAGCGCCGGTGAGCTCGAGCGCCTCACGCGCCGCTACACCGCGGCCATCATCCACACGCTAGGACCGGACTCCGATGTGCCGGCACCGGACGTGAACACGAACGAGCGCGTGATGGCCTGGATCATGGATACGTATTCCATGCACCACCGTCACACGGTCACGGCCGTCGTCACGGGCAAGCCCGTCGAGATGGGCGGATCGCTCGGCCGTCGCGAAGCGACGGGCCGCGGCTGCATGATCGTCATCAAGGAAGCACTCAAGCACCTCGGCATGAAGGTGCTCGGAACCACGGTCGCCGTGCAGGGCTTCGGCAACGTGGGCTCCATCGCTGCCGAGTTGCTCGTCAAGGAAGGCTGCATCGTGCGCGGGATCAGCGATCGCACCGGCGGCTACTGGAACAAGGCGGGCATCGACATCGACGCCGCGCTCAAGCACGTGAAGCAGCATCGCAGCCTCGAGGGCTTCAAGGGCGGCGATCCCATCACCAACGAGGAGCTGCTGACCTCCGAGGTGGACGTGCTGCTTCCCGCCGCGCTCGAGAACGTCATCACGAGCAAGAACGCGTCGAAGATCCAGGCGAAGATCATCTGCGAGGGCGCGAACGGCCCCACCACGGCGGGCGCCGATTCGATCCTCGCCGAGAAGGAGATCTTCGTCATCCCGGACATCCTCGCGAATGCCGGTGGAGTGTCCGTGTCGTACTTCGAGTGGGTGCAGGATCGCGGCGGTTACTTCTGGTCCGAAGCGAGCGTGAACGAGCGCCTCACGGACATCATGACTCGCAGCTTCGGCGACGTGCTCAACCTCTCGAAGCTGCACAAGGTGGACATGCGCACTGCGGCGTACATGCTGTCGATCAGCCGCGTGGCGACGGTGCATCGCCTGCGTGGCGTCTACGCGTAACCGGCAGGCCATCCGGTGCGCGTCGTGATCGCCGCCGTGGGGAAGCCGCGAGACCGGCACCTCGCGGCGGCGATCAGCGAGTACGAGACCCGAGCGGCGCGGTACTGGCCGCTCGACGTCGTGGAAGTCCGCGAGGCGAGCGCTCGCGGCATCAGTGCCGAGCAGACGCGCGAGCGGGAAGGCGAGCGCCTCCTCGAGCGGTTGCCCGAGTCGGGAGCGGTGATCCTCTGCGACGAGCGCGGCGATCGGCTCACCTCACCACAATTCGCCGAGCTGGTTGCCGGTGCGCGTGACCAGGCGCGGGACGTCGCCTTCGTCATTGGCGGCGCGTACGGACTGTCTGCGCCACTGCGCGCGCGCGCCTCTCGGTCGATCCAGCTCGCGCCCTTCACGCTGCCGCACGAGATGGCGCGTCTCGTGCTCGCGGAGCAACTCTACCGCGCGGGCACCATCGTCCGAGGGGAGCCTTACCACAAGACATGACCGACGTTCGCATCATCACCGAGCCACTCGGCGGATCGGCGCTCTCGCGTGCACTGCAGCAGGGCACCGCGCCCACTGCATGGACTGCATCGCCGCCCGCGTCTGCCGACGAATGGCGCTCACGCGCGCAGCAGCGGTCGCGCGAGCGGAACTGGGACGAGTGTTGGGCCGTGCTCGCGCCGGCCATCGCCGCCACGGGCGCAGCCGCGGAGCGACTCGCGCGTGTGCGCAGCGCCGGCGGGGTGGTCGTCACCACGGGCCAGCAGCCCGGCCTGTTCGGTGGGCCGGTGTACACGTGGAGCAAGGCGATGGGCGCGCTCGCCCTCGCCGATGCACTCGAGCGTGCGACGGGCATCCCGACGGCAGCCGTGTTCTGGGCCGCCACGGACGACGCCGACTTCGCCGAGGCGTCGTACACGGTGCTCGGCGCGACCGGCGGCGCGGACGTGCTGCGGAGCGAGCATGCGCCGGCGGCGGGCACACCGATGTCACTCGCTGCGCTCGGCGACGTCAGTGCGCAGTTGCATCGCCTGCGCGACGCCGCGTTCAGTGCCGCGGACCCGCGGCCCCTCGACGCGATCGAACGCGCGTACGGCGACCAGCGCGCCACCGTGGGCAGCGCATACGTGCAGATGCTTCGCGATCTCCTCGCGCCACTCGGCATGCCGGTGCTCGATGCGTCGCATCCTGCCGTCCGCGTGGCCGGGAATCGCATCATGCGCGTCGCGCTCGAGAAGGCGGCGGACGTCGAGCGGTCGCTCGCGGAACGAACGAAGGAGCTGCGCGGCGCCGGATTCGATGCGCAGGTCGAGGACGTGAAGGGGCTGTCGCTCGTGTTCACGCGGGACGGCGACGTCAAGCGCCGCCTGTCCGTGGCGGAGGCGCGCGGTGCGTCCGCGCAGGAGGACGCGGTCCTCACGCCGAACGTGCTGCTGCGCCCTGTGCTCGAGCGCGAGATCCTGCCGACCGTCGCGTACCTCGGCGGGCCCGGTGAGCTCGCGTACTTTGCGCAGACCGGTGCCGTGGCAGACGCCCTTGGCGTCGAGAAGCCGCTCGCACTGCCGCGCTGGTCGTGTACCCTGATCGAGCCACACGTGCAACGGCTGCTCGATCGTGTGGGCGTCACGCCGGAGGCGCTCGCCGCCCCGGATGCCCTCGAGGGCAGTGTCGCGCGCGCCGCGATGTCGGAGCAGTCCGCGGCCGCGCTCGAGGGCGTCCGCGCCGCGATCGCGGGGCTTCCGGGGGCGCTGGCGCCGGAGAGCGGGCCCCTTGGCCTCGACCCTGCGATGGAGGGAGCCATGCAATCCCTCCAGCACCGCGTGGACCGGCTCGAGCGCCGGCTCGTCGCCGGCATCAAGCGCCGCGAAATATCGCTCCTTCGCGACGTCGCAACGCTGCGCGCAGCGCTCTATCCCAGGGGGGCACGCCAGGAACGCGCGCTCAACCTCATCCCGACGCTCGCGCGTCACGGGCTCGGGCTGCTCGACGAGATGCGCGAGGCCGCTGGAGGGCACGCGATGCGGCTCATCGATCGCAGCGCACGGGCGTGAGTACCTCCGCGGCACCCGCGAAGCAGCACAGCTCCGGACGCAGCTCCGCGCTGATCGGCGCAGGGATCTTCCTTTCCCGCATTCTCGGCCTGGTCCGCCAGACGCTCATCGCGCGGTATCTCGG
>JBDSTA010000136.1:0-3903 GCA_039928475.1 Gemmatimonadaceae bacterium | reverse complement strand
ATTGCTCGAGTGCGCGGCACGCTACGCTCGCGCTTCGCGCGGAATGACATCAGGACGCCCCAAGATACCGCGACAGGATCGGCGCGTACGCGTCGATGCGGCGATCGCGCAGGAAGGGCCAGTTGCGGCGTGTCTCCTCGATGAGCTGCGGGTCGCACTTCGCGATGAGGATCGTCTCGTCGGTGTTCGGCGCATCGGCGAGCAGGCGGCCGAACGGATCGGAGATGAACGAGTGCCCGAAGAACTCGATGCCGCGCGTGCCCGGCTCGTCGTCCTCGTAGCCGACGCGATTCGGTGACGCGACGAACACGCCGTTCGCGATCGCATGCGAGCGCTGGATGGTGCGCCACGCGTCGACCTGAGCCTTGCCGAATTCGTCCTTCTCCGCCGGATGCCAGCCGATGGCCGTGGGATAGAAGAGGATCTCGGCGCCGAGGAGGCTCGTGATGCGCGCGGCTTCCGGGTACCACTGATCCCAGCAGATCAGCACGCCGATCTTCGCGTACTTGGTCTGCCACACGCGGAACCCGCTCGCCTGCTTGGCCACTTCGCCGATGGCGTCGATGCGATCGTCGTGCGCGGCGTCACCGGGGACGAAGTAGTACTTCTCGTTGAAGAGCGGATCGTCCGGAATGTGCATCTTCCTGTACACGCCCAGCAGCGAGCCATCGGCGTCGATGATCGCGGCCGAGTTGCGGTATACACCGGGCGCCTGCTTCTCGAAGAGGGGCACGACGAGGACGACGTCGAGCTCCTTCGCGAGCTTCTGCATGACATCGGTGGTCGGGCCGGGGATCGTCTCGGCGAGATCGAAGCGTTCGCACTTCTGCGACTTGCAGAAGTAGGGCGCGTTGAAGATCTCCTTGAGGCAGATGACCTGCGCGCCGCGGGCGGCCGCTTCGCGAATCCGTACGACGGTCGCATCGAGGGTGGCCTTCGCGTCGCTCGACGCGGAGTCCTGGATGATCCCGACTGTGAAGGCGCTATGAGACATGTCTGAATAATAAATGACGTGCGGCAGAGTCGCGCCGCATGCCCTTGGCGACGGATGGCGTGCGGCGTGCGGCGGGACGGCGGAAGTCGGACTGCAGAAAAAGAAAAGCGGCTAGTCCACCAGACCAATCACGACATCCATCACGTTCGTTCCCGTGAGCCGGCTGGGAAGCAACGCGCCAGCAGCGCCGAGCACGCTATGCGAATCGTGTCGCTGCAGCGCGAGCTCGGGGTCGCGTCCGCCCTGGCGGATCGCCTCCCAGAGCGACGAGTCGGCGAAGGCGCCTGCCGCGTCCGCCGTACCATCGCGGCCATCGGTGCCGGCGGCGAGCAGCGTGATGCGACGTGCGTGCTCGCCGCCTGATGCGAGGCGCCGCGCCGCGGAGAGCGCGAGCTCCTGGCAGCGACCACCCATGGGCGGGCGGTCCTGCACGACGACGGGGGCAGTGCCTCGTCCCGTGAACGCGGGGGGCGATGCGTGAAGCTGCACCGTCGTCTCCCCGCCCCACATCACGCATCCCGGACGACCCTGCTGCGCGCGCTGGAGCAGCGCGTCGGCAACGAGGGTCCCGCACGTCGCTGCATCGCCCTGCAGGGGCAGCGCGACGCGCTCCGCCGCGATGTCATGCTGCGCGGCGTACGCACTCACTGCGTCGAGCGCGAGGCCGTTGCTGCCAATCACGCGCGTCGAGACGTGCGCGAAGGCAGGATGCGTCGGCTTGGGCGTCTCCGGAGTGACACCGCGTCCCACACTCGCGAGATACTCGCGCATGGGGGGTGCGATGCGCGTGAACATGCCGGCCTTCTGGAGGAGCTCCGTTACGTGCTTGACGGTCAGCGGATCGGGCGAGCAGGGACCGGAGCCGATGTCAGCGGGATCGTCGCCGAGCACGTCGCTCATGATGAGCGCGTGCGTGCGCGCTGGTGCGAGCGCGAGCGCGAGTCGTCCCGCGCCCCATCGCGCGAAGCGCTTGCGAACGGCGTTCATCTGCCGGACGTCGAGGCCGGAGCCGAGCAGCAGCTCGAAGAGCTGGCCGAGGTCGGACTCCGCCATGCCGCGCAACGGGGCGGCGATGAGGCTTGTCACGCCACCGCTGAGAAGCACGATGGCAACGTCCCCGCTGCGCATTCCGACGGCGGTAAGCCCGATGCGCTCGGCCGCATTGAAGGAGTGGCGGCCGGGCAGGGGGTGATCGCCCTGCATCGCGGTGACCGTCGTGTACGGCGACGGGGCGAGCTCGGGGGCGACGATGATGCCGCCGGCGATGCGATGCAGGGAGCGCTGGAGGGTGGCGACTGCGGCGGCGGCCATGGGGTGCGCCGCCTTGCCGAGGGCATAGAGCCAGATGCGCTGGTCGGGCTTCGCGGGGAAGTCCCGTAACGCAGCAGCCGTTACCGGGCCAGGTGCTGCGCCGGCAACGGCTGCTTCGTACAACTCCGTGAGAACGGTGCGTCCTCGATCAGTTGTCCGCGTCAGGCGAGAACGAAGTGAGGAGAGGTGAAACGCGTCAGTGCTGCGGGAGCGACTGCTTCACGGCGGCTTCGAGGTCGTCGTACGAGGTCTGCGCGAGCACGTTGAAGGGCTGCATGCGCTTCACGATCTTGCCCGTGGGATCGATGACGAACAGCGAACGGTCGTCCATCTTGCCGCTCGTTGCGCCGTACATCTTGCCCACTTTCTGGTCGACATCACTTGCATAGAGCACGGGCGTCTGCTGTTCGCGCGCCCAGGCGGCGAGGGTCGTGTCCGCATCGACGCTGACGCCGAGGACGATCACGTTCTTGCCGTTGTTGAAGAGCTTGGCGTACTGATCACGGTACGCCTCCATTTGAACCGTTCAGCCCTTTGTCCGTGCCTTGAAGAAGAAGGCGAGGACGACGGTCTTTCCGCGGTAATCCGACAGCTTGATGGATTCGCGGAGGACGCCGTAGCGAGTGGCGGCTGGCAGGGTGAAGTCGGGCGCCTGGCTGCCGACGTCCGGCGAGGTCGAGGCAGCGGGCTGCTGTGCCGCGGCCGGACCGGCCAGCGCTGCCAAGGCGAAGAGCACCGCGAGTGGTCGCCGTGCCGATGAGAGGGACATGATGCTCCTGGGGGATGACGAAGTGGCCATAATGCGTGCTGCGGCGTACCCACGCAATGGCATGGACGGCGATCAGGCGGGGCCGGGAAAGCCGAGCCCGCTGTACCCGAAAGTGGACGCGTCGCTCTCGTCACATGGACGCTGGCGAGGGCTGGACCCGCTGGAGAGGGGCTTCAGGGGTGGTCCGGGGCCTGCCTTGGTAGGGACGTCGAAATGATTCCCATCGTTCTGGAGGACTGATGCGCACACTCGGAATTACCCTGTCGCTCGCCGGCGCCGCGTTGCTCGGTGCGTGCAACCGGTCGGCGAACACGCCGACCGACGACGCGCTGAAGAACGACCTGGCGCTCGCTGCGCAGGTGCAGCCGTATGCCGCGCAGCAGTTCGTGTCCCCGGGTGAGCAGCAGCTTGGCGCGAATGGACAGCCGGTGCAGTATGCCGCGGCGTCGCGCGCGCGGGCGCCGGTGTACCGCGCGCCTGCCCGCACGACCACGCGTCGCACGACGTCGCGTTCGAGTGGCGCGAGCCGATCCTCGGGGGGCACGTACTATCCGGCCGCGCCGGCGGAGCCGATTCGCCATACGAAGCGTGACGCCGCCATTGGCGCCGCGGCAGGTGCGGTCATCGGCGCGACGACGAGCCGCGACCGGGTGAAGGGTGGACTGATCGGCGCCGCGGCCGGCGGCATCCTCGGCGGCATCATCGGACACACGGTGGACGTGCAGAAACCGTAGTACATGCAGTGCGCTTTCCCCTACACGCGCGCCCGCTCCGCACGATTGGAGTGGGCGTTCGTGTTTCTGGTGTATGGTGACCGTGCAGGCCCCAC
>JBDSTA010000135.1:0-5070 GCA_039928475.1 Gemmatimonadaceae bacterium | reverse complement strand
AAGGCGAGGCAGCGCGCGGCGCGCTGAGGAGCTCGGCGATGCCGGACCTCTACGTGCTGGACACGAACGTCTACGTCGAGGCGCTCCGCAACCGGGAGCGCCTCGACTTGCTTCGTCGCTTCCTGCTCCGTGCCGGCACGCGCGTGCGGCTCGACGGCGTCGTCGCCATGGAGCTCGCCTCCGGAGGCATCACCCCCGCGCATGCGGACGCCGTACGCGCCCTCGTGGCGCCATATCAACAGAGCGGGCGCACCACCGCGCCGTCGTTCGCGGCGTGCGCCGAGGCGGGGCGTGCGATCGCGGAGCTCGGCCGGGCGGCGGGCGGGAAGCGTCGGGTAACCAGGCCGTCACTCACGCGGGACGCCCTGCTCGCCGCGTCCTGCCGGGAGGCCGGCGCCGTGCTCGTCACCAACAACACCGCCGATTTCCTGACGCTCCGCGCATACCTCCGGGGCTTTCGCTTTGTCGAACCCTGGCCGCTCGTTGCCACGCGATAGGCGCGGCACTGGACCGTCCCTTGCTCCACTGCTGTAGAATCAAGCACTACTCCCATCAAAACGGTCTCATGCGATCCAGACTTCTGACGGCCCTGATGCTCATCGGCGCCGCCCCGCTCGCCGCCCTGGCGCAGGGCGCTGCCCCGCGCTTCGACAATACGGGCGTGGGCGACACGTCGCTCTTCGCTCCGCTCGCGCTCCCGCCGGGGAACATCTACCGCTCCGGCTCCGGCGCGCCCGGCCCGAAGTACTGGCAGAACGCGGCGAGCTACGACCTCAAGGCGACCATCGACACCGGCGCCAAGACGCTGCGCGGCACGCTCCGGCTCAAGTACACCAACAACTCGCCCGACTCGCTGCGCTTCATCTGGATGCAGATGGAGCAGAACGCCTTCAAGGACAAGTCGCTCAACTCCTACATCTTCCCGCAGGAGTCGCGCTTCGGCGCGCGCGGCTTCGAGGGCGGTGACGTCGTCGAGAAGTTCGACCAGGTCCTCGGTGCGCGGCGCGTCGCGCTGAAGACGCGCCCGAACGAGACGGTCATGAAGATCGACCTCGCCGAGCCGCTCGCGCCGGGCCGTTCGGCGACGTTCGACGTCGCGTGGCACTTCCTGATCCCCGAGCACGGAGCGGATCGCATGGGCCGCGACGGCGCGCTGTACGAGCTCGCGCAGTGGTACCCGCGCGTGAACGTGTACGACGACCTGCGCGGCTGGAACACCGAGCCCTACCTCGGGCAGGGCGAGTTCTATCTCGAGTATGGCGACTACACCATCGAGCTCACGGTGCCGGCAGGGTACATCGTCGCCTCCACGGGCACGCTGACGAACCCGCGCGAGGTGCTCACGCCCACGCAGATCACGCGGCTCGCGCAGGCCATCAAGTCGGCGACGCCGGTGAACATCGTCACGCTCGACGAGATCCGCTCGGGCGCCGCGCGGCCGAAGTCGTCGGGCATGCTGACCTGGAAGTTCTCAGCGAAGAAGGTGCGCGACGTCGCCGTCGCCGGCTCGCCCGAGTACATCTGGGATGCGAGCGGCTGGAACGGCATCCTCGCGCAGGCCTACTATCGCCCCTCGGCCGTCGAGCCGTGGAAGGACGCGGCGGACCAGACGCGCATGTCCATCGAGGAGTATTCCACGCGCTGGTACAAGTATCCGTGGCCGCAGATGAGCGCCGTGGAGGGCCCGATCAGCGGCATGGAGTACCCGATGATCGTGATGGAGGCAAAGAGCGACGACAAGTACGACCTCTACAACGTCGTGACGCACGAGATAGGGCATAACTGGTTCCCGATGCTCGTGGGCTCCAACGAGCGCGTGTACATGTGGCAGGACGAGGGCTTCAACACGTTCATCAACACGTTCAGCGAGGCGAAGCGCTATCCCGAGAAGGGCGACCAGATGGGTCGCGCGCTCCAGGAGCGGTCGATCGTGGAGCAGGTGATGAAGGCGAACGCCGACCAGCCCATCGACATCACGCCGGACCGCATCAACCCGCAGCTGCTCGGCGTCTCGGCGTACGTGAAGCCGAGCGTGGGGCTGCAGCTCCTGCGTCAGGAGATCATGGGACCCGCGGCGTTCGACGACGCGTTCCGCACGTACATCGAGCGGTGGGCGTTCAAGCATCCGTCGCCGGCGGATTTCTACCGCACCATGGAGGACGTGGGCGGCAAGCGGCTCGACTGGTTCTGGCGCGAGTGGTTCAAGGAGAACCCGCACTTCGACCAGGCGATCGACACCGTGATCGTCGCGCCGGGTCAGAATGGCGGGCAGACGTACACCGTGGTGTACGGCAACCGCGCACGTGGCGTGCTGCCGATTCGAGCGCGCTTCACGTTCAGCGACGGCTCGGTGGAGAACTACGACTATCCGGCCGAGGTGTGGAGCACGAACACGACGCACTACATGCGCCGGTACACGTTCACCGGGAAGACGCTGACGCGGATCGAGCTGGATCCGGAGAAGCGCCTCGTGGACCTGGATCGTGCGAACAACGTGTGGGGCGGCGCGGCGCCGGCGTTGCGACCGTAGTCTGGGGGAACGCGTAGAACAGGGGGCCGCGACGCAGTTGTCGCGGCCCTCTGTCGTTGGTGACCGCATGATGTCGGGTTAGGTCATAGCTTCACGGAGCCGACTGCTTCGCCCGCTTGGCAATTTTTTTGCGCACCACGTAGTCCCAACTCTTTACACCGGGCACCGATCATGACGGACGAACGGCGATTCGGCGAGCTGTGGAGCGAGATGGAACGCGTGGGGATCGACCCGCACCAGTTTCCCGCGGGAGTCAGCGTGGAGCGCGAGGAGGCACTGCGGATCCTGCGCGTGCTGCCGGACGGCGCTGGTCCGGTCGCGTTCCTTACCGCGATCCGGGAAGAGACGACAGCGCGTCCAGCTCAGTGACGAGCGCCGCGCCGAAGTAGTACTCCAGCTCCGGGCGGGCCATCTCGTAGGCCGAGGGGCCCTCCCCTGCGCAGACGAGCGTGTCGTCCGTCAGCTCCTCCGAGCACAGCAGCGCGCCACCACCGAAGGTCACGGGGAAGAGCGTGCTCACCATCGGCTTGAGCTCGTGGTAGTCGTCGTTGGTCGCGAGCGAGAGGGCGTGCAGCGTGCAGCCGCGCGCGCCGCGCGCGAGGAAGACGCATCGGTCGTTCACCACGCGCGTGCGGGTCGCGGCGGCGCCGGGAAAGTCGTCGTCCTCGGTGAGCGCTGGCTCGAACCAGGTGGACGACGGGCTGCCGACGAGCGGCTCGAGCTCGGCCGCGCGCGCGAGGATGCGGTCGCGCTCGACGACGGAGACGTCCACGCCGTGCTGGCAGCAGGCGTCCGCGCAGAAGCCGCACGACATGCAGTGGCCGAAGTAGCGGCGGGTGAAGATGGCCGCTTCCACCTCGCTCACGACGGGTGCGCCGTCGCGCGCGGTATACGCGCGCGAGAGGGGGAGCAGCGTCAGGCGGCGCTCGTGTCTTCGGCGTCGCCCGACGGAGCGGGCGGGCCACCACGCGGACGTGGACCGGGGCCGCGCGGGCGCTTCGAACGTCCACGCTTGCGCGCTGCGGTGCCACCCGTGCCGGTCGCGTGTTGCTGCTCGATGGACTCCGCTCGCTTCACCACCGACTGCCGGCAGGCCTCGAGCACTGCCTCGAGCGCCTCGATGCCGTCATCCGTGGCCTCGAGGAACAGGTCCTTCACGACGGACTCCGCCTTCTCGAGTTGCTTCACGAGCGCGAGCGCCATGGCGCGGCTGTTCATCGTGCCGCAGAGCTTGGCATCGATGCGATTGCCGGCGGGGCGACGGAAGACCGTCACCGAGCCCTGCTTCGCAGGCTGGAGGAAGTACGGCGACTTGTTCACTGGCCCGCCGCGCTTCTTCACGGGGCGGCGCTTCTTCTCGTTCATGAATGGATCATCCGCGTAAACAGGCATGTAACGTATGCGGGCCTGCGCCCGTGCGGGAGGTCCGTCGCCGGTGTCCCTCGCGCCCCTCGGCCCCGTCTGCGTAGCTTGCTTCGACGACGCCTCCGCCGACCCGAACCTGCCCTCCCATGTCCTCGTCCACACCCACCGAAGCCGACCTCCGCTACCCGATCGGAAAACTGACCCGGAAAAGCGAGTTCACCCCCGACGAACGCAGTGCCGCGATCGACGCCATCGCTGCCGCGCCGAAGTCGCTGCGGCACGCGGTAGAAAGACTGTCGGACGGGCAATTGGATACGCCCTACCGGCCCGGCGGGTGGACGGTGCGCCAGCTCGTGCATCACGTGGCCGACAGCCACATCAACGCATACACGCGTTTTCGTCTCGGGCTCACCGAGGAGAACCCGACGATCAAGCCGTACGACGAGGCGAAGTGGGCCGAGCTGAGCGACGCGAGCACGCTGCCGGTCGGCGTCTCACTCGCGATCCTCGATGCGGTGCACGAGCGGCTCGTGACGCTGCTCCGTGCCACTCCGGCCGCATCGTTCGCGCGGCCCATCGTGCATCCGGAGAACGGCCCGCAGTCGCTGGACTCGCTGCTCAACGTGTACTCGTGGCACGGCAAGCATCACGTGGCGCACGTGACCTCGCTCGCCGAGCGGATGAAGTGGTGATGCGCGCTCGGATGGCGGTCGGTGCGGCGCTCGCGCTCTCGCTCGCGGCCTGCAAGACGGACAAGCCCGCGTCGCGCGACTCGGGCGTCGCGGTGGCGCCTGCCGTGGCGGCACCCGTCGCCCAGGGTACGTGCCCGCGCACGGGCCATTGGGGCGACTGCCAGCTGCGCGCGCGGCTGGACCAGTCCGGGCTCGCGCCGCACAGCACGGATGAGGACGTCGGCAACCTGCCGAAGCTCGACGTCGCGCCGGTGAAGCTCAAGATCGACAACTCGGGGCTCGCGTTCTACGTGTTCGCGGACTCGAACGCGCGCCACCGCGCGGCGGCGGGGCTGGACACGGTGCACTTCATCCCGCAGGCGAAACCAGTCAGCCTGAAGGCGGAGACGACCGTGATCCAGAACGACAACCTGCTCGTCCTGCTGTTCAGCAAGAATGAGCATCAGCGGGAGCGGGTCAGTGATGCGGTGACGGCTGGGGCCC
>JBDSTA010000134.1:0-3099 GCA_039928475.1 Gemmatimonadaceae bacterium | reverse complement strand
AGTCACGGCGCAGACCTTCGCGGAAGCCGAGAAGTTGACGCAGGTGACGATGACGCCTGCCGAGCGCGAGATGGCGGCGAAGAGCTGGCGGTCGGCGATGGCGCCGATGCTCGAGCGTCGCGTCGGCCCGCGCAAGGTGGCGCTCGAGGATACCGTGGCGCCGGCGTCGCATTGGGATCCCGTGCTGCCGGGCATGAAGGTCGCCGTCACGCGCGACCGCTTCGTGCGATCGCCAGGAGGCAACGTGCCGTTGCCGGCGTCCGACGACGCCATCGCCTTCGCGCCCGTGACGCAGCTCTCGCGGTGGATCGAGACGAGGAAGCTGACGTCCACACGGCTCACCGAGATCTACCTCGCGCGCATCGCGAAGTACGATTCGAAGCTGCGCTGCATCATCACGCTCACGCGCGATCACGCGCTCGCGCAGGCGAAGCAGGCCGACGCAGAGATCGCGTCGGGCAGGTATCGCGGTGCGCTGCACGGCATTCCGTATGGCGTGAAGGACCTGCTCGACACGGCTGGCATCACGACCACGTACGGCGCTGAGCCGTTCCGCAATCGCGTGCCCACCGCGGACTCGGCGGTCGTGCATCGCCTCACCGAGGCCGGCGCCGTGCTCATCGCGAAACTGAGCCTCGGCGCGCTTGCACTGAACGACATCTGGTTCGGCGGGCAGACGATGAACCCGTGGCTGCTGGAGGAGGGCGCGTCGGGCTCGAGTGCCGGACCTGGTGCGGCCACCGCGGCAGGACTCGTGGGCTTCTCTGTCGGCAGCGAGACCGGCGGGTGCATCATCAGTCCTGCGATGCGCTGTGGCATCACCGGCCTTCGTCCAACCTTCGGACGCGTGCCGCGCACTGGCGCGATGACGCTCTGCTGGTCGCTCGACAAGCTCGGCCCCATGACGCGCAGCGTCGAGGACGCGATGCTCGTCCTCCAGGCGATCACCGGTCCCGACGCCGGCGACGTGTCGAGCGTTGCGTCGCACCTGGACTTCGATGCGACCGGTTCCGTGTCAGGATTGCGCGTGGGCTACTTCCCCGCGTGGATGAAGGCCGCGCCGGCCACGGATGTGGATCGCGCCACCTTCAGCGCGATGCAGAAGCTCGGCATGATGCCGGTGGAAGTCACGCTGCCCGACTGGCCGTACTCGTCGCTCAATCACATCCTCTTCAGCGAGGGCGCGGCGTCATTCGAGGACCTCGTGCTCACGGGCAAGGCGAACGACCTCAAGGCGCAGGTCCCCGACGCGTGGCCGAACCTGTTCCGCGAGGCGCGCTTCCTCTCGGCGGTGGATTTCGTGCAGGCCGACCGCCTGCGCCGAAAGGTCGCGATGGAGATGGCGCGCATCATGTCGCAGGTGGACCTGCTGCTCGTGCCGTCCCTGCGCGACGAGATGCTCACGATCTCGAACCAGACGGGCCATCCGTCGCTCACGCTGCGCACGGGGTTCGTCAACGTGAGCGAGGCGCGCAGCGACTGGGCGCCCGACCCCGCGCATCCACTGCCGAAGTTCGCGTCGCCGCGGCGCGTGCCGCATGGCGTCACGCTCATCGGCCGCCTGTTCGACGAGGGCACCATCGCGCGCGCGGGCCTCGCGCTCGAGCGGTCGATGGGCGTCGTCGCCGAGAACCCGCCGGGATTCGCATGAGGTCTGAGTTCTACGACCAGCGCCGCACGTCGATCAAGGACGGCGTCGGCCTGGTCGCCTTCATCTTCGGCTGGTTCGCGGCGGCGCCATTCGCCTGGCCGTACATCGCGGCGGGGTTCGAGGACAACGGCAACGCCGCGTCTGGGGTGCTGCGCTTCTTCCTCGTCGTGTTCGCCGTCGGCGTGGCGAGCGGCGCGCTCGGGCTCGCACTCGGTCACGCGAGTGGCTGGGCGTGGGAGACGCTGCATCGCCGGTCGCGTCGTGGATTCCAGTCGCACGACGAGCATGCCCCCGCGCCCGCGCTTGTCGCCGCTGCAGGCGGCGAGCGCTCGACGCTCCCTGTGCTCCGATACGGCAATGACGTCGCCGCCGACGATTACCTCGCGCTGCTCGCCCTCGCGGGGATGCCCGTGCGCGACACGCGCGGTACGTCGGAAGCGCTGGCACGCTCCACCGTGATCGGTGCATGGGAAGGCGAGCGTCTCGTCGGCCTCGCGCGCGTGCTCAGCGACGGCCATCTCGCGGCGTCACTCGCCGACCTCGCGGTGGACCCGGCCTACCAGCGCCGCGGCGTGGGGCGCGAGCTCGTGCGGCGCGCGCTGGACACGACGCCGCGCGGGAGCATGAGCATCGTCGCACCCCGCGGCACCGGCGGATTCTTCGAGAAAGTCGGCTGCGAGCGTGCGCTCGCGGCGTTCACGCTGCATTCTTTATCGTCCTGAGCGACGCGACGGACGTCTCCCACCCCATCACGCCAGAACAATGCGCCTCCTCATCATCCCCATGCTTCTCGTCGCCGGCAGCAGCGCACTCGCGCAGGCTCCGGCTGTTCCCTCCGCCGACGTGCAGATCGCCCGCGCCGTGACACCACTGCCCGACGAGCTCCAGGCGGGCGCCGCGGTGCTCGGCTACAAGACCGCCGGCAAGCTCGAGACGATTCGCGCGGGCAAGAACGACATGGTCTGCCTCGAGCCGGATCCCGAGGCGAAGAGCTTCCACACGGCGTGCTACCACAAGGCGATGGAGCCGTTCATGGCGCGCGGCCGCTCGCTCCGCGCCGAGGGCGTGAAGGGCCCGATGGTGGACAGCGCGCGCTTCAAGGAGATCAAGAAGGGCAAGCTCAAGGTGCCCGCGCAGGCGTCCATGATGTACCAGATCTTCGGCGGGACGTACGACGCGGCGACGAGCAAGGTGACGGGCGGGCAGCGGCTCTTCGTCACCTACATTCCGTTTGCGACCGCGACGACGACCGGCCTCTCCGCCAAGCCGTCGGACAAGCTGCCCTGGATCATGTTCCCGGGGACGCCCAAGGCGCACATCATGTTTTCGTCGAGCATGTGATTTAACCACAGAGGACACAGAGGAAAAGCGCACAGAGGACACAGAGGCAGCGCGAAGATGCTCTTCACGCCGACCTCTGTGTCCTCTCTTTTTTTTCCTCTGTGTCC
>JBDSTA010000133.1:0-15085 GCA_039928475.1 Gemmatimonadaceae bacterium | reverse complement strand
AGTCGACGGAACTCATTGGCGACGTAGTCCGCCGTCACGAAGGCGCCGCGCGAGCCGGTCTCGCGTCCCATCATCGAATCGTCGGCGATGATGTAGAGTCGCTGGCGCAGGTCCTCGGGCGTGATCGCGGCGGATGTCGCGCCGCCGACCGGCGCCGGTGGTGCGCCCGCCGAGGAGCATGCGAGCGCGGAGGCCGCGAGGAGCACGGGTAGTATCTTCATGATTCGTTTCGGGTGGGGGCTCGCCGATGAATGGCGGTCGCCCATGAGACAAACCAGCAGCCATCGGCGTTCAATATCCGCCGAAACCCATGAGCCGATAGAGCGAGTGTCACGCGATACAGAGGAGTGGCTCTGGGGCTGGGATCCCACGCCGGGCATCGTCTCCGTGCACGCGGATCACGATGGCCGCGCGCTCGTGTGGCGTCGCATTCCCGAGACGGGATCGCTCGTCCTCGAGCGCGAACGCTTCCGGCCCTGGCTCCTCCTCGACAGCCTCGACGACCTGCGCCACCTCGGCGACCAGCTCGCGCCGGATGGAAACGCGAATGCGCTCGTCACGTTCCGCGAGCTCGCGGGCCCCGGCGCACTCCGCTTTCTCGTGAGCGCCGCCGACGGGCGCGCGCTCACCGGCGCGCTGCTCCAGGGCGCGTCCACGCGGCGCGCCGAGCAGCTCACGCACGTGAGCGAGCTTCCCGACCACTCCATCCTCTCGATACCACCCGAGGAGCAGTACCTCGTCGCGACGGGCCGCACGTACTTCCGCGACCTCACGTTCGACCAGCTGCACCGGATGCAGTTCGACCTCGAGACGACGGGCCTCGATCCATATCGCGACCGCATCTTCATGATCTCGGTGCGCTATCCGAACGGCGAGACCGAAGTGCTCGAGGCGGCCAACGAGAGCGCCGCCGCCGAGGGCGACCTGCTGCGCCAGCTCGCCGACCGCATTCGCGCGACGGATCCGGACGTGATCGAGAACCACAACCTGCACGGTTTCGACCTGCCGTTCGTGGACCGGAGGTCGCGCATCCTGAAGGTGCCGCTCACGTTCGGGCGCGTGGGCGGTCCGGGGCTGCGCCAGCGCGCCGCGCGTCGCGGCGCTGCATCCGCGAATCCCGACGATCGCCGTCGCGTGCGATTCGTCGCGCCGGGCCGCGAGTTGATCGACACGCTCGATGCCGTGCGGCGCCACGACTTCACCACGCGCGAGCTGCCGGGTCACGGCCTCAAGGCGGTGGCGAAGCACCTCGGCTTCGCGGCGCCGGATCGCGAGTACATCCGCGGTGACCTGATCTACACGACGTACAGGAGCGATCCCGAACGCGTGCGTCGCTACGCCACGGACGACGTGGAGGAAGTCGCGGAGCTGTCGCGCATGCTGGGCGGACCGGCGTACGCGCTCGCGCAGATGGTGCCGCGCCGCTACGAGCGGCTCGCGGATGCCGGCGCGGCCACGGGCGTGATCGACCCGTTGCTCGTGCGCGCGTACCTGCGCTCGGGGGTCGCGCTGCCCGCACACGAGGAGGGCGACGGCACGCCGCACGCCGGCGCGGCGCTGCACCTCTACGCGTCGGGCGTCGCGCGGCGCGTCGTGAAGGCGGACGTCGCAAGCCTGTACCCGTCCCTCATGCGCGCCTTTCGCATCGGGCCTGCGCGCGACAAGCTCGGCGCATTGCTCGCGCTCGTGGACGGCCTCGTGGAGCGTCGCCTCGACGCCAAGGCGAAGGCGCGGCTCGCGCCGCAGGGCTCGGCGGAGCGCCACTCGCACGAGGCGATGTCCGGCGCGCTCAAGATGGTAGTGAACACCGCATACGGTTACCTCGCTGCCGGCGGCAACCTCACGCGCTTCGCCGACGTGCACGCGGCGAATGAAGTGACGCGCCGCGGACGCGAGACGCTCGCGCTCATGTGCCGCGAGCTCGACGCGCGCGGCGTGACGCTCCTCGAGGCGGACACCGACGGCGTGTACTTCGCCGTGCCCGACTCGTGGACGGAAGAGGACGAGCGTCGTGTCGTCGCCGAAGTGGCGGCACTTCTGCCATCGCTCGTCAACCTCGAGTTCGACGGACGCTACGCCGCGATGCTCTCGCACGAGCCGAAGAACTACGCATTGCTCGGCTACGACGGCTCGCTGCTCCTGCGCGGTGTCGCGTTCCGCTCGAGCCGCTCGGAGCCGTTCGGGGACGCGTTCCTGCGGCGCGTCGTCGCGCTCGCGCTCGTCGGCGACGTGTCGGCCATTCGTGATAGGTACCTCGCTACGATCACCGCGCTGCGCACGCGCGCCGTGCCGACGTACGACGTGTCGTCGCGCGTCCGCCTCACGAAGTCGCCCGCCGAGTACGAGGAGACGCGCGGCAAGCGTCGCGAGCTGTCGTACGAGGCCATGCTCGCGAGCGGCAACACGGCGTGGAGCGTGGGCGATCGCGTGCGGGTGTATCGCCGTCAGGGCGGCGAGGGGGGCGTCGTCCCGTCGTCGGAGGATGCGGACGTCGCGACGCTGCCGCGCGACTACGACGTGGAGTACTACGTGCGCCTGCTGCGCGACACCTATGCGGAGCGGCTCGCGCGTGCGTTCACGGGCGAGGACTTAGAGGTCGTGTTTGCGGACCCGGACCAGTTCTCGCTCTTCGCGCCGCCCATCGAGAGCGTCAAGACGGTCCTCACGGTGTTGCCGGGCCCGCGCGTCGCGGTCGACGAACGGCCTGTGGTGACCTGACCCGTCGTCAGTACCGCTCGCGCAGCAGCCGCATGTGATGCTCCACGTGGCCCGCGGCAATCCATGCGAGCGCGCGCGCGCTGAACCGCATCTCGCTCGCCGTGCCGACGCGCGTCCATGCCTCGGCGGACAGGGAGTCCGCGAGCGCGAGCGTGCTGGCGCGGACGGCCGCGAATTCCGCCACGTGATCGGCCATCGTCCGTTCGTCGGCGCTCGCGTGCCGCATCGCGCGCTCCTGGTCGAAGCTCGGCAGCCCCGACTCGAAGCCGCGCGCGAACCAGAAGGCGCGGAAGATGAACATCCGCTCGCAGTCGTTCACGTGGCTGACGATCTCGCGGATGCTCCACTTGCCTTCCGCATAGCGATGCCTGGACCGCTCCTCGTCGATCGCGCCGAGGGTGGCGAGCACTGACGCTGCCTGCTCGTGCAGCACGACGCGTACGTCGTCGCCCGGTGCCTGGTCGATGTACGTGAAGAAGTACTCGTGCGCTTCGGATCGTTCGGGGCGCTGTGTCATGTCCGCAAGTTATCCTTCAGGATGGAATCGAGCGAACGCCGTGCCGTCACCCTGTGGATCGACGCCGATGCCGCCCCGCGCGACGTCAAGGAAATCTGCTACCGCGCGTCCGAGCGGCTGCGCCTCGCCACCGTGCTCGTCGCCAACCAGCGCATCCAGCTGCCGGTGGGGCACGCACACCTCAGTGCCGTGCGCGTGGACGGCGGGCCCGACGTGGCCGACACGTACATCGCCGAGCACGCGGTGCGCGGCGACGTCGCGATCACGGCTGACATCCCACTTGCCGCGCTGCTGGTGCCCAACGGCGTGATCGTGCTCGATCCGCGCGGCGAGGCCTACACCACGGAGAGCATCGGCGAGCGCCTGTCCGTCCGCAACTTCATGGACTCGCTGCGATCGTCGGGGGTCGAGACGGGAGGCCATGCGCCGTGGGGCCCACGCGAGAAGCAGGCGTTCGCGAATGCGCTCGACCGCGCCCTGACGCGCGCGCTTCGCTGAGCGTAGCTCGACGGCCACCGCTCACCCGAACAGCGACACCCAATACACCATCACGACCAGCGCGACGACCGACGACGCGCCGTACAGCAAGCCGATGGCGACCTGCCTCGCCAGCGTACCGGCGAGCGAGCCGCCATACACCCGGCGGAACGCGAGGTTGGCATACACCACGATCCAGCAGAACGCGATCACGGCGCACGCACCAACGAGGGGCGCGAGGCGCGTGAACTTCGACAGCTCGCTCACGCAGAGCGCCAGGAAGACGAACGCGTGCAGGTGGATCGCAAAGTAGAGATGCTCGGGATACTTGCGGTGCCGGTAGAACAGCGCGACGATGCCGGCGAACACCGGCAGCAGCGCGAAGAGCAGCTTCGGCATCGCCTCGATGACACCTCGCTTGAAACCTTTCGGGTCGCCCACCGCCTTGCGGAGGAACGGGCGCATGAGGCCCGGCGCCCGCTCGATGTCCTTCAGCGCGGCCTGCTTCTGCGCCGCCGACAGTGCCGTATCCTTCGACAAGGACGCCGACGTCGCATTCGCCACGCGCTCCGGACCCGATACCTTCGTCGAGGTCACCGAAACGGAGGGCTTCGCGTTCCCGAGCTGCACCTGGGGTGCAGCGGCAGCAAGCACGAAGTAGACGAGGCTGGCCAGGAGGTACAGCCGCAGTGGCGACAGGAAGCGCGCACGGCGGCCCTCGAGGAACTCGCGCGTGAGCAAACCCGGACGCTGCACGAGCGCCTTCACGGTGCTCACGAAGCGGCCATCCCACCCGGAGAGCTCCCAGAAGGCGTCCACCACCAGCTCGCGCGTGCTGGGATACGGTGGGATGTCGCGCTGGCCGCAGGTGAAGCAGAACGGCCCGGCGAGTGGAGTACCGCAGTTCAGGCAGGCGACGGATTGCGCGACGGGAACGCTCATGCGCAATAACTTCCGCGGTACACGGGCAAACGCAATATCCGCCGGAACGGGAACATGATCGTTCATCTCATCGATGGTACGTACGAGCTCTATAGGCACTTCTACGGGCTTCGCCGCTTCAACAAGGGTGAGGATGCGCCGTACGGAGCCGTCATCGGCGTCCTCAACACCGTGCTCCAGATGCTCGAGACGGATGCGACGCACGTGGGCGTCGCGACGGATCACGTCATCGAGTCCTTTCGCAACGACCTCTGGGACGGCTACAAGACGGGCGACGGCATCGACCCGGCGCTCCGCGCGCAGTTCCATCCGCTCGAGGAAGCGCTCGTCGCCATGGGCGTGGCGACATGGCCGATGACCGACCTCGAGGCCGACGACGGGCTCGCATCCGCCGCGCACCTCGCCGCACGCGATGCGCGCGCCGAGAAGGTCTGCATCTGGACGCCTGACAAGGACCTCGCGCAGTGCGTTGACGGAGACCGCGTCGTGCAGGTGGACCGCAAGAGCGGGAAGATCCGCAACGCCGACGGCGTGCGCGAGAAGTTCGGCGTGCCGCCCGCGCTCATTCCCGACTACCTCGCGCTCGTGGGCGACGCCGCGGACGGCTATCCCGGCATTCCCGGCATCGGCGCCGTGACCGCAGCGCGCATGCTCCTCCGCCTCGGCCCCATCGAGACCTTCGCGCCGGACGTCCTCGGCGACAACCAGCGTCTTGCGTTGCTGTTCAAGACGCTGGCGACGCTGCGCACGGACGCGCCGTTGTTCGCCGACGTGAATGAATTGCACTGGCGCGGACCGACGCCCACGTTCGCGGCCTGGGCAGCGCGCATGGGCGACACGAAGCTCATGGCGCGCTGCGAGAAGATCCTCGCCGCTACGGCACGTTGACCTGGGCGCTGGTGGACGACGTCAGGCCGCCCGCGTCCTTCACGGTGAGCGTCACCGTGTAGGTGCCCGCTGCGGCCCACGTGTTGCGCGCCGTGTTGCCGACCTTGTTCTCGATGCGGCCGTTCCCCCAGTTCCACGTGTAGCCCGTGATGCCCGCGTCGTCGGTGGACGTGCTGGCGTCGAAGAAGCACTGGTGCGGGTAGGACTGCCCGGCGCACGTGAACGTGAATCGCGCCACCGGCGGCTGGTTCACGGGCGGCGCCGCAGTGATGGTGATGCTCACGCTGGCCGTTCCCGTCGCACCCTGGGCATCCGTCGCCGTGAGCGTGATCGTATGCGTTCCCACCGACAGGTTGCTCCTCGAGAATGACGTGCCCGTGCCGATGGTGCCATCGAGGCTGCTCGTCCACACGAGCGACGACCCACTCAATACGCCGTCCTCCGGATCGCTGCCGGTTCCCGCGAACGACACGGACGTCCCCTGCACGGCACTCGCGCCATTCGCCGGCGACGAGATGGTTGCGGAAGGCGACTGGTTCGCCGGCGGCGCGCCGACGGTGACCTGCTGCGACTGGCTGTTCGTGAGGCCTGCGGCATCGCGCACGGTCAGCGTCACCGTGTACACGCCCGGCGCCGCCCACGTGTTGCGTGCCGTGGCGAACGACCTGGTCTCGACCTTTCCATTCCCCCAGTTCCACACGTACGCGACGATGCCCGCGTCGTCGCTCGAGGTGCTCGCGTCGAACGCGCACTGGTTCGGGTACGCCTGGCCCGTGCACGTCCATGTGAAGCGCGCGACGGGCGGCTGGTTCGTGCTCGCCGGCGTGATGGTGAGCGTGGTGCTCGTGCTTCCCGTGGCGCCCTGAGGATCCGTGACCGTGAGCGTGATGACGTGCGTGCCGACGCTCAGGTTGCTCTTCGTGAACGACGTCCCGGTCCCGATCGCTCCGTCGCGGTCGCTCGTCCACACGAGCGAGCTTCCCGCGAGCGCTCCCGACTCCGGATCGTTGCCGGTGCCCGCGAAGGACACTGCACTGCCCTGCACCGCGCTCGACGGATTGGCCGGCGACGTGATGCTCGCCGTCGGCGGCTGGTTCGTTGCGGCGACGACACACGCGGCGCTGCCCGCGTCGTTCAGCGGATCACCCGGCACCGGTACAAACTGCCAGTCCATGCTGGTGGGATGCAGCGTCAGCTTGAGCACGCCGAACGACGTATTGCTGCGCAACTGGCTGTTGGCGACCGTCGTGCCCATCGCGCGCTGCTCCTTCCCACCCGTGCCGACGACGAACGACCGCACGCCGTTGGCATTGTCCAGGGTGCCCGTCGCGGTCTGGGGCGCGAAGCGCTCGTAGTTGTGGTCGTGCCCGGCGAGCACGACGTCGGCCTTCGCGTTGTACAACGCCTGCCACAGCGCCTGCGTGCTCGCGTCGTTGCCGTGCACGCCGGAGCTGAAGCGCGGATGATGCCAGTAGGCGAGCGTGCAGGCCGCGGGATGCGCGGCGAGGTCCGCGCGCAGCCAGGTTTCCTGCGCGGAGCCAGCGCCGCACCCGCCGACCGAGCCGCAGTTGCTGTTCAGCGCGATGAGGTGCCACGCGCCCAGGTCGTAGCTGTAGTAGCCCTTGCCACGGTCGCCCGCGGGCCCGCTCTGCACGCCCACGCCGTTGAAGTAGTCGAAGTACCCGCTCGCGTTCGCCGTCTGGTACTCGTGATTGCCCACCGCCGGACGCGTGATCGACTTGTACGCGCCCCACGTCGGCCCATAGAACGAGTTGAACTCGGCAAGCGTCCCGTTCTCGTACTGGTTGTCGCCGAGCGGCAGGACAGCGTCCGGATGAATGGAGCCGATCACGTTGGCGACGGCGGCCTGCCGGCACGGCGTACCCGCGGCCGTGCCCGTGCCGCACGCGATGTCGCCCGCCGCGACGATCACCGGATCTGCGTTGCCGGTTACGTCGCGAGCGATGGCTGCTGGAGCGGGCGCGTTCGTCGGCGAATCCGTTCCGGTGCAACCGTACAGCGCGACAATGGCGAGCGCGACGAGGGGCGAGCGCAGTCTCATGACGACCTCTTCAGGGGGGCTAATGCGCCGGGCGACGCGTGAACACGACGAAGTCCGCCTTGCCACTCTGCGTGACGACCGGCGCGACGAGCGGATCCGGAACCGGGACAGCGCTGACAACGGCAAGAGTCCAGCCGGGCTGGCGCCGCTTCACGCGCGCAACGGTGCCTTGCGAATAATCGCTGTGGAACGCGCCGTCGAAGTGCACGACGATCGCATCACGCGGCGCGGCGAGCCGCGCGTCCACGATCGACTCCGCCATCGTCTCGTCCTTCACGCACTGCGCGAGGTAGAAGCGCTCGGCCATGGCCGTCGGGAGCGAGTCGGACGCCCTCGCGGGGCCGGAGCCCGCCGAGTGCGACTGCATCGATTCCATGAAGCGGGCGTGATAGTCGTCGCGCGGGCACGCGTTGTCGCGCGCTGCCGTGCGGCGATCCGTCGTCGAGAGGGTGTCGAGCGCGGAGAGGCCGCGGCGCCCGATCGCCGATGCGAGCGGGCGAGGCACGTTGGCGGCGACCACGCGCCAGTGCTTCTCCCGCGCGAGCTCGATGAGGCGCCGGTAGTCCGTGGCGTACGCGGGCCATGGACGCGAGCGCGTGAGGAACTCGCGCTCGGTCACGCGTCCCGCGAGATAGTCGTCGAGCACCGGCTGGACGTCGCGCTCGAACATCTCGAGTGACAGGACCACCGGACGTCCCGATCGCCCGATCGCCTCCAGCAACTCCGCCTCCGCGCGGTGCGTCTCGGCGTCGTCGTGCTGCTCGCCGAAGAACACGACGTCGGCGCGCGACAGCCTGTCGAGCATCTGCGACGGCGAGACGTCCGCCACCGTTGCGGGCGTGACGACGCGGTAACCATTCGCGAGTGGAGAAGACGCTGTCGGGATCGCGGCGATGACCTTCCCGATCGAAGCGCATCCGCCAAGCGGGAGCATGCAGGCGGCAACGAGCAGGCGAGTGGCGTTCATGGTGGCGTTCGGTGTGTTGGTGGCGGGTCAGAGCGCCGGCGCAGGCAGGGCTCCGCTCACCGTGAATTGCTGGCGCGGAAACGTGTACGTCTCGCGCTTGAAGTAGTCGCCCTTCGTGAGCTCGACGAGGTCCTTCGTCGCCGTGCAGTGCCACGTCTCGAAGCCGTGTGGCTTCGCCGACCCGAACACCGACGGCACGAACGCGCCGACGTTGACGCCGTCCGGATCGCGCGCGGAAGGATAGCGAAACATCTCCACCTCCGCACTGCGCATCGCGGCGCCCAGCGCCTGGCTGGCCGTGTAGCGCGTGGCCGAGGCGATGGCCTTCCGGTGTGCGTCGAAGGGCGCGACGACGAGATCGATGCCCTTCGCCGTCCGCATGCGCACCGTGAACGCGGTGAGCGCCGTGGTGATGGCGCCGAGCTCCGCCCGCGTGCCCTCGATGAACAGCAGCCGATAGTAGGCCACCTCGGCGAACGCCGTGCGCCGGTGCTCCGATCCGTACCAGATACCGCGATCGTGCCGCGCGCCGAAGCGCGAGCCGTGGTGCAGGGGCGGGTAGCGGAAGGGCGTGAAGAGCAGGTAATGAATGCGCCCGCCCGTGAGCTCCGGCGGCTTCACGCCGTCGATGAGCTCCTCGAGGAGCTGCTGCTCTTCCGCCGAGCCGACGAGCTTGCGCGTGGACACATGGAGCTGCGCCTCCACCACTCGCCATGGCGAGAGGCGGAGCGCGCGCAGCTCAGAGTCGCCCGCGCATCGCGTCCAGATACTGGACGACATCGACGAGTCCTTCCACGGTGCGAATGCGCTCGGCGGGAATGCCAGCGACGTGATCGTTGGAGGCGTGCAGCCAGGCGTGCGCCTTCGTGTCGTCGCCGCCCACGAGGGCGTCGAGCGAGCGGTACAGGCGGAGGAAGAGCAGCGCGAGCTCGCCTTCCTTGCTGGCCGGGTCGAGCCCGCGTCCGGACTGGAGCCGCGATACCGAGGCCTCACTCGTACCGATCACGGCGGCGAGGTGGCGATTCCTCATGCCGAGCCGCTCGGCAGCGGCGAGTGACGCCTTCGCGAGCACCGGCCCCGGATCGGGCCGGGACGCCGGACGGGAGAGTGAGGTGGCTGTCATGATATGCAAGATATCCGCATTATCTTGCACATGCAAGATTCACCCCGCTGCCTACCGGAGTCGCGCGAGCTCGGCCTCCGACGCGATGAAGCCGAACGCCGGCCATCCCCCCGACTTCACCGAGCGCTCGAACTGGGCACGCGCGCGGGCGGTGTCGCCCTTCACGAGGTACCAGTTGCCGAGCCCGTAGCTGAGCGTGGCGACGTCCACGTCGCCGGTATCTGCGGGCGCGAAGAGCGCATCGGGCCCGATCTCGCCGCGGTAGAGCTTCAGGCGCTTGCCATAGGCAGCGGTCGTGGGCAGCGAGTCGAGGTGCCGGGCGAGCATGGCGGTGGCTTCGGCGCTGCGGCCGGCGCGCTGGAGCGACATCCACATCCAGTCCACCGAGCCGGCGAGCTCATTGGCGTCCGGCGCTCGTGGTTGCGCGCGACGGAAGGCGTCGGCGGCACCGTTGAAGTCACCGCGTACGAAGCGAAGGACGCCGAGGTGGTAGAGGATGCCGTAGTTGAGGCTGTCGATGCCGTAGCCGCGCGTGAGGTCGGCCATGGACTGGTCGAAGTTGCGCACGGAGAGATTGCGGTGGCCGCGCCACCGATAGAGCATGGCGTTGCCGGGATCCACGGCGAGCGCGCGCGTGAAGTTCTGCACGGCCTCCTGCATCTGCCGCGCGCCGGCCTGCGCGACGCCGAGCTCGATGAAGCGCTGGACGTTCCGCGGGTCGGCGGCGAGGGCCTGCTCCGCGCGCGCGACGGCGCCCGTGTCGCGCTGCGACCGGTACTCGACGCCCGCCGGGGAGCGATACTGGATGGACTGGGCGCCGAGGTGGGATGCGGCGAAGAGGACGACGGCGAAGGCGCGACGCAGCACGGGGTCTCCCTGACGATGTGGTCTTCCATACTGCATCACCGAATCGTGCCGAGCCAGTGCGCAGGCATTGTTGACTGCGCTCACGCCGCTCGTTCTTATTCCCTGTCCTCCTCTCGCACGCATCGGAATGCCTAGACGTACCATCGTCGTCACCGGCGGTGCCGGCCATGTGGGCTCGCACGTCATCGAGCAACTGGTCGGGGCCGGCAACGACGACCGGATCATCTCCTTCGACGACTATTCCAACGGGTCGCGCTCGAACCACATCGCCGGCGCGGAGTATCGCGTCGGCAATACGCGCGACATCGCGACGCTCATGCGCGAGACCCCCGACCTGCTCTTCCACCTGGGGGAGTATGCGCGGATCGCGACCAGCTTCGAGGACGTGGCCACGGTCTATTACTCGAACATCATGGGCACGTTTGCCGTCGCGGAGTTCTGCCGGCAGCGCGCAGTGCCCAAGCTCGTGTACGCGGCGTCGAGCACGCGCTTCGCCATCGAGGGCGACGGCCGGCACCAGAACCCGTACTCGTTCACGAAGGCGACGAACGTCGACCTCATCAATGATTACGCGCGCTGGTACAACCTCCCGTCGGCGATCTGCTACTTCTACAACGCGTTCGGCCCGCGCGAGGTGAACCAGGGCAAGTATGCGACGCTCATCGCGAAGTTCGAGCGGCAGTATCGCGCGGGCGAGCCCCTGACCGTCACGCTGCCGGGCACGCAGCGGCGCGCGTTCACGTACGTGAAGGATCTTGCACGGGGGATCATCCTCGTCGGCGAGGGTGGGTCGGGGGACGGCTACGCGCTGCGCGCGGACAACTCGTACAGCATCCTCGAGATCGCGCAGGCATTCGGTGGCGAGATCAAGATGATCGACGAATACTCCGGGCGCGCGGACGTGACGGACGATCCCACGAGCAAGGTGCGCGATGAGCTGGGCTGGCGGCCGACAGTGGATGTGCTCGACTACATCCGCGACTTCAAGGAGCACGTCCAGTCGTGACGCAGCTGCTCAGGGATAGCCTTCCCATTCCCAGGGCGTGACGTTCTCGCCCATCACGCCCTGGAGGATGGCGCGGAATGCCTTCTCTCCGTTGTCACTGTTCGTGAGGATGACCATGCAGGCGCGCCGCCGCTCGAAGCAGATCATGTAGTTCTGCGCGCCGTCGCCGTGTCCTTCCTTGAAGAACGCCGGACCGTAGGGCGTCTTTGTCAGCAGGCCCCAGCCCATGCCGTACGCGAGACCCACTCGCTCCGCCTCCTTGCCCTCCGGCTCGTTCGCGGCGACAGGGAACTGGTGCAGCGTACGGATCTCCACGAACGGGCGCAGCATCGCGCGCATCGTTCCGGGCTGGATCACCTGCCCCGCCATCAGCGCCGTCGCGAAGCGCGCCACGTCCTCGGCGCTCGAGGTCATGGAGCCCGCGCCGCGCGCGGGGAATCGCGTCGTCTTCGAGAGGAACTTCCCGTCGGCGTCGTAGCGATCGGCGACGTTGTCGGCGAACTCGGTGCGATAGATCAGGCCCGTGCGGCGCATGCCGAGCGGGCCGAAGATCGCGTCCTGCATGAGCGTGTCGAGGGAGGCCTTCTTCTGCTGCTCGACGACGAACTGCACGAGGTTGATGCCCTCGCCGGAATACTGGAAGCGCGAGCCCGGCTTGAAGTGCAGCCGCATGAGGCCGTCGGGCTCCATCGACGCGAAGTTCAGCAGGCCGCCGGTGTGCGCGAGCAGCATGCGCGGAGTGATCGTCGGCCAGAGCGGGTCCTTCACGACCTCCGTGGCCGACTTCGCGTAGGGACCGTACTGGTCCAGCGGTTTCGCGAGCTGCCGGGCGACGGGCAGGTCGAGGTCGAACTCCCCGCGCTCCACGAGCTGCATGACGTACGTCGCGAACACGCCCTTCGTGATCGAAGCGGCCCATGTCGTCGTCGTGTGCTCCATGGGCAATGACGGCTCGCGCCGCCGCTGGCCGAAGGCGTAGCTCCAGGCGACATTGCCGCTGTCGACGTAGACCACCTGCGCGCCCGCGACCTTCGCCGCCGTAAATGCGGTGAAGGCGATGGAGTCCGCGAAGCCCTTGTTGATCTGTGCGCCATCGAGCCGCGAGAGCATGGCCGTCGAGTCCTGCGCGCTGGCGACCCCACTCATGGCAAGCGAGAGAGCGAGGCTGCGGCGCAGGAGTCGTCCCGTGTCAACGCGGCGCAAGTGCCTCGCCGGCCTGGAGCACCCTCGGCGCCGACGGCGCGCGCAGGTCACCGAGCGGATCCCCCCAGAGGTAGTGATTGAACCAGGCCAGGTTGTGGCTCATCACCGCGCGCTGCGCCTTCGGCTTGTTCACCGGATGGCCGAAGCCCTTGTAGAGGATCATCTCCACGGGCACGTGCTGGTTCTCGAGCGCCTGCCGCAACTCGAACGCATTCGCCACCGGCACGCGCCGGTCCTGGTCGCCATGCTGGATGAGCGTTGGCGTCTTCGCATTCTTCACGTACGTGATCGGCGACGTCTTGCGGTACACCTCCGGATCCGACACCGGATCGGCGCCGAGATACTCGATCGTGAACGGCGTGATGTCGGTGTTGTAGTAGTACGTGGACCAGTCGGAGATACCCGCGCCCACCGAGATCGCGGCGAAGCGCGTGGTGCTCGTCGTGAGGAAGGCGGAGATGTAGCCGCCCTGGCTCCAGCCCATGCTCGCGACGCGCGCAGGGTCCACCCAGCCCTTCGCGATGAGGTGATCCACGCCCGCGAGGACATCCCAAGCGTCGCCGATGCCGAGGTTCTTCATGTTGAGCATGCGGAACTTCTCGCCGTAGCCGGCGCTGCCGCGATAATTCACCTCGAGTGCGAGTGCGCCGCGGTCCACCCAGATGTCGAGCGGGTAGTAGGTGCGATCGGCGAGGAGCACCGGGCGGTCGATGCCGGTGGGCCCGCCGTGAATGCGCACGAGCAGCGGATACTTCCTCGACGCGTCGAAGTTCGCCGGCTTGATGAGCACGCCCTCGATCTCCGCGCCGTCCTTGCTCTTCCATGAAATGACCTCGCGCGTGCCGAGCCGGAACTGCTTCGCCTGGTCGGTCATGTGCGTGAGCGCGCGCGGCGCCCAGCCGCCCGTCGGCGACACGCTCACCTCCGCCAGCGACGCCGGCCCCGACGACAGGAACGCGATGCGGCTGCCGTCGGCATTGAGCGAGCCGCCCTGGAAGATCGCTTCGTCCGGCGACGACACGCGCGTGATGCGCGACGACTGCGGATCCACGCGGAAGATGTGCGACGCCGTCTTCGCCGAGCCGCCGAACCAGATGCCGTCGGCCTTCCACGCGAGGATGTTCGGGTCCTCGTCGAAGGCATCCGTCACGGATCGAATGGCCCCGCCGGACGACGACACCACCGCCACGCGCGAGTTCGTGATGAAGTAGGGCGGCTTCGCCATCTTCGTGTTGAATGCGATCCATTGCCCGTCGGGCGACCACACCGGGCCGCCATCGGGACCCGGCTGCGTCACGACCTTTGTCACCACATCGGTGGTGAGCGACACGACGTAGATGTCCGACGTGGACCCCTGCACCAGGTCCGGATTCATCTGCGCGGCGAACGCGATGCGCGATCCATCGGGCGACCAGTCGAAGCCATTCACGGTGTAGTCCGCACCGCGCGTGCGCTGCCGCCCCGTGGCTTGCGACTGCATCGCGCTCGCGACGTCGAACGTGAACAGGTGCGAGTGCTGGTAGTCTCGGCGCACCACCTCGAAGTCGCCGTACGACGCCTTGCGATCCTTCATGGCGACCGACGGCTCGATGGCGGTGAAGGCAATCGTGCGGCCATCGCGCGACCAGTCGTACGCCTGCACGCCATTCTCCGCCTTCGTGAGCTGGAGCGCCTCACCGCCGTCGGGACGGATGACGAAGACCTGCGACTTGTTGTCGACGCGCGAGCTCGCGAAGGAGATCCATTGCCCGTCGGGCGACCAGCGCACCTGCCCGGACGACTTGTCGCCACGGGTGAGCTGCACGGGCTCGCCGCCGTCGGCGGACACGAGGTAGACCTGCGAGACGAAGTTGTCCGCGGTCCAGTCGGCCTGGCTGACGGTGTACGCGACGCGCTTGCCGTCAGGCGACAACTGCGCGGCGCCGGCGGTGCGCAGGTTCAGCAGGTCGTCGACCGTGGGCGCTCGCTGCGCCTGCGCCGAGAGCAATGCGGGCGCGACGAGCGCGGCCAGGGCGTAGCGGAGGATTGATCGCATGAAGGGCCTCGAGTGATGGACCGCGGGCGCATCGCGCCCGCGGCGAAGGTACTTCCATCAACTCTTCCTGTCGATTCCGCCCGCCGTCACCTCACCGGATGATGATCGGCACCTCGGTCTGCTTGTAGCCCGGCGGTGGTCCGAGGAATGCCGGCAGCCCGAACCGGAGCGTCATCGCGCCAGCGGTGCGCGGCGCGAACTGGAAGTCGAAGATCTGTCCCGGATCGAACACGATGCGGGCCTGCTTCACCGTCTTCTGGTGCTCCGGCAGCGTCATGCC
>JBDSTA010000132.1:0-8317 GCA_039928475.1 Gemmatimonadaceae bacterium | reverse complement strand
GGAACACCATCGCGATGCGGTTGCCGCGAATGTGCTGCATGTCACGCTCGCCAAGCGTGACGAGGTCCCGTCCCTCGAAGCGGATGGCGCTTCCAGACTCGATCCGCCCCGGCGGACGACTGAGGCGAAGGATCGAGAGTGCCGTCACGCTCTTTCCGCATCCCGACTCGCCGACGACGCCGACCGTCTCCCCCGCGCCGACGGTGAACGACACGCCGTCCACGGATTTGGCGACACCGTTGTCCGTGTAGAAGAACGTGTGCAGATCGTTGATCTCGAGGAGTGGTGCGGTCATATGTGGCAGATCATTTTCAAAGCAGATCCTTCGCTTCGCTCAGGATGACAGGGGCCTTTTCGGCGACAGCTACTCGTCGTAGGCGGAGTGAAGCTGCCGTGGGTCCAGCGCATCCCGCAAGGCGTCGCCGAGCGCGTTGCAGGCAAACACGGTGATCAGGAGGGCGATGCCCGGAAAAACAGTAAGCCACCAGAGGTCCGAAACACGCTCGGCTCCCTCCTGGATGATGGAGCCCCAGCTCGCGGCCGGCGGACGGACGCCAATGCCGAGGTATGACAGGCCTGCCTCGAGCAGGATGACGTTGCCGATCGCGAGTGTGCCTGCCACGATGGCCGGCGCGATGACGTTGGGAAGCACGTGTCGCGCCAGCACGCGCCACGAGGGGACGCCGAGTGCCCGCGCGGCGACGACGAAATCGGCGTCACGAAGGGCGAGCGTCTCCGCACGCACGAGGCGGCTGACCGTGAACCAGGCGATGCCGGCGATGAGGAAGGTGAGGAACACCGTGCCGATCTCGCCCCACAGTGCGATGACGACGATGAGCAGCAGGAGCGACGGGATGGAGAATGCCGCGTCCACGATGCGCATGAGCACGGCATCCACGATGCCGCCCGCGTAGCCGGCGATCACGCCGACGAGCGTGCCGAAGATCATCGCCATCGTGACCGCGCCGATGGAGATCGCCAGCGAGACGCGCGCACCGTGCATCATGCGCGACAGCACGTCGCGGCTGAAGGTGTCCGTGCCGAACGGATGCGCGAGCGATGGCGCCTGGCTGTGCAGGTGCGCGATGTCGAGCTGCGCATTGGGGTCGTACGGCGCGATCCATGGCGCGAGGAGCGCGATGAGGATCATGACGGCGAGCGTCCCGAGGCCGATCCACGCCCGCGCGTCGCCGCGGAGCCGGCGGCGGACGGTCGTGCCCGTGAGACGTGCCTTCGACGACAGGGCGCCCACTCAGCCGAGCCGGACGCGAGGGTCGGCCACCGCGACGGCAATGTCGGCGAGCAGGGCGCCGACCACCACAATGACGCTCATCACGAGCACGCCCGACGTGACCAGCGGATAGTCGCGCGCGGCGATCGCATTCACGGTGATGAGTCCCATGCCCGGAAAGGAGAACACACTTTCGACGAAGATCGCGCCGGTGGCGAACACCGGCAGCGACAGGCCGAAGAGCGTGATGGTCGGCAGGAGCGCGTTGCGCAGCGCATGGCGACGAACGGCCGTCTTCCAGCTCAGCCCCTTCGCGAGCGCCGTGCGCATCCAGTCCATGGGCAGGACGGCGAGCAGCGCTCCGCGCTGGTACCGCGCGATGCCCGCGGACGAGAGCAGGCCCAGCGTGAGGACCGGCAGCACGAGATGCCGGAAGCGATCGACGAACTGCTCGCGCGGCGAGAGGTAGTCGTACGTCACGGGATCCGTCATGCCCCCCGCAGGGAACCAGCGCAGGCGGTACGAGAAGAGGAGCAGGATCAGGAGGCCGAGCCAGAACTCGGGCACCGAGTAGAGCAGGAGCAGGATGCGGCCAAGCCACCGATCGCGCGGGCCGCGAGGCCGCTCCGCCTGGAGCACCCCCACCGTGATGCCGATCGCGAAGCTGATGACGAGCGCGAAGCTGCAGAGGAGGAGCGTGCGCGGCATGGCGTCGGCCAGCACGTCGCGAACCTGGCGACGGTGCGAGAGTGAATAGCCCAGCTCACCGCGCGCGGCGAGCTGGATCCACTTCACGTACTGCTCCGAAACGGGCCGGTCGAGGCCGTAGTCAGCGCGCCACTTCTCGCGGATCGCTTCCGTGACGTTCTGCCCCTGCAGGGCCGCGCCGACCGGATCGCCGGGTGCGAGGTGCACCACAACGAATGTCAGCGTCGTCACGAAGAAGACGACGCCGACGGCCTGGAGAAGACGCGAAACGAGGTACCGCCGCACCGGTTACGGCGCCGGGCGAAGCCCGATCTGGTCGCGCTGGCTCCGTTCGTTCGCCGGAATCCACCAGTCGGCGAGGCCCGACCACCAGCCGTCGGCACGCATGTGCGTCGTGCGGATGCGCCGCGCAATGCCGGCGCGCGTGGGCGGCTCGTACAGCCAGATCGCCGGTGCGTCCTCGATGATCGTCTCGAACGCGCGCCGCGCGTAGGCCTTCGTGCGTGCGGGGTCGAACGTGAGGATCGCGCTGTCGAGCATCGCGTCCACGACGGGGTTGGAATACCCGGCGTGGTTGCTGCCATCCTTGCCGATGCCCGACGTGCTCCATGACTGCTTGAAGCCGGACACACTGGGATCGGTGTTGTAGTTGTCCATGGCGACGTCGTAGCTCCGCGAGGCGAACTTGGCCACGAAGCTGGCGAAGTCGCTCTCGTCGAGCTTCACGTCCGCGCCCACACGATGCATCGCGTCCTGGAGCAGCACCGCGTACTGCTTGCGTGCGGCACTCGAGCTGGGCGTCGCGATCGAGAAGGCGAGACGACGACCGGCCTTGGCGCGAATGCCATCCGGACCGACGAGCCAACCCGCGGAATCGAGCAGCGCCTTCGCCTTCACCGTGTCGTAGGGCAGCTGCGGCAACGTGGTGTCGGAGACATTCAGCGAACGCGGGAAGGGACCATACAACGGAATGCCGAGCGTGTCGAACACGTTCTTGAGCATCGCCTTGCGGTCCACGGCCATCGAGAGCGCGCGACGCACGGCGCGCTCGCCAAAGATCGGGTGCGGCCTCGAGATGTCCTTCGGGTCCAGGTTGTTGAACGCCATGAACATGTACCCGAGCGACGGGTAGGGCACGGCGCGCCGCGCGGTGTCGCCGAGCAGCTTGGCCAGGTGCTCGGGACGCAGGTTCTCGAACATGTCGGCGTCGCCCGCGAAGAAGCGCGTCACGGCCCCATTGAAGTCCGGCGAGATCGCGAAGACGACACGATCGAGCTTGGCGCGCCCGCGATAGTTGGCCGTGTCCGCGATGAGCTCGATGCGCGCGCCCGGCTCCCACTTGGAGAGGCGGAAGCGCCCGGAGCCGATGCCGCGACGCGTCACCTCGGAGTCGCGCAGCTTGGCGGCGGGTGTGTTGCCGAGGATGTGCTCGGGGACGATCGCGACCTGGTAGACGAGGTCGTAGAACTGCTCGGGCGTGTGGCGCTTGAAGTAAGCGACCGCCGTGAGCGAATCGCGCACGTTCACCGAATCGATGTTGCCGACGAGCGGAGCGGCCGACGAGCCCAGGCCGGGATCCTTGAGCAGGTTCAGGCTGTAGCGCACGTCGCTGGCGCGCACCGGCACGCCGTCATGCCACTTCGCCTTCGGATTGATGTGGAACGCGATGGACAGCGAATCCGCCGCCCATTCCCAACGCTCGGCGAGCTGCGGCTTGAAGCCCTTGTCACCCACGGCGTTCATCTCGTCACCGAGGTCCGCGAGGCGATCGAAGAGGAGGTCCGTCACCTGACGGTCCGTGATCACGTTCACGATGGACGGGAGCAGGCTGGTCGCATCCGCGGCCGTCGCGATGACCATCGTGCCGCCGACGCCAGGGGGACCGTCGGGTGCCACCTTTCCGCTGTCGGTGCCCTTGCAGCTCACCGTGGCAAAGGCCGCCGCTACGACGGCGACGGAAACGAGGGTGCGACGGTGCGAACGGGAGACGGGCTTTGGCATTGGTGTCGGCAGGAGAAATGAAGGCAGGCGCGAAGTGGCCGGCCGCCAACCATAGTCAAGAATGACGCATGCGTGCCAGCGAGGTCACCGCCTCCACGTCCACGTGTCGTCACGATATCGCTGCGCCAACTCGGAGAGCGGAAGCTCGGCGAGCTCACCCGGCAGCAACGGCGTCGCCGCATCGTCCTCGACGTCACGCACGGCGGCGAAGAGCGCGGTGGCGACCTCGTCGAGCGAGGGCACGCGTCCCAGTGCATCACTGAGCGTCGCGGGCGAGGGAGACGGAGGACCCGGCTCACGCATCAGCTCGCGGATGAGAGACTGGTCGTCGGCGACGATGATCGAGCCGTGCTGGAGCATGGCGCCCGCATCCCGCCACTGCGCGCTGCCGGCGAGCTTGCGCCCGCCGACGATGACCTCGCCCCGCGACGGTTCCGCGAAACAGGGCAGGGCAGTGGGCGGGGAGGCTTTCGTCGCCGGATTCGCGAGGGAAGCCGGCACGCCGAGCGTCGCCAGCGCGGTGAGGAGTAGCTGGTTGATGCGGGCGTAGGCGGCCCCGAGCTCCTGGTCGCCGGCCGGGGCGGTGACGCTGTACGTGACCTCGCGATGATGGAGGAGCGCGCGGCCCCCCGTCGGCCGGCGGACGACGCCGACGCCTCGCTCCACGACGGCGCCCTCGTCGTAGACCCCGACGGCGCGCTGGTTCCGCCCGAGCGACAACACCGGCGACGACCAGCCGTATACACGGAGGACGGTCTCGCCGCTGGAACGCGCGCGCTGCATCAGCGCTTCGTCCAGAGCCATGTTGTCGGGACCGCCCTGTGGCGGGGAAAGCAGGAGACGCCAGCGCACCAGTCGGATCGCTATAATGAAGTGGGCGCGGATCTCACGCGCTCGACGCAGAACATAACTTCGTGGGCACGCTTCCACCCTCCCGACGCACCCCAGAATGACCACAAATCGACAGGCGCCCCTCTCGAGCGCTGATTCCTTCGTGCCTCGCCACGTGGGTCCGGGCGCTGCAGACGTCGCGGCCATGCTGGCACAGATCGGCTACCCATCCCTCGACGCCTTGATCGATGCGACGGTGCCCGAGGCGATCCGGCTTCGGCAACCGCTCGCCATCCACGCCGGCCGCAGCGAGCACGAGGCGCTCGCGTCGCTCAAGGCGATCGCGTCGAAGAATCGCATCCTCCGCTCGTACCTCGGCTACGGCTACCACGACACGCTCACGCCGCCCGTCATCCAGCGCAACATCCTGGAGAACCCCGGCTGGTACACGGCGTACACGCCCTACCAGGCGGAGATCGCGCAGGGCCGTCTCGAGGCGCTGCTGAACTTCCAGACGATGATCATCGATCTCACGGGCCTCGAGATCGCGAACGCGTCACTGCTCGACGAGGGAACGGCGGCCGCCGAGGCGATGTACCTCGCCCATCAGGTGAAGAGCGGGCCGGACAAGAACGTGTTCTTCATCGACTCGCGCTGCCATCCGCAGACGATCGACGTGGTGCAGACGCGCGCGCATGCGCGCGACATCGCGACGGTGGTGGGCGATGCGGGCACCGCGGCGTTCGGTGCCGAGGTGTTCGGGGTGTTGCTCCAGTATCCCACGACGGACGGCGCGGTGGTAGACAACCGCGAGACGTGCAACCGCGCGCACGCGGCGGATGCGCTCGTTGTCGTCGCCGCGGATCTCATGAGCCTCGTGCTGCTCACGCCGCCGGGCGAGTGGGGCGCGGACGTCTGCGTCGGCAACTCGCAGCGCTTCGGCGTGCCGCTCGGTTACGGTGGACCGCACGCCGCGTTCTTTGCGACGAAGGACGAGTTCAAGCGCACGCTGCCTGGCCGCATCATCGGCGTGAGCCGCGATGCCACGGGACGGCCGGCGCTGCGCATGGCGCTCCAGACGCGCGAGCAGCACATCCGCCGCGAGAAGGCGACGTCGAACGTCTGCACCGCGCAGGTGCTGCTGGCCGTGATTGCCGGCATGTACGCGGTGTGGCATGGCCCGGAGGGACTCGCGACCATTGCGCGGCGCATCCATCGCCGCGCGTCGCTGCTCGCGGCGGGGCTGGAGCAACTCGGGCACAGCATCGCGAGCGACGTCTACTTCGACACGCTGTGCGTGGAGCTCGGCGGCGCGAAGTCCGCGAACATGGTGATCGCGGACGCGGCGGCGGCGGGCGTGAACCTGCGTCATGCGGGCGAGCGCAGCGTGATCGTCGCGCTCGACGAGACCGTCACGGACGACGACGTGCAGGCCCTGCTCACCATCTTCGCCGCGGGCGAGCCTGCGCCGGAGACCGAGGGCCTCCTCGATGCGCTGGACGACCGCTTCGACGAGCGCTTCGCACGCACGAGCGCGTTCCTCACGCATCCGGTGTTCAACACGCATCGCTCCGAGACCGAGATGCTGCGCTACATGCGCATGCTCGAGTCGCGCGACCTGTCGCTCACGCACTCGATGATCCCGCTCGGTAGCTGCACCATGAAGCTGAACGCGACGGCGGAGATGTTCCCCGTCACGTGGCCGGAGTTCGGCAAGCTGCATCCCTTCGCACCGGTGGAGCAGACGCAGGGCTACCAGGAGATGTTCGCGAACCTCGAGCGCGCGCTCGCGGAGATCACCGGCTTCGCGGCCGTGTCGCTCCAGCCGAACGCCGGCTCGCAGGGCGAGTACGCGGGCCTGCTCACGATTGCGGCGTATCACAAGTCGCGCGGCGACACGCATCGCACGGTGTGCCTCATCCCGCAGTCGGCGCACGGGACGAACCCCGCGAGCGCGGTGATGGCGGGCATGAACGTGATCGTGACGAAGACGGATGCGAAGGGGAACATCGACGTCGCCGACCTGAAGGCAAAGGCCGAGGCGAACAAGGACAAGCTTGCGGCGCTGATGGTGACGTATCCAAGCACGCATGGCGTGTTCGAGGAGAGCATCCGCGAAATCTGCGAGATCATCCATGCGAACGGCGGCCAGGTGTACATGGATGGCGCCAACATGAATGCGATGGTGGGGCTGTGCCGTCCGGGCGACATCGGCGCGGATGTCTGCCACCTGAACCTGCACAAGACCTTCTGCATCCCGCACGGCGGCGGCGGGCCCGGCATGGGTCCCATCGGCGTGGCGAAGCAGCTGGCGCCGTTCCTTCCGGGCAACGCGGTGGTGAAGACGGGCGGCACGCAGGCGACCGGGGGCGTGAGCGCGGCACCGTGGGGCAGCGCGAGCATCCTGCCCATCTCGATGATGTACATCGACATGATGGGCGGCGAAGGGCTCACGTATGCGACGAAGGTCGCGATCCTCAATGCGAACTACATCGCGTCGCGCCTCGAGCCGCACTACCCCGTGCTCTACAAGGGCGCCAACGGCTGCATCGCGCACGAGTGCATCGTGGATCCGCGCGGGCTCAAGGCGAGCGCCGGCATCGAGGTGGAGGACATCACGAAGCGCCTCATGGACTACGGCTTCCATGCGCCCACCGTGAGCTTCCCGGTGGCCGGCACGCTGATGATCGAGCCTACGGAGAGCGAGCCGAAGGCGGAGCTGGACCGGTTCTGCGATGCACTCATCGCGATCCGTGAAGAGATTCGCGCCATCGAGAGTGGCGTCAGTGATCGCGCGGACAATCCGCTGAAGCATGCGCCGCACACCATGCGCGCCGTCGTGAGCGACTCGTGGGAGCACGCCTACGGGCGCGAAGTGGCCGCGTTCCCGACGCCGTGGACGCGTGAGCGGAAGTTCTGGCCGTCGGTCGGGAGAGTGGAAAGTGCTTACGGCGACCGGCATCTCGTCTGCTCGTGCCTGCCCACGGACGCCTACGCTGAAGATGTCGTTGCTGGCTAAGGCCAGTTAGGGTCAGTAGTTACGCCGCGGGAGAAATCATCCGTTTCTCCCGCTGTCGCGTTTTACCACACCGGATGACCTGGAATCTCGCGCCGAGTTCGTGACCGTTGTCACTGCCCGGTTGTCTGAGGTATGCTAGCGTCACATCCGCGGCGAGAGTCATCACAACGCGAGCTTGGTTTTTATGTGCTGGAAAGCACCGTCCGAGCCCACACTCCGAAGCATTCGGAGCCCCCGCTGCACCACCATGCGTTACATCGTAAGGGGTCTGACCGCACTATGACACAGCGCAGAGAGCAGGCGATGTCGGCGGGAGCTCGTGCATCCGTGCGCGATGGCTTCACGCTCGTCGAGTTGCTCATCGTCTTCGCGCTCGTTGGGATCGTCTCGGCCATCTCCATCCGGTCGGTAGGCGACACCATGCGGCGCGATCGCGTGCAGAAGGCCACTGCCATCGTGAGCACGGACCTCGAGCAGGCGTTCGCGCTCGCGGCGCGCCAGCGCACGCCCATGCGACTGCTCTTCGA
>JBDSTA010000131.1:0-6816 GCA_039928475.1 Gemmatimonadaceae bacterium | reverse complement strand
TGCGGCTGGACGAGCTTCTCCCAGAAGGAGCCGAGCTCCTGCGTCCCCGCGACCGTGACGAGGTCGGCGCCGCGAGAGCGCATGGCGTTCACCGTGCGCGTGACGAGGTCGGGCGCCTGCGCGGTATCGGCATCGAGGAAGGCGATGACGGTGCCGCGCGCCGTGCCGAAGCCGGCGGTGCACGCCCACTGCTTGCCGAACCATCCCGGAGGCAACGGCGGCGGCACGACGACGCGAAGCCGTGCGTCCCCACCGGCGATGCGCGCGAGAATCTCGCCCGTGGCGTCGGTGGAATGATCATCCACCGCGATGACCTCGAGCCTGGGATACGAAGAGGCGAGCGCCGAGCGGACGCAGCGCTCGATGTGGAATGCTTCGTTGCGCGCGGGGATGACGAGTGAGACGAACGGCGCGTCGATGGGCGCGTCAGGGGACTCGTCGTCGAGCGAGCGAGAGTGGCGCGCGCGCAGGATCGTGACGAGCGGCGTGGCGATCCAGGGCAGCGCCAGCGCCGCAGCGATGAGTTGGCTCACCCGTGAAAGATGCGCTGCGGCATGGGGGAAAACACGCGGGGCGCCCCCGTTCAGGGCGCCCCGCGTTCTGCGACCGATGGCCTAGCGGGAACTTTCGTCCCGGCTCCTGTCGGTCAGTTCATCAGTGCGGCTCGAGCTGTCGGAGCTCTCGGAGCCGTCGGAGCTCGAATCGCGCGATGAGCCGGACGAGCTGGATGATCCGCGCTGGCCGTCGCCCTGTGAGCCCGACGACGATGACGACGCGCTGCGGCTCGAGCCCGAGCTCGACTGTCCGTCGCCCTGCGATGAGCTGCCGAGGTCGCGGTTGGAGTCGCTCGACGAGTCGCTCATGCCGCTGTTCTGGTCGCGTGGCCGTGAGCCGCTGTTCGAGCTGTTCTGCTGATCCGCCATGGTTTCGTCCCTCCATACGGTGAACTTTCGCTTCGGTCGAGCCCGTAGCCCGTCTGCAGGCTCCCCTCTGCTGCAGTGACACAGGCGCATAACAAATGCCAGCTTTGTCTGCATGATCGACAAGCACCAGCACGCCATTGCACCGCGTTGAGGCGCTCTCTACGTTGCGCGCGATGCGACTTCCTCCTGCACTCGCCGCTGGCGCGCGCGTCGCGCTCGTGGCACCAGCCGGACCCCTGCGCTCGAGCGCGGAGCTCGAGTGCGCTGTCGAACAGGCGCGCGCACTCGGATGGGATCCCGTCGTCGGCGAGCATGCGCTGGAGCGCTTCGGCTACCTCGCGGGCGACGACGCGCGACGCCTGCACGATCTCAACGCTGCGCTTGCGAGCGACGACGTCGACGGCATCTGGTGCCTGCGCGGCGGCTATGGCGCGATGCGATTGCTCGACGGTCTCGACGTCGATGCATTCGCGCGACGGCCGAAGGCGCTCATCGGCTATTCCGACATCACGGCGCTGCACGCGGCGCTCGGGCGCGCCGGCGTGGTCACCTTTCACGGGCCGACGGCGCGCACACCGATGTCCGCGTTCGCGCGCGAGTCCCTCGTGCACGCGGTCGTGACGCACACGGAGTCGTGCGGCCGAGCACCCGAGTCACGCACGTTGCGCGACGGTCGCGCGGAGGGAACGCTCGTCGGCGGCAACCTCGCATTGCTCGCTGCGCTGTGCGGCACACCGTACGCGCCAAATTACGCCGGCGGAATTCTCGTGCTGGAGGATGTGGGCGAGGCGACCTATCGCATCGATCGCATGCTGCGCCAGCTCGCGCTGAGCGGCGCGCTGTCGCAACTCGCGGGCATCGCATACGGCCAGTTCAGCGATGGTACACCGGCCGATGACGCCAATTCGTGCGCGCTCGACGATATCCTTCGAGAGGCCGCGGACCTCGCCGGCGTGCCCGCGCTCGCGGGCATCCCGCTCGGACACATCGACGACCAGTGGACCATCCCGCTCGGCGCCAGGGCCGAGCTCGACGCGACGAACGGCACCCTGTACGTGGTGCCGACACATTCACGGAGCACCAGCGCATGAAGAGTGGCAGCGACATGGTCAATGAAGCCAAGGCGCGCATCCGGCAGATCGATAGCGCGCAGGCACTCGCCGCACACGCGAAGGGCGGTGCAGTGTTCCTCGACGTGCGTGACCTGCAGGAGGTGAACCTCGGCCGCATTCCCGGCGCGGTGCACATCTCGCGCGGAAACCTGGAGACGAAGGTGGAGGCCGTGGTGCCGCGCGATGCGGATGTCATCATCTACTGTGCGAGTGGCAACCGCTCCGCGTTCGCGGCGGAGACGATGACGGCGATGGGCTATTCGAACGTGTGCTCGCTGGCCGGCGGCTTTCGCGGTTGGGCGGAGGCCGGCGGCGACGTCGATTGATGCACGCGTGACGACGAGCGCGGCGCTCCGCGAGTTCCTTCGGCATCCGCATGTCGCGGAGCTCTCGCGTGCGCTCGCGGCGCGGCCGGGCCGGCGCGTGGACGCCGGTGCAGCGCGACTCGCCGCAATCCTGCTCGTGCTGCGTCCGCGCGAAGACGGCGACCCGGAGCTGCTGCTCATCAAGCGCGCGGAGTTCGAGGGCGACCCGTGGAGCGGACATATCGCGTGTCCCGGCGGCCGCATGGAGCCGGGCGACGCGGACCTCGCAATGACCGCCGTGCGCGAGACGCGCGAGGAGACGGGCATCGACGTCGATCGCGACGGCATGGTGCTCGGCACCCTGGACGACCTGAGCCCGCGCTCGCCACTCCTGCCGCAGATCGTCATCCGGCCGTTCGTCGCGGTGGTGCGGCGCGATGTGGTCGTCTCGCCATCCCACGAGGTGGCGAGCGCGTTCTGGGTGTCGCTGGCTGCGCTGCGCGACGCGGCGTCATGGGGCGTGGACTTCGTCAGCGTGCGCAGCGGGCGACGTCGCGCGAGCATCTTCCGCCACGACGGCCATGTCGTGTGGGGGCTGACGGAACGCGCACTGCGCCAGTTCCTCTCCTACGCCGGCATGCCGCTCGGCAGCGAGTCCGTGGACGAGGACCTGGGCTGACGCGTCAGCGCTTCTCGCACATGAGCGCCATCGGGTTGCCGTCCGGATCCCGGAATTCGCTCAACCAGAGCTCGTGGTCGGGCATCTTCGCGATCATCGCCGGCGGCTTGGGAAAGCTCACGCCGCGTGCACTCATCTCACGCTGCGCCGTTTCGATGTCGGCAACCTTGAAGTAGAGGACGGAGCTCAGTCCCGGCTTGAACTCGCCTTCGGGCCCGGCAAGCATGAGCCGCACGCCACCGATGTCGAGGAATGCCAGCGACGGGCCCGCAGAGAAGAGGAAGGGAAGCCCGACGGCGTCACGAAAGAACGCCGTGCTTCGTTCCACATCGGAGACGGTGAGCGCCACCTGGCGCAGGGCGGTGATCTCGGATCCGGCGGCGGTGGGCATGGATTGCGGAGTGAAGGGTGCGGATAATTAGCGTCGCGGACTCCGCCCGTCCATTCCGTGCGTGGTCAAAACAAAAAGCTTGCGTTATGACGACCTCAAGATAAGTTTAGGCAATCCTAAATCTCTTGAACGCCATGACAGCAAGCCGCCCGACGAGGACATCCGACCCGCAAAGCGCATCTTCGCCCCCGGAAACGGGCTGGCGGCGCGCGCGCGTCGCGCCGAGCCTCGCCGAGGTGTACCGCAGCGTTCCCACGGGCGGTCGGTCCAAGTGGCGTAAGATGCTCGCCTTCGCGGGGCCGGGATATCTCGTCGCCGTGGGATACATGGATCCCGGCAACTGGGCCACCGACCTCGCCGGCGGATCGAAGTTCGGGTACACGCTCCTCAGCGTCATCCTCATCTCGAACCTCATGGCGGTGCTCCTCCAGGGGCTCGCCTCCAAGCTGGGCATCGTCACCGGGCGCGACCTCGCGCAGGCCTGCCGCGACCACTACAGCAAGCCGGTGGTCTGGGCCCTCTGGATCCTCTGCGAGATCGCCATCGCCGCGTGTGACCTCGCCGAGGTGATCGGCTCGGCGATCGCGCTCAACCTGCTCTTTGGTATCGCGCTGCCACTTGGCGTCGCCATCACGGGCTTCGACGTCCTCCTCCTCCTGTACCTCCAGAACAAGGGCGTGCGCGTCCTCGAGGCGCTCGTCATCACGCTCATCGCGACCGTCGGCGCGTGCTTCGCGTTCGAGCTCGTCATCTCGCGTCCGGACATGGCCGGTGTCGCGAAGGGCTTCCTTCCGTCGGTCAGCATCTTCACCGATCCCGAGAAGCTCTATATCGCCATCGGCATCCTCGGCGCCACGGTGATGCCGCACAACCTCTACCTGCACTCGTCCATCGTGCAGACGCGCAAGTACGAGGAGAACGCCGAGGGGCGCCGCGAGGCGGTGCGGTACGCGTTCGTGGACTCCACCATCGCGCTCTCCTTCGCGCTGTTCATCAACGCGGCCATCCTCATCGTCGCCGCTGCCAGCTTCCACACGACGGGCAACTCGGAAGTCGCAGAGATCCAGGACGCCTTCAAGCTCCTGTCGCCGCTGCTTGGCGCCGGGGCCAGCACGGTGTTCGCCCTCGCGCTGCTCGCGTCGGGTCAGAACTCGACGCTCACCGGGACGCTCGCCGGCCAGATCGTGATGGAGGGCTTCCTCGAGATCCGCATCAGGCCGTGGCTGCGCCGGCTCATCACACGGCTCATCGCCATCGTGCCCGCCGTCATCGTCGCGATCATCGGCGGCGAGTCGGGCACGGCGAAGCTGCTCATCCTCAGCCAGGTCATCCTCAGCCTGCAGCTTTCGTTCGCCGTCTTCCCGCTGGTAATGTTCACGTCCGACAAGCTGAAGATGGGAGAGTTCGTCAATCCCACCTGGCTCAAGGTGCTCGCCTACCTGGTCGCGGCGGTGATCGCGACGCTCAACGTGTGGCTGCTGTTCCAGACCGTGCGCGGCTGGCTCGCGTAGGACGCTCTTTCCGCCAGGGACTCCCATGTACACGCGCATCCTCGTTCCGCTCGAGCATTCCGAATACGACGACGCCATCGTCGCGCACGTGCGCGAGCTGGCGCTCCTGTGTTCGGCGTCGGTCGTCCTCATCCACGTCGCCGACGGATGGGCCGCGCGCAACCAGCAGCAGCTGGCGCTCCGCGAGAGCGACGAGATGAAGCTCGACCGCGAGTACCTCGAGTCGCAGGCGGACAACCTCGAGGCGGCGGGCGTGCCGGTCGAGTGCGTGCTTGCGGGTGGCGACCCGGGCACCGAGATCGCATCGGCTGCGGAGCGCGAGAAGTGCGACCTCGTCGCCATGAGCACGCACGGCCACAAGGGCGTGCAGGACCTCCTCCGCGGCAGCGTCGCCAACGAGGTCCGCCATCGCACCACGATTCCCGTGCTCATGGTCCGCGGCGTGCCCCGCCGTCTTCGCCAGGTGTGATGGCCGAGTCCGCGCGACATGTCCTCACGGGCCCCGTCGAGGACTACCTGAAGGCGATCTACGATCTCGAGCGCGTCGGCGACGCCGCGTCGACGAACGACATCGCCCTGCGCCTCGCGATCTCGCCAGCGTCGGTGAGCGGCATGGTTCGCCGGCTTGCGGACCAGGGGCTCATCACGCACGAGCCCTACCGCGGCGTGCGCCTCACCGCGGGCGGCCGAAGTGCGGCGCTGCGCACCCTCCGCCGTCATCGCATCCTCGAGTGCTACCTCACCGAGGTGCTCGGCTATCCGTGGGACCGCGTGCACGAGGAGGCCGAGCAGCTCGAGCATGCGGCGTCCGAGGAGCTCATCGAGCGCATGGCCAAGGCGCTCGGCGACCCGATCCACGATCCGCATGGGGCGCCGATCCCCACGCGCGACGGGCGCGTGGAGGAAGTCGCGCTGCGCAGCCTGTCCGAGGTCGCGCAGGGTGAGCGCGTCCGCGTACGGCAGGTGCAGGACGAGGACGCCGAGCGGCTACGGTATCTCGCCGAGCTCGGCATTCGTCCTGGCGCGCTGGTGCGCATCCTGGACAAGGCGCCATTCGAGGGCCCCATCACTCTCTGGATCGACGACGGGGGAGGCGGCACGTCGCGCGCCATCGGAGTGTCGCTCGCTGCCCAGGTATTCGTGGGCGCCTCCGAGTAAGACGGCCCGTCACCGGAACGCGTCTTGCCTCTTCGCGCGTCGATGATGAGCGATCCCGACACTGGCATTCCCGACCTCGTCCGGCGGCTGACGCAGGACTCCAAGCGCCTGGTCACGGACGAGGTGCGCCTCGCGAAGATCGAGGTGCGCGAGAGCATGCACCGCGCGACGCGCGGCGCGCTCTGGATGGCGGTGGCGCTGTGCGTGGGCGTCGTGACGCTCGTCGCGCTCACGCTGTTCCTCGTCACGCTCATCGGCCGGATCGTGAACGGGCACATGTGGGTCGGTGCGCTCGTCGTGGGCGTGGCGGAGCTCGTGGCCGGCGGCTATCTCATCAAGCGCGGGCTCAAGAGCTTCGTGGAGCCATCGTGGACGCTCGAGGAGAGTCGCAACGCACTCGCCGACACCGCGCACTGGGCATCGTCGGTCCGGCGGGCCTGACCTGGTCGTGACGGCGGCGCGGCGCGACGGAACCCCCGTCGCGCCGCGTTCGTTTCCCCAGTCACCGCCATGATCCTGCCCGCACTCCTTCTCGCACTGAACGTCATCGTCGCCCAGGACACCCTGCGTGGCGTCGCGATCGACGAACGGCTCGCCGCCGACGCGAAGCTCCGCGTCGGCGACACCGTGGCCCTGAGCGCTGCGCCTGGCGAGGCTGGCCAGCGCGCCGTCGTCACGGGAATCGTGGCGCGCGCGGCAGATCCGGCAGAGATCGCACGCGGCGAGTACAAGGTGCG
>JBDSTA010000130.1:0-4818 GCA_039928475.1 Gemmatimonadaceae bacterium | reverse complement strand
TGCTTGCCCGCCTCGATCTCGGTGGCCATGTCGGCGAGCTGGAACGAGATGCCCTGGAACTCGGCGATCGGCTTCCCGAACTGCTTGCGTACCGCGGCATAGCGCACGGCTTCCTCGTACGCGCCTTCGGCGATGCCGAGCGAGAGCGCGGCGATGCCGATGCGGCCTGCGTCGAGCGTCTTCATGAAGTTGACGAAGCCCTGCCCTTCCTCGCCGACGCGATTCTCCGCGGGGACCTCGACGTCTTCCATGATCAACTCTGCGGTGTCCGACGCGCGCCAGCCGAGCTTGTCCTCTTTCTTGCCGGCGCGGAACCCCTTCATCGCCGGCAGCGATGCGTCGTGCCCGATGCCGAGATCCTTCACCTTCTCGAGGTCGGACGTGGGCTTCGTGATGATGAACGAGCTGATGCCCTTCGTGCCCTTCGACGGGTCGGTGACGGCAGTGACGATGAAGATCTCGCCGACGCTGCCATGCGTGATGAAGCGCTTGGTGCCGTTGATGACGTAGTGGTCGCCGCGCTTCACGGCGGTCGTGCGAGTGCCGCCGGCGTCGGAGCCGGCGTCGGGCTCCGTGAGCCCGAAGCCGCCGAGCACCTTGCCACTCGCGAGCAGCGGGACGTACCGCGCGCGCTGCTCGTCCGTACCGAAGTGCACGATGGGTGAGGTGCCCAGCGTGGTGTGCGCGGAGACGGTGAGCCCCGTGGACGCGTCCACCTTCGCGAGCTCCTCGATGGTGATCATGTAGCTGAGCAGGTCGAAGCCCGCGCCGCCCATCTCCTCGGGCCACGGCACACCGAGCAGTCCAAGCTCGCCCATGCGCTTCACATTCTCCCAGGGGAAGATGGAATCGGCGTCGAACTTCGCGGCCACGGGCGCGACGTCGTCGCGCGCGAACTGTCGAACCATCTCGCGGACCGCGAGGTGCTGCTCGGAGAAATAGAGCGAGTCGTCCATTGGTCTGTGTGTTTCAGGCGGCTTCGGTTTCGTCGGCGGCACGCAGGAGCGCGAGGAATCGCTCGCCGTACTTCTCGATCTTCATGGGTCCAACGCCGTGGATCTCGCCAAGCGTGAAGGGCGACTTCGGGCGTCGCACCGCCATCTCGGTCAGCGTCCGGTCGGCGAAAACTACGTACGGTGGCACCTTCTGGTCCCGCGCGATGCTGGTGCGAAGCGCCTTGAGGCGCTCGAGCAGCGCGGCGTCGGCCGAGCTGCCGATGCCTTCCGACGCATCCGCAGGTGAAGAAACGGCGCGCCCGAAGCCGCGGTTCCGCTTCTTCTCGCCGGGCTTTGGAACGCCGATCGACTTGCGCTGGGGAGCGGCATTGTGCGTGCCGAGACAGTTGTCGCAGCCGCCGCAATCCTTGCCCGCCGCAGGGTCGCCGAAGTAGCGAAGGACGAAGCCGCGACGACAGCCGGACGTGTAGGCGTACCCCTGCATCGAGTCGAGCTTCGCGATCTCCGCCTTGCGACGACGGTCGAGCGCCGCCCAATCGAGCGGATATGCCGAGAGCGGACGCCTGGCGTTCACGACGCGATCGCCGCCGCCCAACCGGCGCCAATCCACGAACTGGGCGGCCTCGAGGCGCTCGAGCAACTCCATCGCACCGATCACCCCGCCGAACCCCGCAGGAACCTTTGCGAGGTCCACCGCGATGCCGTCGTTCAGTGCATCGCCCGCCATGCGCCACAGCGCGCGCAGGAGGCCGACCATCTGGGGCTCCCGCTCCGCCAGCTCTTCCTTGATGCGCTGCGGCGTCGCGAGCAGGCGCACGAATGCCTGCCCACCCACCTCGGGATCGGTTCGCACCGCACCGCAGCGCACGAGGAGACGCAACGCCGACTCCACCTCGCGGTCGCTCACCTTGCCCGGCAGTGACGAGGCGATGTGCGCCGGATCCAGGTTCACGAGTCCCGTATCATCGGCGCGCCGCTTGAGCTTCTCGTACACCTGCTCGACGAGCGTGCGCTCCGGATACGCACCCTTGATGAAGAACTCGTGGGTGAAGCGGTCCGGGAACGCGTGCAGCAGGAACACGTCGGAATGCTGCCCGTCGCGGCCCGCGCGTCCAGCCTCCTGGTAATACGCCTCGAGCGTGCCCGGCATGGAATGGTGCACGACGACCCGCACGTTCGGCTTGTCGATGCCCATGCCGAAGGCGTTGGTGGCCACGATGGCTCGCACGGATTCCTTCATGAAGGACTCCTGCACGTCGTGGCGATGCGCGTCATCGAGCCCCGCGTGGTAGGCGGCGACGGAGATGCGTGCCCCCTCGAGCGTGCGCGCGACCTTCTCGACGTTGCGGCGCGTGGAGGCGTAGACGATCGCGACGCCCTTGTGGCGCTTGAGGATCTCGATGAGCGCGTCGTCCTTGTCGGCGTCGCTCTTCGTGGGCACCACGAAGTAGTCGAGGTTCTTGCGGTCGAAGCCCGTGATGATCGTGTCGGGATTCTCGAGCTTCAACTGACGGGCGATGTCCTCCCGCACGTGCTGCGTCGCCGTGGCCGTGAGCGCGACGGCGGGAGGATTGCCCAGCCGCTCGCGCACCTGCGCAACGCGCAGGTAGCTCGGACGGAAGTCATGGCCCCACTCGCTGATGCAGTGCGCCTCGTCGATGGCGAGGAGCGACACGCCCACGTCGCGGAGGCGTTCTGCCGCCTTGCCCACGTCGAACCGCTCCGGCGCGACGTACAGCATCTTCACCTCGCCACGCGACACGCGGTTCATCCGGTCCGCGACCTCGCCCGAGCTCAAGGTGCTGTTGACGAAGGTCGCCGCGATCCCGCGCGCCAGGAGTGCGTCGACCTGGTCCTTCATGAGCGAGATGAGCGGGCTCACCACGACCGTGACGCCCGGCAGCAGGAGCGCCGGCACCTGGTAGCACAGTGACTTACCGCCGCCCGTCGGCAGCACGACGAGCGTGTCACGTCCCTCCAGCACCGACGTGACCGCGCGCTCCTGCCCCGGGCGAAAGTCGGGAAAGCCGAAGCGTGCGCGCAGCAGGGTGCGTGCGTCGTCGAGGGTGGGGCGGGCGGCGGTGGTCACGCGCGAATGATGCGCCGAATGCGCGCGAGTCGCGTCATCCTCTTCACGCAGGGCGGCGCATCAGACCGCACGCACGAAGTGGCCACGGGTAAAGGCGGAGCCGATCGCGCTGCGCACGGAGTTGTCCGCTGCTGGCGCGCCGCCTGCCAGCGCATCGAGCATGGCGCGATATCCACTCACCACCTGGCCCACCGGATCGCCAACGACGTTGAACACCAGGTGGTAATTGCGCAGCCCGCCACGCCACAGGCGCGGCAGGTACTCGCTGCCCTCGATGGGGCGCGAGTGCAGCAACCGGTTGCGACACGCCGAGTCAGTGGCGACGGCGAAGCTGTAGCCGGCAGGATCCGTGAGCTGCACGTTCGTGTGCTTCTGCACGCAGAGGTCGCGACAGGTCGTCGGCACGCGGTCGAACGCGGCCGACAGCACGCAATGCTCGATCGTCATGCCCTCGGGACGGCCGTACAGGAACACGTCGAAGTTCGCCCCCTCCCACGGGGCGGCCACCGCGAGCAGCTCCTCCGTCGTGAGCTCGAGCGAGAGCATGATGCGGCGCGCGCCAAGGCGAAACAGCTCGGCCGCCGTATGCTGATTGAAGCAGTTCACCGCATAGTCGGCGATGACGTCACGTCCCTCGCCGGAGAGCTCCGCGACGAGGCCAAGGTGCCCGCTCACGACGGGCAGGCCGACGTCGAGCCACTTCTGCGTGGTGCGGCGCTCCTCGGGGCGGACGATGGTCGGCGTCCGCAACCGGAGCTCGACGCCCGCCGCCTTCAGCTCCTCCGCCAGCGCGCGCACGCGCGTGACCGGAGGGGTGGGGTGACGCAGGAACGGGTCGAGGACGACCGTCGTCGCACCATGCGCCGCCGCGGTGCGCGCGTCGTCGAGCGTGAAGACGGACGCGACGAGGTCGAATGCCGTGCGCCGCTCAAGGTGCGCCGGCTCGACCGGATCGAGGCGCAGGGCCGCGTCGATGCGGTCACGCAGCTCGGAATCCGATGCCATGCGCGCCCAGTCGCGGCGCTGCATCAGCTCATCGGTCGCCTGCTGGCGCAGGTGATTCACGGCGCTGATCGGCAGGAACATGCCGGGCGCGAGACCGCCGTCGTCGAGGTTCCCGAGCACGAACGGTGTCTCGCCGAGCCGGCCGAATTGCTCGCGAAGGGCTGCCGTGTCCAGGGCGCGCTTGGAGGCAGGCGCGAGATTGATGTCCGTGCGCGCGGTGACCTGTTCGCCGTCGGCAGTGAAGACGGCCTTGAGCGGTGACCCGCTCACGCCGAACACCCGAACGTCCACGCGCGACTTTCGCGCGCGCACTTCGGCCGGCAGCGCCGCGTAGCTCGCCCGTGCACGCTCCAGCAATGCGGCCTCGGACGAGCGGATCACGCGCCATCCGTCGCTTACGCTGATGCGCGATGGCAGCGCGATGGCCTGCCGCACTCGCGCCGCGCGCGAGATGGTGCGGATCGCATCGATGGTGAAGCCGACGGAGGCGCCGCCGAGCGCACCCGGCGCCTCGAAGCCGATGCCGTCGCCCACAAGCAGCGGCGCACTCACATCCACGATGATCTCGCGTCCCTCGTGCGCGACGACGACGCCGAGCTCGATGCCACGATTGTCGGGATGATTGCGCGTGATGTACTCGCGCCCCGCGCGGCCGCCATACATGCCGCCCGTGGATCCGCGGCTGTAGATCTGCGTGAGGGGCTCGACCTCCGAAGGCGGCGGCGCAGCACGCTCGCCGGCGGCGATGCGATCGAGGAAGGTGCGATA
>JBDSTA010000129.1:0-2157 GCA_039928475.1 Gemmatimonadaceae bacterium | reverse complement strand
CGAGGAACTCGAGCACCTCGTCGATCATCGCGCCGTACTCGGGTTGCGACTGTGCGAGGATGCACGGCCCCTTGCAGCGCCCGATGTGGTAATCAAGGCAGGGACGCTCGGGCATCTGCTTCGGCATGTCGTAGTTGCACGAGCGCACCGTGAACAACCGCTTCACGACGTCGAGCGACCGTCGCATCGTCCCAACGTCCGTATAGGGGCCGAAGTAGCGTGCCCCGTCGTTCTGCAGGCGGCGCGTGACCCACACGCGTGGAAAGGGCTCCTGCACCGTGACCTTGATGTAGGGATACGACTTGTCGTCGCGCAGCGCGATGTTGAAGCGCGGCTTGTACTCCTTGATGAGGTTCGCCTCGAGGATGAGCGCGTGCGCCTCGCTCGGCACCACGATGGTGTCCAGCGACTGCGCCTGCTGCATCAGGTGGCGGGTCTTGACGCTCTCGCGATGGTCGCTGGTGACGTAGCTCCGCACGCGCGAGCGAAGGCGCTTGGCCTTGCCCACGTACAGCACCTTGCCCTCGGCGTCGCGCCAGAGATAGACGCCCGGCGACTCGGGGAGATGCGGTACCTTGTCGAGAATCGCGTCGGGAACGGCCATCGTCCAAATATATCCGGCGCGCCGGGCGCCGGTTCGACTAGCGGCGCAGCACTCGGGACGCGATAGCCTTTGCCTGCGGAACGCCGAGCACGAGCGTCACGATGCCATACACGAGGCTGAAGGTGCCCATCGCCAGCACGCCGGCCAGGAAGCTGTGCGCCGGGGCGAGGAGGCGCATCACGCCGAACGACGCCGCGCCTGCGGCGATGCCCGCCGCCCACAGCGTGACGAGCTGCTGACGCGCCATGCCCGTGCGGCCAATGCGAGTCGCGATCGAGCGACGTAACAGGTAGAACTCCACCCAGCCCGCGATGCCGGCGGACAACGTCAGTCCCGCGACGCCCGTCCACGCGGGAAGGCCCAGCATCCGGGGTAATGGGTAGGCGAAGAGGTAGCCGAGCACGCCGGTGAGCACGACGCGTGCGACGGCGAACCGCAGCGGCGTCCGCGTGTCGCGCAACGCGTAGAAGGTGGACGAGTAGAGGCGCGCCAACGCGCTCGCGACCAGGCCGAAGGCAGAACCGGCGAGAATCGCCCAGGTGTGCAGGCTGTCGGTGTGGCTGAATTTCCCGTGCTGGAGGAGCACGCCGGCGATGCCGTCGCCAATGAAGATGAAGGCGAGCGCCGAAGGCACGCAGAAGAATGCGACGCGCGGAATCGCCGCATCGAGGCGCGCGCGCAGCCGCGCGAACGCTGCCTCGTCCGTGCCGCCTTCGCGCGACATCTCCGGCAACTCCGCCGCGGAGATCGCCATGCCGAAGAGGCTGATGGGCAGGACGTAGATGGTCTGTGCGTAACTCAGCAGTCCGACAGAGCCTTCGAACGCGATGGAGCTGGCGAGGCGCAGGTCCACGAACGCGCTCAGCTGCACGACTCCCCGGCTCACGAACGCCGGCAGGAAGCTCGTCACCACCTCGCGCACGGGCGGGAAGTTGAAGTCGGGAACGAATCGCGGATGACGCACGAGCCGGAACACCGACGGAAGCTGCACCGCCATCTGGAGCGCGGCGCCCGCAACGGACGCCCAGGCGAGTGCGACAGCGAGATCCACCTCACCGCGCCGCGGTCCGTAATACACGAGCGCTCCGATCATCGCCAGGTTCCAGAAGACCGGCGCCGCGTACGAGAGGAAGAACCTGCGATGGCTGTTCAGGATGCCAAGGCACCAGGCGCTCATCACGAAGATGCCGGCGCCCGGGAAGAAGATGCGCGTCAGGCGCACGGTCAGGTCGAACTTCTCCCCCGTGAAGCCGCCAACGATCAGCTGCGTGACCAGCGGCGCGACGATGAGGCCGATGAGCACGAGCACGGCGACCACCATCGCCAGGATCGCGGCGACCGCGCCGGCGATGCGGTCCGCCTCGCGCTCGTCGCCCTTCTCGAGCGCGTGTGCGTACACGGGAATGAACGACGCAGAGAGCGCCCCCTCCCCGAACAGGTTCTGGAGAAAGTTCGTGAGCCGGAACGCGCCATTGAACACGTCGGCCGCCTCGGCGGCGCCGAGATACCGCGCGATGAGCGTCTGGCGGACCAGGCCGAGAATGCGGGACAGG
>JBDSTA010000128.1:0-21961 GCA_039928475.1 Gemmatimonadaceae bacterium | reverse complement strand
ATTCACAAGCTCAGCGCCGACGAGGGCGTGGCGCCCGGTGCCGCGGGAACAGGCTGCACGGGCTGCGCAGGCGCACCTGGTGTGCCGAAGTCCACCTTCGGCGCCTCGCGCGCTTCCGCGCTCGTCGCCGTGAAGTACTTCCGCTCCTTCGCGCCCGTCATCTTCGCGGTGAGCACGGCGGGGAACTTCCGGATGTACGCGTTGTACTGCTGCACCGCAGTGTTGTAGTCCTGCCGCGAGACGGCGACACGGTTCTCCGTGCCGGCCAGCTCGTCCTGCAGACGCAGGAACGCCTGGTCGCTCTTGAGCTGCGGATATGCCTCGGACACGGCGAGCAGCCTGCCGAGCGCGCCCGTCATCTGCGCATTCGCATTGGCCATCTGCTCGGGGTCCTTGCTCTGCACGGCGTTGAGCAACCCGCCGCGTGCGCGCGCAACCTCGGAGAACACTGCGAGCTCCTGGTTCGCGAGACCCTTCACTGTCGCGACGAGGCTGGGGACGAGATCCGCGCGGCGCTGGAGCTGCACCTCGATCTGCCCCTGCGCGGCATTCGCCTGTTCGTCGTATCCCTGAATCGTGTTGTAGCCGCACGCTGCGAGCACGAGCGGGAGGAGGAGGACAAGCCGGCGTCTGTTCATGAGGGCCGTTCCTGGGAATTGAAGGTGTCGAGATACGCGTTGAGTCGCTCAACGCCGGAAAGATACTGGGCCAGCACGGTGCCGGCTTCCGCCGGCACGATCTTCTGCACTCCTGCCTGATGACGGGCGGCGCGCACGAACGCACCCGCACCGAAACCGGCCAGGGTCCCGACGCGCTGCGACACTGCGGTCTTGTCGCCCGCCGGCTCCTCGCCGGTGAGGCGAAGCACCGCGCGGAACAGCACCATGACGGTGCTCAGGCTCGCCTCGATCAGCTCGAGCTGCCGCGCACCGTCGGTGCCGGCGAGGAGGGCGCCCTGCCGCAACTGCAGCAGCTTGCCCATCGCCTGCTGCTCGAGCTGGAGACGCAGGTTCTCGCGCGAGACGCTGAGGCCGTCGAAGGGCGCGGCGCCGTGCAGCACGCGGTGCCGCGCGAGGATGTCCGCGTACTCCATGGGAAACACGTCGGACGATCCGCGCCACTCACTGACGGTCATCGTCATCGGTGGCGGATTTCCCGCATCGTGCCATGCGCGCGCCGCCGCGGACGCGCCCGCGAGGCTCGCGGCGTCCATGCGATCGAGGAGCACCAGCACGTTGTAGTCCGACCGCTTCGGCACGTGCTCGCCCGCCGCGGCGGATCCGTAGAGCACCACCGACGACAACTGCGCGCCGTATGCGGCGCGAAGCTGGGTCACGAGGTCATCGAGAGTCATCGTCGCCATGGTCGCCCTACCAGCTGGATCCGCCGCCGCCGCCACTGAAACCGCCTCCGCCACCGAAGCCGCCAAAGCCACCGCCACCGCCACCACCAAAGCCGCCACCGCCCCAGCCGCCGCCGCGTGACCCGCCGCCGAGCCCCCCGAAGGGAATGATCAACGGGAGGCACCCCCCTCGCCGCCGCCCGCCGAACATGGACAGGACGACGAAGAGCAGGATCAGGAGGAAGATCGGATTGATACCCGTGCTGCGCTGCGACGTACGACGCACGGGCGCCAGCTCCGGCGCCTGGAGCGTGGTGTCGAGCGCGACGTTGAACTCCTGCGCGATACGCTGCGCGACACGCAGTGTCACGAGCTCCATGCCCGAGCCGTAGTCGCGATCCCTGAAGAACGGGGTCGCCTCGCGACAGATGTCCGCCGCGGTCGCATCGGTGATGTAGCCCTCCGCGCCCTGCCCCGTCTCCACGCGGCAATAGCCGCGGCCGTCGGCCGACGTCTCCTTCGGCACCAGCAGGATGACGACGCCGGCATTCCGCGTGCGATCCCCGATGTCGGCGAGCGCGCCGACCTTCCACTCGCGCCCGATGCGCAGCGCGATCTCCTCGGGCTGGCGTCCGCCGAGGTCGGCAAGCGTCACGATGGCCATCTCGGCCTTCGTCTTGTCCCGCACATCCTGCGCGATGCGCTCGATGCGCGGCGCCGACGTCGCCGGAATCACCCCGGCGAAATCGTTGACGAGCCCGCGCGGCGCCGGAATGGACGGGCCGCCCTGGAACAGCGCGGCGATCGCGAAGACCGCCGTACGTACGGCCAGTGGCAATGGCATCCGGTGAAATATGGCACGCATCGCGCCACGCGGCGCGGCTCGCCCGGCGGAGACGCTGGCTGTTAGCTTTCAGCCCTCCAGACTCCTCCACCCTACGTGACCATGCCGCGCTCCGTTTCCGTCCGTCACCTCGCCGCAGCGCTCGCCCTCGTTGCGACTGCCGCCTGCGCCAGATCCGAAGAGAAGCCAGCGGAGAAGACCGTCGCGAACGCCGGTGGCGAAGTCGCCGCCGCGCCTGCGGCGAACGCCGGCATGGCGGGCGCACTCACGGACTCCACGAGCGCACGAGCCGACCGCGGCCGCATCCGCGGCTCTGAACAGGCGCAGGTGTGGCTCGTGGAGGTCAGCGACTTCCAGTGCCCATTCTGCAAGCGCTGGCACGACGAGAGCTTCGCGGCACTCGACAAGGAGTACGTGCAGACGGGCAAGGTGCGTCTCGCTTACCTGAACTATCCCATCGCGTCCCTGCACCCGAACGCACACGCCGCCTCGGAAGCCGCCATGTGCGCGTCGGTCCAGGGCAAGTTCTGGGAGCTGCACTCGTCACTGTTCGTCACGCAGGAGCGCTGGGCCAAGCTGCCCGACCCGACGCCCTTCTTCGACTCGCTCGCGACCGCCGCCAAGGTGGACGCCGCCGAGTGGCGCAAGTGCGTGACCTCGCACGCCACCGTCCCACTCATCAATGCGGACAAGGATCGCAGCGGTGCCTCGGGCGTGCAGTCCACGCCCACGTTCTTCGTCGGCAATCGCAAGATCCTCGGCGCCTACCCGCTGGACACCTTCCGCGTCGTACTGAACGCCGAGCTCGCGAAGGCGCGCGGCGGGAAGTAACGACCGGGTCGGAGCGACGGTGAACGCCGCGCTTCGGGTCGGTTACGAGGGCGCGGCGCGTCTGGCCCGCGCCCTCTCGGCGTTTGCACCGGCGGAGGGGAGCAAGCTCGCACGCACCTTCGCCGAGCGGCGCGGCGTGCTCGCGCGGTACTCCACGTTCGCGCGCGTGCAGGCGAGCCCGCTCCTCTGGATGCACGCACCCAGCGTGGGCGAGGGCCTGCAGGCGCGGCCGGTGCTCGAGCTCGCGCGCCAGCGCATGCCTCAGCTCCAGCTCGCCTACACCTACTTCTCGCCGAGCGCGCGCGACTTCGCGGCGAAGCTCGACGTCGATTTCCGCGACGTGCTCCCCTTCGACGACACGCCCGACATGCGCGGCGCACTCGCGGCGCTCCAGCCGACGGCGCTGGTGTTCAGCAAGCTGGATGTGTGGCCGACGCTCGTGCGCGAAGCATCCGCGCGGAAGGCGCGACTCGGTGTAGTGAGCGCCACGCTTGCGCGCGATTCGTCGCGCCTCTCTTGGCTCGCCGGTGCGATCCTTCGCGACGCGTACGCGCGGCTGGATCTCGTCGGAGCCATCAGCGCCGATGATGCGGACCGGCTCATCTCACTTGGCGTCCCGGCGTCACGGGTGCGTGTGACGGGCGACACGCGTTACGACCAGGTATGGGCGCGCGCGCAGGGCGTCAACCGCGCGTCGTCGCTGCTCGCTCCACTCATCAACGGCAGGCCCACGCTCGTCGCGGGATCCACCTGGCCGGCCGACGAGGCCGTGCTGCTCCCGGCGTGGGAGCGGCTCGCGGCGAAACAGCGTGACGCGCGGCTGATCATCGCCCCGCACGAGCCGACGCCATCGCACCTCGACCCGATCGAGGCATGGGCGCGCGGCGCCGGCCTCCAGCTCGCGCGCCTCGGCGAGGATGCGGAGCGGGAAGCGGACGTGGTGCTCGTGGATCGCGTGGGGGTGCTGGGCGAGCTGTACGCGCTCGGCAACGCGGCATTCGTGGGCGGCGCATTCCACTCGGCGGGCCTGCACTCGGTGCTCGAACCCGCCGCCTTCGGCGCGCCGGTGATGTTCGGGCCGTTGCACACGGGCAGTCGCGATGCACTGCTCCTGCTGGACGAGGACGCGGCGATCGCGGTGGGCGACGTCGAATCCGCTGCCGCGGCCCTGGAGCGGTGGTTCGCGTCAGGCACCGAGCGGAGCGCCGCTGGCGATGCCGCAGCGCGCGCCGTGCACCGCGGCCTCGGCGCTGCCGAGCGCACGTGGTCCCTCGTCAGCGAACTCCTGTCGATCAGCGCTCGGCGTTGATCGTCGGCAGGATCTTGTAGTTGGCCGCCTGCGGCCGGTGCAGGAAGAATCCCTGCACGAGATGGACGCCGAGGTCCTGCACCGCCTTGAACTCCTCCGCGCGCTCCACGCCCTCGGCGATCACCATCGCGCCGTGGTCATTCGCGAACCGCACCATCGTCTGCACCAGGTTCTGCTTGATGAAATTGGTGTCGATGGCGTTGATCAACGAGATGTCGAGCTTGATGAAGTCCGGCTCGAGGTTGGCGATGGAGCCGAGTCCGGCGTAGCCACTCCCCGCGTCGTCGACCGCGAAGCGGAATCCCTTCTCCCTGAACGCCTTCAGGCGCTCGCGGAACTTGGGGTAGTCCTTGATCGCCGTCCGCTCCGTGATCTCGATGACCACTCGCGACGGCTCGCTCACTTCGCTCTCCGAGAACGCCGGGTCCGCGAAGTCGTGCGGGTCGACGTTGATGAAGAGCAGCTGGCTGCCCTCGAGGCGCGTGGACATTCCTTCGAGCGCGCGCTCACGACAGAGTCGGCTCAGCTCCCAGATCAGGTCCGCCTCGGCGGCGACGTCGAACATCACCTCCGGGCTGCGCAGCGTGCGCATGGTCCCGCGGGCGAGCGCTTCGTAGCCGAAGATCTCGCGTGTGGACGCAACGACGATCGGGTGGTAGTCGACGTAGACGCCGCGATCGCGAATTGCGGTCTTGAGGTCGTTCACGCGGCGCGCGCGTTCGCGCTGCTCGAGTGACCGCGATGCGTTCTGCGCCTCGCGAATCCCGCGATAGATCACGCGCTCGAGGCGGATCTTCGGGTTGTAGTACAGGTGCGCGCGTCCCACGTAGATGTCGAACAGCGCGGCGATGTCCTCGCCGTGCGCGGTCTCGATCTCGCCAGCGACGTGTCGCTGGAGGCGTGTGACCATCTCCGTGATCTCGCCGTCGGTCGCCGCGGCGACGCCGCTCGCGGGCACGTGGAAGAAGATGAAGTCGTCGTCATTGCTGAAGCTCACCATCACGCGCGAGGCGCGAAGGTCGTCCTCGTCGAGGAAGTCGCGCACGGCGCTTGCCGTCGTCTCGAGCACGGCGTCAAGCTTCTCCCACCCGTAGATCTCCTCGATCTTCGAATAGCGGACGAAGTTGAGGTACAGCACGACGAGCTCGCCCCGCTCCTTGAAGAGCTGGCGCGAGCGCTCGATCGCGACCGGCAATGTCGGCAGGCCGGTGAGCGAGTCGCGCAGCATGCTCTCGTACTCGGCCTTGTCGGCCTTCTCCACGACGGCGGCGCCGATGCCGGCGGCACGCGCGACGGCGGACCACGTGCGCGCAGCAATCTCCTCAGCGGTGGCAGGCACCAGGAACCACTCTTCCGCCTTCATCTCGACGGCGCGGCGACGGGTGGCTTCGTCGGCGCACCCGACGATCACGGGTACGCCGCGGGCATGCGCGGCCTCGAGGCTCATGCGGAGCTCGCCGGGATCGCTCGTCGCCACGAGGAGCGCTCGCACGCCGGGCTCGCCCAGCGCACTGCCCAGCTCCGCGGACGGGCGGCGCTCGGCGTGCCAGCCGTCGAGCAGCGCAACAGCGGCGACGATGGCCGCGTCGTCGGAATCGGTGAGGAGGATGGACACTCTCAGGCGCCTTTCGTGTCGCCGAGGATCAGGCGGGACTTACGAGGCGACGCGCAGCTGGTCGAGGTTGCGCTGCACGGTCTTGGCCAGCGTCGGCAGATCAAAGGGCTTCTCCACGTAGTCGTCGGCGCCGAGCTGCAACGCCTCGCGTTTGTCATCCCACGCATCGAGCGCCGTCACCATGATGATGCGCACCGATCGCCCGAGAACAGGATGCTGCTTCATCAGGCGGCACACTTCCCAACCATCGCGTCCCGGCATCATCACGTCCAGCAGCACGAGCGCGGGCTTCACACTTTCGTACAGCGCGAGCGCTTCGTCCCCATCGTGAGCAACCGAAATGGGATATCCGCGGATCTCCAGGTACTGCCGGATGATTTCCGCGTTGTCATGATTGTCGTCGACCACCAGGATGGGTGGAAGTCCCGCCTCTGCACTTTGCACCCGACTCTCCTTCCCTCAGCTCGACCCGACGCGATTGACACCTGTAAACAGGGCAAGTCGGGGGCCATGTCAGGCCGCCTCGCATTCCATTGTCGAATCATGCTTTTCCAAGGCCCGATCACGCCATTCTCGACCCGCGATTCTAGCCCGCTGCGCGGACCGCGGTAAGACGTGCTCAACGCGTCAACACGACCTCCCGGGCACCCACAGGAACCGGTACGCGTGCTTCGCCGCCTCCAGCCCAGCGCACCCAGACCGCCGTAGGCGTGCCCGACAGTCCCATGACCTGCACTGCTCCGTTCTGGGACCAGTAGCCTGATCCTGCCTCGATCTCGCGCACGGGTCCCATCCTCTCACCATAGACGATCCGCAACTGCGTGCCAACGCCGTCGGGATTGGTTGCGGGACCGCGCACGCGCACGCGGAGTCCCTGCTTCGCGCCCCGGTTCAGGAACAGTCGCGTGGCCGCACCATTCTGCGACACGACCAGGTCGAGCCGGCCGTCGCCATCGAGGTCAGCGTGGGCCGCGCCCCGCTGGTCTCCGTATACGAGGATTCCGGAGCGCGTGCCGGACATCGGCACCAGGCCGCCCTTGCCGTCGCCGGTGAGCAGCAGCCCGCGCCCGCCGTCGTAACGCGGCAGCCCAACCGCCGTCGGGAAGAAATTCTGCGCGAGGAACACATCCTCATTGCCGTCTCCGTCGTAGTCGGCAACGCCGACGTGGAAAGCCGGCGCGACCTGCGCGTCGGACGGCAGCGCGCGCGCCTCGAAGTGACCCCCGCGATTGAGGAACACCATGTTGTCCAGCGTCACGACCTGTGCGCGCGTGACCTTTGCTGCCGCGGGGCCAAGGACCTGGTCGACGGTCGCGTCCGCGTACGCCGCAAAGGTATTCAGCCGCTTCGCGAGGTCGGGAAGTGCGACGCGCACGCGTGGATAGCTGTTCAGGGGAGCGAGGCCCTTGATGCGCGCGTCGTCGCGTGCGACCAGCATCTCCACCTCGTTCGCCGAGCCGATGGGACCATAGAGCAACGTGAGCGGATGCACGCTGTCCGCCTGCGCGACCGTGTTGCGGCCCCAACTCGTGGCAACGAGATCCATCCGGCCATCGCCGTCGAGGTCTCCCGCCGCGATGCCGTTCCAGCGGCTGGTCCACTTCTCGAGGCCCCAGCCGGATGCGGCAACGAAGTGGCCGCCCTGGTTCAGGTACAGTACGAGCGAGCCCCACTCGCGCGCGAGCACGAGGTCGGGACGGCCGTCGCCATTCACGTCGGTGAACAGCGCGCCCGACACGAGGCCTACGTGCGCGAACAGTGCGGTTTCAGTGGAGTCGGGGACGAATCGTCCTGCGTCGTTGCGGTAGAGGACCGACGTTGCGGGTTCGGGATAGCGGCCCGCGATGACGCGTCCTCCCACGAACAGGTCCAGGTCACCGTCGCCATCGTAGTCGGCGAGCGCCATGGGCCCCGTCGCCGATTCCTGAAGCGACGCGACTGGATCCGTGGCCGATGCAACAGCGCCGCCGCGCACGGCAATGCCGACGACGCTCGACGACGGCGCGACATCCTTGCCCAGCATGAACTCCCAGTTCGATACGCCGGCGAGCAGGCGCGAGCCGTTCGCGCTCGCCATGCCGAGGATGGTGGTGAAATCCCATGACGCCGTGGGGCCCTGCGTCTTCTGCGGCACGAGATGCCCGCCGTCGTTCCGGAACACACCGATGCGCCCGCCGCGCCCCGCGCCGACGATGAGGTCCTCGTCGCCATCGCGGTCGTAGTCGAACCAGGTCACGCCAGGCCCGAGCTGCGACAGGGAGTTCGGTAGCAGGAACTGGCGCTCCCAATCGTCGAATGCGGAATCCGCATGGACATGGCCACCGAGCTGCGAGGTGGCGTCGACGAACAATACGTGGGTGCTGTCGGACTTGTCCGGCGTACGCGGCGCCGCTGTCTGGGCGGTGACCTCGTAGAGGCGATTCGATCGCACGGACATCGTGGTGCGGCGGCCGTCGCGCCAGTCGATCACCAGCGTCGCGCTGTCCGACTTGCCCATCGCGAATGAGAGCTCATAGTCGCTGTGCGACAGGTACAGCCCTCCGACGGCGACCTCTCGGTCCTGGATCGGGATCGCGCCACCCAGCAGCTTCACGCGTGCGCCCACGGCGCGCGTGTTCGGCGCGGTGCCGGCGAGGCGCACGGCCACACGAGCGGCCGATCCGTCGTTGCGGAGGAGGAGCGCCGGTGCGCGAAGGCGGTTGACGACGACGTCGAGATCGCCGTCGCCGTCGAGGTCGGCGGCGGCCATCGCATGCGAGATGTCGTCCTCCGTCCCGAAGTGCCAGCGCGCACTCGCGTCCTCGAAGGTCATGTCGCCGCGATTGCGGAACGCCACGTTCTTCAATGGCAACTTCGGAAACTCCCAGCGCTCCTTCTGCCACGCGACGCTGGTGAGCCGGTTCTGGAGGCGCTCCTGCGTATCCGCATCCATCACGTCCCACAGGTGGCCGTTCGCGACGAGGATGTCCTGCCAGCCGTCGAGGTCCACGTCGAGGAACATCGTCGACCACGACCACCCGCTCGCCTGCACACCCGCAGCCATGCCGGATTCCGCAAACGTGCCGTCGCCGCGGTTGACGAAGAGCGCATTGCGCTGCTGCTGGAGCTGCGTCTCCATGTCGCCAACCTTCTTCGGCAGCGCCGTGTGCGTCGGCATCTGCGTGCGCAGGCGATGCGAGTCGTTGCTCAGCATGTCCACCTCGAAGATGTCGGGCAGGCCGTCGCCATTCACGTCGGCAACATCGACACCCATCGCGGAATTGCTGACCTGCCGCTGCGCGGTCCAGTCGGCGAGACGAAAGGCGCCATGCCCGTCGTTGATCCAGAGCTGGTCGGTGTCCTCGAAGTCGTTCGCGACGTAGAGGTCCGGCGCGCCGTCGCCATCGAGGTCGACGAACTTCGCGCCGAGGCCGAACGACTCCGGCTCGATCGCGAGCGGCTTCCCTGCCGCGTCGCGAAAACGATCCGACGTGAGCGGCACGCGAGTGAAGTGGCCACCGTCGTTGACATAGAAGTCGTCAGGCTCGCCGCGCATCGTCATGTTCATGCCGCCCATGTCGGGGCGCATCACGAGCTTGAAGTCCTTCGCCCTCTCGGGAATCACCTCGAACCGGCCGGGCGCTACCTGCCGCACCAACTGGTTGGGCGCGCGCTGCTGCGGCGGGATGGTATCGACCGGACTGTACGGCTTGTAGTTCGCGACGTAGAGATCGAGGTCGCCGTCGCCGTCCACATCGGCCATGGTCGGCGTGGTGCCTCCCCGGCCCGTGACGTCGAGCCCGAGGTCGGTGCCGTGCTCCGTGAAGTGGCCCTTGCCATCGTTGACGAAGATCGCGTTCGGGCCCGTGGTCGCGAGCAGGATCAGGTCGAGATCACCGTCGCCATCCACGTCGGCGAACGCCGCGCCACTCGAGTGACGGTCGCACGCGCCTACCCCCGCGCTCTTCGCGATGTCCTCGAACTTCCACCCGCCGCGATTGTGGAAGAGGCCACTGCACCCCTGCGTCTTCGCGAGGAAGACGTCCACGCGCCCGTCACCATCCACATCTCCCATCGCCACGCCAGCACCCTGCCCGAGCATGCGATTGCCGAGCAGCACGGAGTCGCTGACGTCGTTCTGGAATGTGATGCCCGTCATCGGCGTGAAGCCCGCGTCGCCTGCGGGTACGTCGAGGTCGCGCCACCGATATCCCTGTTCCTGGTGCCAGGCCGGCTCGGCCTTCTCGCGACACCCCAACACCATCGCGCCGAGTGCAGCGCACGTGACGAGGGTGCGCGCCCTCATGGCTTCGACGTCGCCGTGAAGCGCTCGACCACCCTGTGGCCGATGCACTGGCCGAGTCTCCGGCCATTCACGTTCGCGTTCGGGAAGTGGATGCCGCCATATACGCGCGACATCCCGGCCTCCTCTGCCGCGGCGTCGAACGACGTGAAGTGCCGCACCGGACTGCCGATGGAAAGTCCCGTGCTGTCCTCGAAGGCGATGGTGCCGAGTACGGATGTGAGCACCGTCGCGGCAGCCGCCGACTGCGTGGAGTGACCCGATGGGTACTCCGGAAATGGCGGCGTCGCGATCAACGGCTCCCACGTGGAGTCGATCATGGCGCGGATGTAGGGCCTCGGCCGCAGGAAGTTGTGCTGGTACTTGTAGCCCCACGACGCAATGAAGGCGTCCGCCATGGCCGACGCAGTGAGCACCATCGTGCGTGCGGCGTCGGGAGCGTTCATGTTCTTCTCGCTCACCATCTGGCTCGCGATGGAGATCCAGTGGCCCACGGGTGTGCCGGACTCCCCGGCGTTGTCCGCCCAGTAGAGCGCGATGGCGCGCTGGTCCGGCGTGAGTCCAGCACGTGTCCGATAGACTGCCATCGCGTCGTGATACGCGTCCGCCGCGCTGTCGGCGGAATAGGCGTAGGGCGCCGGGATGGCACACTCATTCCAGCTGTTCAGCACGAACGGCTTCACCTCGCCCCAGTAGGGCTCGGACATCCCTGACATGTTCACCGGCGGCAGCGTCGCGAGTCCAGCGCGCTTCGGCCGGTTCAGGATGAGCCCGCGATCGCTCACCGTGCCCGCCTTCATGATGTTCGCCGGATTGTCGAGCCCCACGAACTCACTGGCGCCCGAGAGGTTCTGCTGCGCGAACGTGTTGCCCGGCGCGTCGTTCACCCACAGTCCCGGTCCGGCAGGAGGCAGGTACTTTCTCCCGCGCGTGGCCGTGAAGCCATCCGTGCGCGACCACTCGACGATACCGAGCCCGATGCGTCGGCCGAGCTCCTCCGACCGCGCGCGTGTCGCGTCTCGCGCTCCAGCCTTCAGGCGCGCGGCCTCGAGCGAATCGGCGAGCCGGTTCATGGCCGCGCGGGTCGTGGGCAGCCCCTCGTGCAGCAGCGAGTCCATGACGACGCGCTCGGCCGCCACCGAGAGGAATGTGGCGTCGTACTCGACGCCCTTCTCGGGCGCTGGCAGCACTGGGAAGCGATTGAGTGATGCGCCGAGTGGCTTCATCTGCGGGTCGGCGGCCGCCAGTCCGGAGTACAGCGCCGCCGTGGAATACACGAGAAGGCGCGACGCGACCGGCGGCGACACGCGCTCGACACGGAATGCTCCGTACATGGCCTGCATCCACGCCGCGACCATGCGCGGGTCTGCTGGTGCCGGACGACTGCAGGACTCGAGGAGCAGGGCCGCGGCAAGGAGCGACGCGGCGAGGAGGCGGGAGCGAATCATGGAGGACTGAGCGCGTTCGACGAGCAGTCGCCACTCGCCTTGACGCGCGGGCGCGCGCGCGGCGACATTCTGCCGACTGCATACAATGACGTTCCGACGAACCCGACGCCGGTAGCAGGAGAAATGACCACGTGAACCGTCTGCGCGCCAGCGCTCCTTTCCCCTATGCCCCAAGCGGCGAAAGGGCAGCCGGATGAGTGACCTGACGCGCGCGCGTATCACGCGTGCGCGATGGGCCGCGCCGCTCATCATCTCGCTCGTCACGATCGTCGCCTTCCTCCCTGCACTCGGCGACGGCTTCGTCAGCTGGGACGACGAGCGCAACTTCCTCACGAATCCACACTACCGCGGGCTGGCGCTCGACAACCTGCGCTGGATGTGGACGACGTTCCACCTCGGCCACTACGTCCCGCTGTCGTGGATGACTCTCGGGCTCGATTACGAGCTGTGGGGGATGAACGCGGCGGGCTATCACGCGACCAGCCTGCTCCTCCACGCGGCCAACGCGGTGCTCGTCTTCGTGCTCGCGCGTCGGTTGCTCGCCCTCTCGCAGCCGGACGCGGGCGACGAATCGCTCACCTGGCCCGCCGCGGTCGCTGCACTGCTCTTCGCCGTGCATCCCCTGCGCGTCGAGTCCGTGGTCTGGATCACGGAGCGGCGCGATGTGCTGTCGCTGTTCTTCTACCTGCTCACGGTGCTCGCGTATGTCCGCGATCGGCGGTGGACTTCCGTGATCCTGTTCGCGTGCGCGCTGCTCTCCAAGGCGACGGCGATGACGCTTCCCGCGCTGCTGTTCGTGCTGGACGTCTATCCCCTGAGTCGCGTGCAGTTCGCCGGCCGGCGTGTAAACGGCCTCGCCGATGCCGCGATTCGCCTTGCGCCCCATGCGCTGCTGTCGCTCGCGAGCGTCGTGTTATCGATCGTCGCGCTGCGCCCGCCGGACCAGCTCGGACTTGCCGGCAAGGTCGCGGTCTCCGTCTACAGCCTGAGGTTCTACGTCCAGAAGACGCTCGTGCCGCGCGGGCTCTCGCCGCTCTACGAGATGCCGCAACACGTCCGGCCCGGCGCGATGGTATTCGTGGCGAGCGGCATCACCTGCATGGCGATCACCCTCGCCGCCTGGCGCTATCGTCATCGTTTTCCCGGCGTGCTGATGGCATGGCTGGCGTTCGTCATCATCTCGCTGCCCATGCTCGGTGTCGTGCAGAACGGACCACAGATCGCCGCCGACCGCTACACCTACCATGCGGCGCCGGCGCTTGCGATGCTCGTCGCGGGCGTGCTGTTCGCCCTCGTGCGTCCGGCCGCCCTCGCCCGCGGGATTGGCACGGGCCTCATCGCAATCCTCGCCATGCTGACCTGGCGCCAGTCGCACGTGTGGCACGACTCCCAGTCGCTCTGGGCGCACGCGCTGGAGGTGGACGACACGTCGTCGCTCGCGCACAGTGCAATGGCGAGCCTCCTGTACAAGGAAGATCACGTGGATGAGGCGATGCAGCACAGCGTGCGCGCCGTGCAGCTCGCGCCCGGTTTCGCCGAGGCGCACAACGACGTCGGTGTCGGGCTGGCGCGCCAGGGCCGCAACGAGGAGGCAGCCGCGTCCTACCGCCGCGCACTGGAGCTCAAGCCCACCTACGACGAGGCGGAGAACAACCTCGGCGTCGTGCTCGTGGGGAAGGGCGACCTCGCGGGCGCAGTGGAACACTATCGTCGCGCGCTCGAGATCAACGAGGACAACGCCGATGCACACGTGAACTGGGGCAACGTGCTCGTGCGCCAGCAGCAGATGGACGACGCGATTGCACATTACCAGGCGGCGCTCGTCATTCGTCCCGACCTCGCGGACGCGCGGCACAACTGGGGGGTCGCCCTCGCCCTTCAGGGCAAGCTGGCCGAGGCGATCGGGCAGTTCCGCATGGCGCTGGCGCTCAACCCGAACCACGCCGAGGCGCGCGAGTTCCTGGAGCGCGCGACGAGGATGCTCCAGCAGCGCTGACCGGCGCCGGCACGTGCGCGAAGAGGTCCCTCCGTACCTCGGGATTGCTGATCTTCCAGATCACGCCATCGGTGAAGTAGTGATGGATGTTGAGGAACATCAGGATGAGCACCGGGGTGACCTTGCCGGGCTCCTCGCCGAACACGTTGGCCACCGCGCTCATCGCCGGTCCTGGCAGCACCTGCGCCATCACGTAGCTCACAAGGAGCAGGAGCGCGCCATAGAGCGCCATGTGCGCCGCAACGCGCGTGCGTGCAGGCGCGTCGGCCGCGGTCCGGTTGATCTCCACGCGGATGGGAAACGCGAGGTACTGGAGCGCATGCGCGATCTGGATCCAGAAGATCGCCTTGGGGTCGCGCGCCATCACGGCGTACCAGACGAAGATCGCCACCCACGCGACGAGCGCGCGCAGTGGAGGCGCCTTGCCAGTACGGCGATACATCTTCGCGAGCCCAACCGCGCCAACGCACAGCGCGACGAGTGTCCCTGCACTCACGACGAGGTAGAGCGGCCGTACCTTCGCCGGATCGCGCAGCTGCGTGTACAGGAACCACGTGACGTGCCAGGCGAGGAGGATGCGCAGGCTCGTGCGAACGAGGAAGCGTTCGGACTTGTCGAACGACTGGCCGTCGAGATACGCATAGCTCGCCATCATCCCCCACACCTGCCCGGTGTAGTGCCAGGCGAGATATGCGCTCGCGACGGAGATGATGATGATGACGCCGACGGGCGACCACTGCGCCTCCCAGATCGCGACGCCGATGGAAACGAGCAGCAGCGCCGGGATGTAGAGGGATGCCCACCGGTGGCGCATGATGCTCGCGCGACTGCGATACACGATGGCGTAGGACGCCATGAAGTGCGGCATGTTGATCGCCGTGGCGATCCACGCCTGGGCGCCCGCACCGATCAGCAGCAGGTCCGACCTTCCACTCAGCAGGAGCGGAAGGAATACGACCACCGACAACCCCCCGACGAGCAGGATGTCGATGGTCGGATTGAGGATGGATGCGCGAGGTGTCAGCGCTGTGGGGGCTTGGTGGTGTCCCTCGGTGCGGAGGTCGGCGACGAAATGCCGACCTTGACCCGCGTGACGACCACTGCCCCACTCTGTGCGTCGTTCCCGAACTCGTTTTCGGCCTTCGACGGGTCGAGATAGCGTACCTCCTGCACCGCAGCCGCAGGCAACGCCTTGAGGGCGTCCAGGTCGGATTCATGGCGACCGTCCACGTACAGCACCGGCGCGGCCGCTACGCCGTTGAAGGACCTCACTCCCCGCGCTGCGCGCAGGAATTGTGGCCTGAGGCTCCGGATGACCTGGTAGATGTCCTGGTCGCGCTGCGGACTCGCCTCGATCTCGGCGCGCGTGATCTTGTCCTTCTCGCGCTTGAGCTCCTGCGCACCCGAGGGCGTTCCGGCGAGCGCGAGTGCGGCAACGCAGGCCAGCAGCGCAAATCGTTTTTTCATGACTGCGGCCTCCATGCGTGAATCATGGCATGCGGTGATGAGGACGAAAAGGCCGCCGAGCGACATGCCCGGCGGCCCTGTGTTCGAGCCGCAAGCGGCAGGATCAGGTCGTGCCCGGGCGGGGCGGACGGCGATCCCACATGAACGACACGCCGGGCGCGGCGAACGACGTCGCCTTGCTGCCGGCGACCGATGCGGGGAAGATGATGGCGGTGACTCCGGAGCCGGCGATCGTCGTGCCCGGCGTACCTTCGATGTCCACCGTGGCCGGCTGGCCAATGAGCGCGAGCGGATCGGCGAGCAGCACCGCGCCACCACCAGCGGGCTGGATGTTGTAACGGATCTGGGACACCGGCGCGGTGACGAACGCCGAGCGGGTGAGCGGCGCGACATTGGCCCACGTCGTCGCCACAGGGACGGTGCCGGTGGACGCATACGTGCGGACATCGAACGTGGATGCGGAGGTCGCGTTGATCACGCGAAGGCCCACCGCGCTGCCCGGATCCGGGACGACTTCCTCGTAGAACACGAGCTTCATCGTGCCGGCGCGCGCGTTGCCCCACATCAGGGCCGTGTACAGCTTGCCCGCCTCGATCGTGACCGTCGTATCCTTGAGGACGAACGATGCCACCGACTGGAGCGTGTCGCTGAGGAAGATGCGGAAGTGGCGCTGTCCGGCGCGCGTGTTCTTGTACTCGATCTGCGTGGAGGCCGTGACACCGCTCGAGGTGCTTGGCGCGTTGCGGAAGCCGATCTTGTAGTGCGCGTTGCTCTCCACGATGTCGACGAACCGGAAGTCCATCGCATTCGTGTCAGGCACGGCATTGATGAAGCGAACACCCGCTGTCGGGATGTTCTCTGTCGCGATCACCGTTTCCGGTGTCGAACATGCGCTCGCGGCGCCGACTGCCAGGCACAGCATCGAGAGCTTGAAAAAACGACGCATAAGTACTCCGTAGAGGTTCGGGCGCCAATGGCGCTCAGGGCACGCGGAGGGCGGTTCCACCAGGGGGAGGTTCAACAGGATCGGACCGGCTGTTGCCGATGAGGCCACGGGTGAGGATCCAGGCGAATCCGCCCACACCCGCCGCTCCCAGCACCAACGTGCGTCCCTTCGAGAAGTGACGCTCGTAGGTCGATCCCACATACTCGGACTTGATGCGGACTTGCTCGCCTTTCCAGACCTGCTCACCACCGCGCAGCAGGCGCACGGTGGTGACGCCGACGAGGTACTCCGCATTTTCACGGCTGACCAGCTTGCCCTCGATCTGCGCGATCTCGGGGCCCATCAAGCCACCCAGCGCGACGCGCCCGGCATCATTGATGTCGAACGCCATCTCATCGCCGATCTGCGGCGTGTAGCCGCTCCGGGCGGGCTGCAGTGTGTAGCAGCCCGACAGGAGTGCACCCATCGTCACGAGAGCGGTGAAGCGCTTCAGCGGCATGAATCGATTACCAGCCGTACGTGCCCTTCGCCGCCGACGCCGGGTTCGTGCCGCCACCCGTGCTGTAGATCGCCGACAGCGGCCGATTGCGTGCCTGAAGGTCCTGGTACGGCACCGGCCAGTGCAGCGGCGTGTTCACCGGGAGATCGCCCCAGCCGCGCATGTCGAGGAACCAGCCGATGAAGTGCGTATAGGCTTCCTCGATGCGCTTCTCGTACTTCATTGCCTCCATCATGTTGCCGCAGGCGACGGTGTTGTATGCCGGGCCCACAGGAACGCGCGGGACGCAGTTCGCGCCGCCGGGAACCGGGGAGGTGCCGTCGAACGCCGTGATCGGATCGAGTCCGTTCGGCACGCGCGTCTTGTTGATGAGCGCCGCTGCCGCCGCGAAGTTGCCCTTCCGGATCTGACCTTCGGCCTCGAGCATGTTGATCTCGGCCAGCGTCATGAAGATCAGCTTTCCGTTCTGAGCGCTGCCGGCGTCGCCCTTCTGCTTCCATGGCCAGAAGCGAACGTGATCGTAGTTGGAGAGACCCCACGTGGGGCTCGACTGCGGATCGCTGCCGGCCGGGCGGTTCACGAAGTAGCGCTTGCACGTGGCGCCGGCCGATTCGCATGACGTGATCGCGAAATCCGCCTGCTGCGCCGCGCGCGTCGCGCCCTGCGGGAAGCGCAGGTCGGGCGTGACCATGGTGAACGGACCGTCGGCGCCGCGATCCTGCAGCGGCTTCGCGATCCACGTGGCGTACGCACCGGACACATCGGCCATGCCCACCACGAACGGCGTCATCTGGTGCCACGTGCCGTATGAATAGAGCTGGTTCAGGATGCCCTGGAACGGACCCGCCGTGGTGCTGGTGATGTTGTCGTGGTTCGCCGTGATGCCGTTCTGCGCATCGGCGATGACGAGATCCCAGTTCACCGCGGCGCGCTCGGCGGGCGTTCTCGCAACGTCAGCGCGAATGCGCGCACGGTAGCTGCGCACGAGCTTGATGAACTCCGGCGCCGTGAACGACGTGGAGGACGGAATCCAGCCGGCCGGGAGCGGGAAGCCACCGTTGGCGGACGCACCCGCCGTGTTCGCGTAGTCGATCGCCTTCTGGAACGCGTCCATCGATGCCTGCGCCACGTCCTTGTAGCCAACGAGCTCGCCCGCGTCCTCGTTGCTCGTCGCCACCTCGACGACCGCCGACGAATCGTAGACCATCGCGAGGTAGCCGAGCGAGACGCCGCGGAGGAACTGGCCGAAGGCCTTGCCGCGGAGATCCTGCGCCGGGGTGCCAAGCGTGAAGCCCGGCTGCTCGAGCGTCGCCAGGATGCTGGACGACACGCGCGCCACTTCGTTCTCGATGGTGTAGATGCGGAGCTGTTCGTCCTTGCAGCCGTTGCCGATGGAATTGTCGTTCGCGGGGCGCGGGATGGTGACGCGCTGGCCCATGCAGTTGTTCGACAGGCTCGAGAAATCCTCGAACGACTGCACCATGGCCATCAGGCCCACATTGCCGGTCGTGCGATACAGGCCTTCATGCCAGCGGCGATAGTAGTTGCCGAGCAGCGACTCGATGTCCACCGGAGACGCCAGCACACGCTGGGTTTCCGGCTGGTTCGGGTTGTCGACTTTCAGCTCGCACGCGCCGAGGCCGAGCATCGCTACCGCAATGGCAGCGCTTCGGATCAGGGTTCGGTTCATGATCAGCACAACTCCTAGAAGCGCGTGGAGAGAGAAACCGTGAAGGTGCGGAGCGTCGGGAAGCCGAACGCATCCACCTGGTTGATGAGGCCGGAGCCACTCTGGTTGTTTCCACCAGTTGCTCCCGTCTCTGGATCGAGGCCGGAGTAGTTGGTGAACGTCTTCAGGTTGCGGCCGATGAGGCCGACGGTCCAATCACCCACGCGGGCAACCGGTCCGACCTTGTACGTGATGCTGAGCTCACGGATCTTCGCGAACGACGCCGTCTCGAGGACGTAGTTGTTCGGTCCGAGCACGTCATAGAACCCGCCGATGCCCGTGCTCTCGCTCGGGCCGCCGCGCCACTGGTATCCCATGGGCTTCGCCGTCTCCACCGTCTTGTCGGCGGCGTCGAAGTTCGACGAGCTGAAGTCCAGGATGCCCCAGCCCTCGCCCTGGTTGTACAGCTCATGACCGACGGTGCCATCGAGGAGGCCGTAGATCGTGAAGCGCTTGTACGTGAGGTTGTTGCTGTAGGTGAAGCGGAAGTCCGGCAGCGAGTTGCCGATGACCTGGTTGATGCCCACGCCCTCGCCCGGCTCGCCGCGCAGCGGGCGATCGACGATCGGCATGCCGAAGTACAGCGGCACGTTGTTGCCGAAGGGCGACTTGGCGCCCGGCAGGTACGTCTGCCAGAGGTTCTTCGTGATGCCATCGCGATACGTGTTCCCGGCGCCGACCCACACGACGTAGCCCTGGTCGTTGACCTGGAAGTCCTTGCCGTCGCCGCAGGAGCCCTGGATCTCGGTGCGCATGTCGCTGCAGGAGCGATAGAACTTGCGGCCCCAGATGTTGCCGAAGCGATTCTGCGGGAACCCGTTGCTGAGCGCCGTGTTCGCGGTGACGTGGAAGAAGCTCGCCGTGCCCTGGCCCGTGCCGCCATCCGACACGTACTCCGACGTGAAGAGCTCGGAGATGAAGGTGCGCGTGCGATCCCACGTGCCGCGCATGCTCCAGCTCAGGTCCTTCTTGTCGATGATGGGCAGGTTGAGCCCGACTTCATACGTGTGATTGTCGAGCGTGCCGGCGTTCTGCCACTGCTGCGAGAAGCCGAGCGCCGACGGGGTGTTCACCAGCAGGATCTGGTTGCGCGTGCGGGAATCGGCCTTCGTGAGCTCGACACCGAGGCGATTGAACAGCGTGAAGTCGGAGCCGAGCTCCACTTCCGTCGTCGTTTCCGGCTTGAGCTTCGAGTTGCCGGCCTGGCCCAGCGTGATGCCGGTGGCGCTGACGTTGTACGTCTCGTACTGCGCCGAGAAGTTGGGCGAGCCGCCGGCCGTGCCGCGCGATGCGCGGACGCGGAAGTCGTTCATCCACCCGAGCTTCCAGAACGGCTCCTCGGAGATGCGCCACACACCGGACACGCGGCCGAAGTTCGCCCAGCGATTGCCCTCGCCAAAGAGCGAGCTGCCGTCGCGACGGACCGTTGCGTCGAAGATGTAGCGATCCTTGTAGTCGAGGCTCGTTCCACCAGACATGCCGACGTTCTTCACCGTCGAGCCGCTCGACGTCGCGGTCTTGTTGGTGCTCGTGTTCGACGTGGAGTACACGTCCTTCACGAAGAAGATCTGGCCGGAGCTGGCGTTCGTATTGAAGTTGTCCTGGTCGTACAGCCCACGGAACTGCAGCTTGCCATTCAGGTCACTGCGGAGCTGTTTCCGCATCGTGGCCGTGAGGTTCACGTTGTATGACTCCTCGCCGCGATTGCTCAGCTGCATGTTGCCGTTGTTGTTCGCGGTCGACGTCGTGAAGGTGCGATAGCCCTTGACGACGTAGCTCGTGTTCAGGCGCTGGCGGTTGTCGTACGCCGCGGTCGCGTCGAACGTGACCCACTCGCGCGGGAAGTACCGCGCCGTGAGGTTGCCGAGGAAGCGCTCGGAGTTGCGCGAGTCGTACGCGTTCTCCGTGTCATAGAGGAATGTGCCACCGCCGTTGCCTGTGGGGCTGCGAAGGCTGGCGCCACCGCTGCGGACGAGCGGCCGGCCCAGGGTGTCGCGGGCGAGGTAATCCGTACCCGCCGCGGAGCCACGAAGCAGCTGGCCGAAGATGGAGCCGTTCGACGAACCGCCGACGCGGTTGTCGTTCGTGCCGTTGTCGTAGAGGGAGCTCAGCGAGATGGTGAGGTCCGAACGCGCATCGTAGTCGAGGTTGATACGACCGCGCTTCTGCTGGTTGCCATCCAGGCCGCGAATGGCGCCCTGCTCGTCCTGGTACGATCCGCTCGCGAAGAAGCGCACGCCCGCAACCTTGCCGGTGGCGTCGACGGAGTGGAGCTGCACCGGGTTTCTCAGCAGCGCCTGCGCCAGCATGTTGTAGTACTGGCCCGGCCAGATCTGCGCCTGGTAGACGTTCTGGAGGTCGCCGTTGCTGACGCCCGGCGCGTTGTACTGCACCGACTGCGGCGTGCGCACGGTGTCCGCCGCAACGTTGTTGATGCGGAGGATCTCCTTCATCCAGTTGATCGTGCGCGAGCACGGCGCAACGTTGCTGGCGCCCGCCACGCAGAAGCGCGTGCCCGTCTCGTCCAGCTGGAGCTGGTGGTTGATCGGCTGGCCGTAGGCCAGGCTGTTGACGTCGCTGATGCCATACTCACTGCGCGCGGAGAACTTGATGCCGTCGTTCCCGTTCGAGCCGCGCTTGGTGCGGATGGTGATGACACCGTTCGCCGCACGTGCACCGTACAGGGAGGCGCCCGCGGCGCCCTTCACGACTTCGACCGATTCGATGTCCAGACCGCCCAGCTCTTCCGGGCTGCCGACGTTGAGGATCGCGCCGTCGACGATGATGAGCGGGCCCTGACCGCGGCCGCTCGCATTGATCGACGTGGGTCCGCGCAGCTGGATCTCCGGGCTCGAACCGGGCTGGCCGCTCGTCTGCGCGATGCGCAGTCCGGCAACCTTGCCCGCCAGGGCCTTGATCGGATCGAGCGCCGGCACGGGGAGGTCTTCCGCTGTGATGCGGCCGACCGCGAACGGCACCTTGGAACGCTCGGTGCCCTCCACCACGCCCGTGACGACCACCTCGGAGAGGCGATTGACGTCCGCCTGGAGCGTGAAGTTCTGGGTCTGCGTTCCGGGCAGGATGGTGATCTCGCGGACCTGCGACTGATGACCGATCGCGCGGACGCGGAGATTCACCTTCTGTCCCGTCACACGGGCCTGCGGAATGGTGACGGTGTATACGCCATTCGCATTACTGCCCACGGAGACGGACAAGTTCGTGATGTAGAGATTGGCCGCCTCCACGGGCTGGCCGGATTCGCTTGTCACCTTGCCGGTGATAGTCGCGCCACCTTGCGCGGCAGCGCGGCCCGCGGGCAACGCGAGCAACGACGCGGCTATCGCCAGCAGTACTCGGACTCGGGTCATGAGGGTCTTCTCCCTTCGGTCGAATAGGGGATGGGGCTACTGCACACACACACGAGGAACGGCGGGCGAGACGAGGCAACCAAACCGTGGCAGCCGGTGTCTCAACTTCAGGAGCGTGGATCTTTGCGGATCACTGCTGCGCGCGCTGCGCACTGAAGGGTGGCGTGGCGGAACGGGACATCGTTTTGCGCAGCGATGGGGAAGGAGATCGCACGCGCATAGACTGCATGCGCTCGCCGAGACCACGGCGAGCGGTAGTGGGATTGCGTCTCAACGGTCGTTCTT
>JBDSTA010000127.1:0-19104 GCA_039928475.1 Gemmatimonadaceae bacterium | reverse complement strand
CGGTACGAGAGACTCGCCGGCGCGCGCAGCGCGAGCGTGCGCGTGTACGTGAGGTTCGCGCCGTAGCCGCGGTCGATCACCACCGATGGCACCGAGCGCCGCGATGCGAACGCGCCAACAGATAGGGCGTTGCGCGGGCGCTGGAGCCATGCCGGCTGGCGCAGCTCGATGCTCGCCTGCCAGTTCGGGCGCAGGAAGTCCGCCTCGTCGCCCGTGATGCTCGTGTCGGCGCGCACACGGTGGAAGATGCCGACGCCATTCAGCTGGTCGGCGCCCAGGTTGCCCAGGGTCGCGCTGATGTCGAGCCGTCGCGCGCCGCCGAACAGGTTGTGGTGCGTGAAGCGCCCTTCGGTCTGGAGATAGTCCACGGTGTTGAAGCCGGCGCCGATGCGCGCCTCGTGCAGCGGCGCCTCGCGCACGACGACGTTCACCGTCTTCACGCTGTCGAAGCTCTCGCCCACCTCGAGCGCCGCGAGCTTGAAGAGGTTCGACTCGTACAGGTTCCGCTGGCTCTCGATCATGGACGACCGGCGGAACAGGTCGCCGGGGCGGAAGCTCAGCGAGTTGAGCACCGTGCCCGGTGCGACCTGCTCCGTGCCCGTGATGGAGATGTCGCCCACCGTCGTGAGGTGATTCTTCACGAGGCGGATCTGCACGCTCGCGGTGTGCGCGATGGGATCGACCACCGTGGACGTATCCACCAGTGCGTCCGAGTAGCCTCGGTCCCAGAGCGCGTTCTGGAAGTTGACGCGCGTGGAGTCGAACACGAACAGGTCGAGATTCTCGTCACGCTTGAGCAGCGTGAGCTGGCGGACCTGCCTCGGCGAGAAGAGCGTGGAGTCGTAGGCGACCGCGACGTCCTTCACGACGATGGCCGGCCCCTCGCGGATGTCGAACTTCACCGCGACGTGCTTGTCATCGAGCCGCGTGACAGCCGTGTCCACCTCGGCCTCGCGGAAGCCGTGCTTGTAGTAGAACACCCGGATGCGGACGATGTCGCGCTGGAGCTCCTGGCGGTTGAAGAAGTGCCGCTCCTGGAAGCCGCGATACCGCGCGAACTTGCAGATGAGGCTGAGGACGAAGCTGCGGCAGCGCGTGGGCTCGGTGTAGATGCTCGCCTGGAGCTCGTCGATGTCCACGGCCTTGGACACGCCGTTGAAGTCCACGCTCTTGACCTCAGGCGTGGGCGACAGGTCCCGGCGGATGAGCTGGGCGGAGACTGGGGGCGCAAGAAAAGCGCTCGCCACCAGGACGAGCGCCCATCGCCCGAATCGGCGAGGCAAGTGCATGGCGGGCCTATCTATAGCAAAGGATGGGCCCCGGTGGCGAAAAGTCCGACAGCCCGACAGTCCGACAGCCTGGCAGTCGAGCACCACCGGTTTCCCGGGACTGTCAGGCTGTCCAGACTGTCGGACTGTGCGACTCAAAGACCCGACAACAGCTGGTCGTTGTTCGGCGTGTTCGCGATCCGCTTGATCAGCCACTCCATCCCCGACTGCGGCGGCATCTGGCCCAACCCGCGGCGCAGCGTGTACACGTGGTCGAGCTGGTCCGCGCGGAACAGCTTCTCCTCGCGGCGCGTGCCGCTCGTCGCAATGTCGATTGCCGGGTAGATGCGCTTCTCGGCGAGCGAGCGATCCAGCTTGATCTCGCAGTTGCCCGTGCCCTTGAACTCCTCGAAGATGATGTCGTCCATGCGCGACCCCGTCTCGACCAGCGCCGTGGCGATGATCGTCAGGGAGCCGCCGCCGGACGTCGGCGCCACCGAGCGTGCCGAGCCGAAGAAGGCCTTGGGCTTCGCCATCGCCTGCGCATCGAGGCCGCCCGACATCGTGCGGCCCGTGCCGCGCTCCGCCGTGTTGTGCGCGCGCGCCATGCGCGTGAGTGAGTCGAGGACGATGACCACATCGCGCCCCGTCTCGACGAGACGACGTGCACGCTCGAGCACCATCTCGGTGACCTCGACGTGGCGCGCGGCGGGCTGGTCGAAGCTCGACGCGATGACTTCGCCGACGCCCCAGGAGATCGCCTCGCTCACTTCCTCGGGACGCTCGTCCACGAGCAGGATGAGCAGGCTCGCCTCGGGATGGTTGAGCGCGATGCCTTCCGTGATCGCGTGCAGCAGCGTCGTCTTGCCGGCACGTGCCGGTGCGACGATGAGCGCGCGCTGGCCGTAGCCGATTGGTGCGATGAGGTCGATGGCGCGGCGGATCAGCTCATTGCCTGCCTTCGCCGGACGGCCCGTCTCGAGGGACAGCTTTCGTTCCGGGTACGTCGCGATGAGCGTGTTGAACTCGGCGCGGCGTCCGGCTTCGACCGGCGCTGCACCGTTGATCTCCGTGATCTCGATGAGCGCGGTGCGTCCGCGCTGGTCGCGGCCCGTGGTGCCCTTGATCTCGTCGCTCTTGCGCAGCGTGTGCTGGCGGACGAGGTGCGGTGGGACGTATGCGTCGCCGGCATCGGCGAGGTAGCTGGCCTGGGCGCGGCGAATGAAGCCGCCGTCGCGCGCGGGGTCGAACCATCCCGTCGTCTCGCCCGTGGGGACGATGGCCATCTGCTGCTGTTGCGGAGGTGCGCCCTGCGGGCGCTCGCCCTGTGTTGGCGCCGGTCCGCCCTGGCCGGGCTCGCGGCGGCCGCGTCCACGGTTGCGACGTCCTCGCCTGCCGTTCTGTCCCTGCTCGCGCGGGTGTGCGTAGCCGCCATCGTTTCTCGGACGCTGTTCCGCCGGTGTGCCGGCGCCAGCGGGAAGCGCGGGGTTCTCGCCGGTGTTGCGCGGGATCTCTGTCTCCGCGCTCGACGTCATGGCGTCGGGCTCGCGGGGCGCACGTTCGGGAGGCGCCTCGACGGCCGCGCTCATCTCGGGTGCGTCGGCTGCCTCGTCCCCTGAGGACGACGCATCGCGATAGGGATTGTCCTCACCACCGTTCTCGGCGGGAGTCCGGTTTGCAGGGCGGGTTCCGCGGCCGCGACGTGGAGGACGCCGGCGTTCGTTCATGCAGCTGTTGTCGGTCAGGGTGAATGCTGGTGGGGCGCCATCAGGAGCCCACGTACTGCTGGTTTCGTGGTACGGTCGCGTCTTCGCGGAACCGGGATGTCACAGGATGCGGCCGTGTGGCGATGCCACTCGGATCACGAGATGTGACTGATTAGTGCGACGCGACTCGGTGCTGTGCCTCGTACGTCTGCCGGCGCGGAACCCTCACGCGGGGCCAGACGATGGATCCTACAGGGCGCGGCGCTTCATCTCGCCTCGTGTACCCGCTTGTGGCAGGCCACTGGGATTGCCGCGGGTCATTGCTCGACAGGTCGGGTGCGGAGTGAACTTCCCGCAGTCGGACCGCCGGACGCAACGAGTATCGCCAGTGAGCGCGATTCGCGCAACCCTGCGCCCCCACCGTGCGACTATCGTGCCCGGGGCGCTACCCTACGCGCGTGTCGTCCTCGCCCAGCTTCCGCGTGAGAGTCGCGAGTCGCCGGGTGAGGTCGAGGATGCGACGAACCGCGCCCCTCGCCTCGTCGGGCAGCGCCTCGAATTCCAGCAGCTGCGCCTCCGCCATCAGCGCCGTGAGCGGATTGTTGAACGCGTGCTGGAGCGTGCGTGCCGCCTCGCCGAGCGAGAGCTGGGCGCGCACGCGGCGGAGCTCACGAGCGCAGACTTCCGCGTCGCTGTCGTAGCGCGGCACTTCACCCGGCACGCTGTCGGCGGGCTGGCGCTCTGCCATGAGCGCGCGGATGAGGCGATGCGCGTCCACCCCCGGCATGAGCTGCGCGATGAGGTCGCGCGCATCGGGCGGGCGTGTGGGCTCGGACACCACGGCCACGTTCGTCGCCGCCGTTGCCGGCGCGACTCCGTTCGCGACACGTCCCGAGTAGCTTTCGCCCATGATCTCCTCTCCACCCGATTTGGACGCCGCGTTCGCGAGCGCCGTCGAACAGTATCGGCAGCAAGGCGATATTGCCGCACTGCTGGACCGCATGAAGGCCCTTTCCACCACCGCCGACCCCGACGCGCTCATTGCCGCCTCGGCGCCCTTCCGCGACCTGCCCGAGGTCGTGATCCCCGTATACGAGCGGGTCGTCGCCGCGCGGCCCGGCGACGCGCAGGCCATGGTCGTCCTCGCCAATGCCTACTGGCTCACGGGTCGTGGGTCCGACGTGGTGGGCGAGCTTGCGACGAAGGCCATCGCCGTCGATGCGAGCAACCGCGGCGCGTGGCACCTCTGGTGCCTGAGTGAAGGCAATCCACGCGCCCGCGTGGAGCGGTGGCGCGAGGTGACGGAGCGCTTTCCCGCCGACCAGCTCGCGCGTGCGGCGCTTGCCGACAATGCGGTGAGCCTCGCCGGTGCGGAGCATGATCCCATCGCGCTCGACCTGGCGGTACGGACCTACGAAAGTCTCTGGGCGGAGGCGAGCCGCGACGAGGAACGTCGCGCGCTCGAGGAAACGATCACGAAGCTGAAGGGCTGGACGCTGTAGGCGCGGTCAGGCGCTCTGCCCGCGCACGTCGCGGTTCTGGCGCGGGGCGAGTGCAGCCACCGCGCCGATGAGCTCCTTGAGCTCGAACGGCTTCCGGATCGAGGGGCACTTGCACGAGAGGATGAGCTTGTGCGCGCGCTCGGAGATGTCGCCCGTCATGAAGAGCGTCTGCTTCCGTAGGTGCGGGTGTGAGGCGGCAGCGAGCTCGAAGACGACGTCGCCGCGGGTGTCGGGGATGCGGAGGTCGATGACCATGACGTCCACGTCCTCGCGCGCGAGCACGGCCAGTGCCGCGTCGCCCGACTGCGCCGTGATCGCGTCATAGCCGGCCCGCTCGAGCGCGATCGAGAGCGCCCGGCAGATTGCCGGTTCGTCGTCCACTACCAGTACCCGTACGTGTTGCGGGAGCATACCGTCCTCGTTCTCGCCCATTCACGCTCGTCCCGTCGCGTCGTCGCGTCATTGCGACCACCGCGTCATACGGGTTCGACCGTCTCGACTTCCATTTCCGCCTCTGCTTCCGGCTCCACGCGGCGGAGGTGCTCCGCGAGCTGCCGGACGAACAACTCTGGTGGGATGGATCGCCTGACGTCCTTCGGCGAGCGGCCCGTCCAGTCGTGCATCTGCTTGCTCAGCGTATCCGGATCGGCATACCCGAGCTTTGCAGCGATCTCCTTCAACCGGCTACCCGGCGCACGCAGCAGGCTGTAGGCACGGAGCAACCTCGCACAGACGATGAGGTGCCGCGGCTGGAGACCTGCCGGCATCATGTGCCGGTACAACGAGCGTGGTGCCATGCCAGCCAGTCGAGCGAGCTCCTGGCTGTTCTTCACTCGTGCGGGCGAGCGGAAGAGCTGCTCGATCGCGCGTGCGACGACGATGGGGACACTCCGCATCGGCATCGCCAGCTCCTGCAACATCAGCTCGGCCATCGGATGCGCGGGGACGCGCTCGATGAGGTCGAGGAACCTGCGCGGTTCGTCGTCGAACCGGTTGAGCACTACGTGCTGCACTCCGAGCCGTGCGAGCTTCACCACGAGGCGGATCGCTGACGGTGCGAGCGTCGTGTAGACGACCGCGGGCAGCGCCGGATGTCTCGCAATGATCTCCTCGATCTCGTCCGCGAACTGACCGTCCCGCACCGCCGGATCAACGATGAGCAGGTCGGCCGACTCGGCGCGGAGGAACGAATGGAGCTCCGCCGGATCCGCGGCCGTGTGGAGGACGTGGGCGTCCCCGAGCACGATGCGAAGGTGTCCGAGCAGGTTGCGAGGCAGGAGTGCGACGACGTGCACAGCGGGTGGTTTGAGGAGTTGGCGCAGAAACCGGGTTTTTGGTCACAAAATGTCGGTTTACGCGCTGACTTGCGACCCTAGCCTTCGGGAGTTCGCTGTACCGCAACGAATTCCCACCTCTGGAGTCTCCCATGTCCCGCCGTCAGATCGCCTTCGCAGTTATCGCGCTTGCCTCCTTTGCTGTGTCTGCTTGTGGTGTTGGTTCGTCGACGGCGCCGCGCCGCGATGATACGACGTCCATCGTCTGGACCGGTTCCGGCGGCTGATCTCGCGTTGCGCCGCTAGCTCACGGTAGTGAGACGGCGAAGGTGCTCGAGTTCTCCTGCGATTTTCTCGACATCGCGTGGAATGTCCACGTAAGGCGCGGGTCGCAGGGCTGGTGGTGAGGACTTGCTCCGTGCGAGTGCCGCTTCGGCGGCGAAGATGAAGCGATTGAATGAGTGCGAGGTCGCCGTCTCGAGCGCGCGGCGAAGCCACGTTTCTGCAGCATCGGTATCACCGAGCTGCTGATAGCTCGTGCCCACGTGGAGCTCGAACTGCGTCAGCAGGATTGGCGGAAGGGGCGCTGCTGCGAGCTGCTGGCGATAGCGCTCGAACTGGATCTCTGCCCCGTCCTCCGCTGCCAGCTCCATCAGGTTGATCGTCGCGATCCAGCGCTGGTACTGCTCGCGGGCCGTCGCGGCGAGAATCAGGAATGCATCGCGCGCCGCCGACTTCACGCCGAGCATGTAGAATGAGCCGGCCAGGTCGTTCAGGATGCGGTCCCGCTCCGCTTCGTTGACGCTGTCGTGCATGGCCTCGTACGCGTAGCGCACGGCCAGGTCATACTTGCCGGAGTAGCTGGCGATGTAGGAACGATCGTGCTTTGCGAGCGATCGCACCTCGATCAGGTTGTGCTTGTCCGCCAGCTCGACGGTCTCGTGAAGGATCGCATCAGCCGCCGGCAGGTTGCCGCGTGCGACGATGATCTTCGCCTCGCCGATGCGCGACCGCAACGTGCCGATCATGTCGCCGCTGCGATGCGCGAGCTCACCCGCCGTGGTGAACGCCGCACTTGCCTCGCCGAACTCGCCCAGCTCGCGAAGGCAGTGCCCTCGGCGCAGCAGCGCATTCACGGCGATCTCGCTCTCTTCGTCCGGGTGGACGTGCGCAATGATCGTGTCGTACACGTCCGCGGCGAGCGCCCACCGGGCATCGAGGTCGAGCGCCCGGGCATAGGCCATCAGGCGCGGGGCCACGCTGTGCATGTCGCCGCTGTGCGCGGTCGTCAGCGAATCCAGAGCACTGGAGAGGATCGCGCGCGCGGGCGAGCCAAGGGGCATCTCCTCGATCGCAGCAGCTACCGAGCGGACACCCCAGGCGTCGGCAGCGACCACCGAGGCACCTTCCTCGATCCACGCATCGACAAGGCGGAGCAGCACCAGGCCGGCGCTGACTGACTTCCATGCGGAATCACTATCGTCGAGCGACGCCAGCTCCGTGAAGAACGGAAGATGTCGCACGCGTTGAGTCGAATCGAACACCGATGACACTCCAGTCTTACAGACAGCCAACTCGCGTGACTTTTTACGCTACGTGAGTGTTGGCTAATGAGTGTCGACAGGCAAGGGGGTTTTTCGGACAGAAACACCCCTATTTTGCGCCGTTATCCACATTAGAATCCCATCATGTAAAGAAGTGCGACACGTGAAACCGCTATTGGTGACGCAGCACACAAAGAAAAGCACACACGAGTGCCTCGGTGCCTTGTGGGCGTATAGGAACGCAACAGCGATCCGTCGCGACGGTGGGTGTGTTGCCGCACTGGCGCCCAGCAGGCTACGCATTGCACCGCCCCGCCACGCTCGAACTCGGACGCATCAAGAAACTGTGGCAGCGAGAGAGGCCGGATCTCAAGTCCGGAGGGAGACTCGCGGAAGCGTTGTTTGCCTCGCTGATCAATGATTTAAGCTGCGAACGCGCGCTGACCCAGCAGGACGCGGAGGTCCTGACGCGCACTAGCCAACCGAAATCCTCGCGTCTACTGCGAAGATGCCTGAGTGGCTCCTCCATCTCATCTAATCCCAAGATGTCGAGATGATAGAACTATGAGAGGACTTTCATGAGTCTCGTCCATGTGCGAAGCCCAATAGTGTTTTGGGCGGCATCCCGATCGCGAGACGAGGAGCCAACGCCTCTAGAGACCAGCCCAAACTCGGCGCAATCGCCGCAAAAGCTGCTTGCGTTGTAAGCGAACTCAAGGATAATGTGCGTCGCGTCCGTACTGCCTTCCTGCTGCGGAGCGCCTCACGATACAGCGTGTTCTGTTAGCCCGACGGAGGGCCGGCGACCGCTACGTGCCTGTCTTCGACGTGTCTTCCTTGCTCGCGTCCATGAACGCCGATCCTCGCACGCCCGCGGGCAACCCTAGTGTCGAGAGGTTCAATAGCGCGTCGTTCAGGCGCGCGATCGACCAGCTATGTCGCTTCAATCGCGACGACACCACAACACTGCTTTTGGAGGGCGAGCCCGGCACGGGGAAGACGTCCCTTGCGCGCTACCTGCACGACACCTCGTCACGGAAAGGCAAGCCGTTTCAGTACGCCGTTCTTTCGGCAATCGAGGACACCCTCGCCGCGTCCGATCTCTTCGGACATGTCGCGGGCGCTTTCACCGACGCTCGTCAGTCCCGCAACGGACTGTTTGCGAGTGCCCACGGCGGCACGTTGTTCCTGGATGAGATTGGGAAGGCGTCGCTCGCCGTGCAACAGAAGCTGTTGCACGTCATCGAGTACCACGAGTTCAGGCCAGTCGGGTCCGATCGTGACGTGCGCACGGACGTGCGCCTGATTCTCGCGAGCAACGTGTCGCTGGCAGCCGCCGTCGAGGCAGGGCACTTCCTGCCGGATCTGTACGCGCGCATCGCGACCTTCCGCACGAGGCTTCCTGCCTTGAGGGAGCGTCGTGCAGATATTCCGGACCTCATCGGTGTCGCGCTGCGCAAGCACGCCAGAGCCACGGGCTACGCGACCGCGCCGGAGATTCATCCCGAGTTGCTCGACGCATTGCTCCGTGCTGGCTGGCCACACAACCTACGCGAGCTGGACGCGACTATGCACCGCCTGCTCCTCGAGGCGGACGGTGCGGACGTCCTCCTCCTGGACCACTGCCGCAATGAGCTCCAGCACCTCGCATCGTTCGCGTCGGGCGGTGTCCTAACCTCGGACCGTATCGAAGCAGCGGTGAAGGAGGCACGAACTATTGCAGGCGCCGCCCGGCTCCTTGGGGTTGATCGCACCACGATTCATCGCCACCGGCGGAGAAGCACGCTCGCCACTTCTGAAAGCCCGTGCGGCCCTCCCGATGTCAATCCGGCATAGCGATCAGCAGAGGCGTCAGGGTGTGGCACCACTCGCTCGCATCGCGTAATACGCGTTGCGCCACGTTGCGCGTCCGCCACACGGCATTTGCAACCTCTTGTAAGACAAGAGCTTACCAAGCAACCGAGGTTGGCTCGCGCGTTGCCTTGTGATGCAGGCAATGAGCGACGCGAATTCTCTGACGTGCCTCCCCGACTCTTCGCGAGAGGCCAGGCTTTCAACGCTTAGGTGCGTGCGTACACAGCCTGCGCGATCGCGTCAGGATCGCCACTGTCGGAGTCGACTCTCAATTGCGCCGTTAAACACATTCCTCGTGCCGCGATGACTGTAACGCCGCGAAAGAAGTCGCTTTGTCTGCTTTGCGTGACGCTGCTGCTGATCGGCTGCGCCCACGCTGTTCCGCAAGAGTCGACAAAACAAGATGCGCTTGCGACGGTGGACATGGCTACGAAGGAGTCCGCTGTCCGGCTCCCGGAGCTGGTTGCGACGGAAAGTGACGCGACGGCATTGGTGAATAGCTACACTGTCCGGGAAGCGATGGGTGAGCAGTTCAAGTCCCCGTCGTGGTTCGACTCGGTGTCTACCAGCAGGCGTCCACCGCGGTTCGATAGCCTTCAGGTCATTCGAAGCTTCGGCGTTGGTGCGATGGCCATCAGCGGCGACACGGCGCGCATACTCGTGACATATCGCGTGATGGGAGCTCTCGCACAAGCGCGAGGGAAGCCGACCAAGGCCGAAATACGCTTCACGAGCTTTTCTGGCAACGAGTTCGGCGAGTTCGTCCTTGCGCGCACCTCGGCAGGATGGCGCGTCGTGGGCACCCCACACACGATGTTCGTGTTCGCCAGCAGCTTTCTGTCCGATCCAGCGATGCCGACACTGCCGACGGCTATTCGCGACCAGTTGCAGCGAGAGCTGGCGGAAGCACGATAAGTGGCCGCCTCCTCCAATGCCGCGCCAGTCGCAATCGCAAGTCGTTCCGTAGTTCTAGCGCAGGGGCTGACGCGCGACTTCCTGCTGCACCATCGACTGTGTCCTATCGAATGGTCGGGTGAGAATGAGCTGATAGTGGCCACGGCTCCGAGTGCGTTGCTCACCGGCCTCGACGAGCTCGCATACGTTTATGGAAGCAGCGTAGCGACGCGCGAGATGTCCGAATCCGAGGTAAGTCGATGCGTGGAGCGGCTCACGACGAACGCCGAGCGCACGATTGAGCTTGCGCGTGCATCGGCGTCCGATGACGACGCGACTTCGGATGTGCGCGACCTGGCAAACCAACCGCCCGTCATTCGCTACGTGAATCTCCTCGTGCGCGATGCATACGATGCCGCGGCGAGTGACATCCACCTCGAGGCGACGCGCGGTGGATTGTCCGCCCGCTTCCGCCTCGACGGCGTTCTCGTCGCCGCTCTCGAACCACCGCCCGCACTTCATCACGCAATCGTATCACGCATCAAGCTGCTCGCGGAACTCGATATCTCTGAGCGTCGTCGCCCACAGGACGGCCGTATTCGCGTTCGGCTCGAAGCGCGAGAGCTCGATCTCCGCGTATCGACAGTGCCAACGATGTATGGCGAATCAGTGGTTCTGAGGCTCCTCGACCGCGGCGGAAGACCAGTGGGACTGGCGGAGCTCGGAATGTCAGCCGGTATCCGCGAACAAGTATCCCGCCTCGCGGCGCGCCCGCACGGAATGCTGCTCGTCACGGGCCCAACGGGCAGTGGCAAGACCACGACGCTGTACTCCGCCCTTCAGGGGCGAAATGCGCCTGCGGAAAAGATCATCACGGTAGAAGACCCGATCGAATACCAGCTTGCCGGGGTCACGCAGGTGCCGGTACATCGGCAAGCAGGAGTGACCTTTGACTCTGCTCTGCGCGCAATCCTCCGACAGGATCCTGACGTGATCATGGTCGGCGAGATGCGAGACCGGGAAACGGCGGAAATAGCTGTGCAGGCCGCAATGACGGGCCATCTTGTCTTCAGCACGCTCCACACGAATGACGCCGTGGGAGCCATTCCGCGTCTACTTGACCTCGGCGTACCGGACTATCTGGTGGCGGCAACCGTAGAAGGTGTACTCGCGCAGCGTCTGGTGCGCCGTATCTGTAGCGACTGTGTCACTATCTACGAGCCAAGCGCCGAGCAGATCGCCGCGCTGGCTGGGCGTCCCATCGGGCGCATGTCGCTCACGCGAGGCGTTGGTTGTCCGACGTGTCGGGGGACCGGGTTCCGAGGGCGTGTCGGGCTCTTCGAACTCCTGCTGCTTTCCGATGGAGTAAAGGACGCCATCGCCACGGCGAGACCGCGGGCGGAACTGCGCGCAGCCGCCATCGAAGCGGGGATGGTGCCGTTGCGCGAAGACGGATGGCGCAACGTACAGGCAGGGCTCACGACCGTCGAGGAGGTGTTTCGTGTGGTTCAGGACTAGCCGGAAGCAGTGCCGCGGAGCAACGAAGTCCGGGTTCACGCTCATCGAACTGCTCGTCGTCATCGCCATCATCGCGACTCTGGCTGCGGTTGTCGCACCCCAGCTGTTCGGAAATGTCGGCGAGGCGCGTCGGAGCACGGCGAAGAGTCAGATCGAGATCATGGCGCTCGCACTTGATGCATACCGCCTCGACAACGATGCATTTCCAGAAACTGACCAGGGCCTCGAGTCGCTCAGAACGATGCCAGCGTCTGGCACGCCACCGGCGAACTGGAAGGGGCCGTACCTGAGGCAGGAGGTTCCGCTGGATCCATGGAAGCGCGCCTACGTTTTCGTGTCACCGGGCGTGTCGAATCCCAGCGGCTACGATCTCTACACGCTCGGCAAGGACGGGAGGAGCGGAGGATCTGGTGAGGATGCCGACATCACCTCCTGGAATGGGCCGGTGCGCTAGGTGAGCGCAGGTCAGTCGGTCTTCCGCTATCGCGCGGCTGACAGCGCCGGCGTCGTCAGGGACGGTGAGATTGGCAGTGCGAGCCCCACAGCGGCTCGCCGCGAGCTCATCGATGAAGGCTTGTATCCCATATCCATCACCTTCGGTGGAGTGAGGGCAACACACCAAGCCTCCATGCCGACGCGCGAACTCGCGCTCGGGCTGCGTGTGCTGGGCGACCTCCTGGAGGCAGGGCTTCCAGTGTCGCGCGCACTAAAGGCGTTTGAGGAGATTGCTCCTGCAAGCTGGCGATCTGCAATTCCCCATCTTCAGCAGCAAGTGCGTGAAGGCCATGGATTGGCCCAAGCCATGTCGACTGCACCCGTTGCAATTCCCGCTGTGGTCGTCGGCATTGCACAGGCTGGAGAGGCAAGCGGAGCAGCGGGGGCGGCAGTGCGGCGAGCGGCTGACTTGATGGAGACGAGCGCAGCGACGCGAGCGGCTCTTCAAGCAGCCCTGACCTATCCTGCGATTCTCGCACTCGCGGGCACTGCATCGATCGCGATCCTCGTGGGGGTGGTGCTGCCCCGGTTCGCTGACATCCTCGCTGATCTCAATCAGCAGCTTCCCACGGCAACACGGATCGTGCTCGCGACCTCCCGAGTCGCTCGGCAAATCGCCCTGCCGGGAGCGGGGCTTTTGATCGCCGCGGGAATCCTGTGGCGTGCCTGGGTGGCGACGGAGCAAGGACGGCTTCGCTGGCACGAGCTACTCCGCTCCATTCCATTGGTTGGCACAGCACGCCGGAGTGCCGCGAGTGGACGTGCCTCGCTCTCACTCTCGGCTCTGCTCGAAAGCGGAATACCAGTCATCGAGGCACTGCGCTTTTCCGGCCGATCGGCCGGTGATGCGGCCATGGAGCGACGTCTCGTCGCGGCGAGCGCCGACGTAGCGGCTGGTCGCTCTTTGTCCGCAGCATTTCTCGCCAGCGACGCGCTGACGCCAACAGCGGTGCAGCTCCTGCGTGCCGGTGAAGAGACGGGCCGGGTGAGTGAGATGCTGGCACACGCGGCGAAGCTGGACCAGGAACGTAGTGCGCGAATCACGGAGACCGCCGTGCGCGCACTCGAGCCGGCGTTGATCTTCACCTTCGCGGCCATCGTGGCACTCGTGGCAGCGGCACTCCTTCAGGCAGTATACTCCGTCCGGCCTACGGCATGACGCACTGCAAGAATCGGTCGGTGCGCCCTGGCGTGACGCTCATCGAATTGATCGTCGTGATCTCGATCATCGCGCTCATCTCGGGAGTGGCGGCACTGGCAATGCCGCGCAGGACAGTACCGGCCGACGATACGACGCACCGAATCGCCAAGATACGAGCAAAAGCCCTTCTTACAGGACAATCAGCAACGGTCGTGATCCGGCTGGCGTCCGCCTACTCAATCGCGACAGCGTTGCCGGATGGAACCGTGCTCGCTGATTCTGCGGCGCACGTGGATCGGCTTACGGGAAGGGTCAACGCGCCGCGCGATTTCGTCGCTCACGTGGGCGCGACGCCATGAGAGGCCCACGAACCGGCATGCTGCTGCTCGAAGTCATGCTCGGCACGGCGATTCTCGGCATGGCAGGGGTCGCGCTCATCACTCTGCTGCAGCAGACCACCGAGACGGTCCGGCAGGGACGCAATGCGGAACGTCGAACACAGCTTGCGACCGAGGTGCTTAACCGCATCTCACTCTGGAGCCGCGCCGAGTTGGAGGCGCACGTCGGGCGTGCACGCCTCGGCGCTTTTGATGTGGAAGTGAGTATGCCAGCCGATCGACTCTACGACGTCGTCCTTCACGATACGCTGACGGACGCGCCCGTTTTGCGCACGGTCATCTATCGTGCGGCGAGGCCGATCGATGCGAACTGATCGTCACGGCATGACCATCGTCGAAGTGATGCTCGGCATCGCGCTCGGGGGCCTCCTTCTCGTGAGCGCGACCGCCCTCCTCGGGCAAATCGAAGCCGCGAATACGATCCTTGGGCGCGTCGCGCGAACTGAGGATACGCGCGCGAATGCCACGCGCATCCTCTACGCATTGTTGACGCGCGTTGACGTTCGACCCGATTCGCTGGGTCGGTTTACTGCCGATGCCACCAGCGCGCATTTCCGAACGCATTGCGAGGTGCCGGGGGGCTGGCTCGAGCCATGTGACGTCTCCGTATCGCTCGACGCACAGCATGACTCCAGCGCAGTGATCGGCCAGCTCTCGACGGGTGAGGTCCTCACACTTGGTACGTGGCTTGGGCAGGGTGAATTCCGGTATCTTGAGGTGAGCCCGAGCGGCGACAAGTGGCTTGCCCAGTGGGGCAGGAGCATCGTACCGCCAGCCGCCATGGCCCTCGTGCTTGCTACCGACACGATCATGTTGCCGGTGGCAGGCCGATGATCCTACGAAAGCGCCCCGCCTTTGCGCTGGCGGCCGTGTTATGGGTCATGACCATAGCTACTGTGCTAGCGACCGGCACTGCCCTGGTTGGTCGCTCGACCTACAGCGGCGCGAGGAACCGCACCAACGCCGCGCGCGCACACTGGATTGCCGAGGGGTGCTCAGCGGTCGTGATCGCGATCATCGATCGGTCCCTGGCCGCGGCCTCGGACGACGATCGCCCCATCGTATGGCGAGAGCTGGATGTGCGCGTGGATTCGGCGCTTCGCGCCGCACCTATTGAGTGTAGCGTCTCACTGGCCGCGGTGGGAAGCAAGCTCGACGCAAACAGCGCTGACACCACGATGTTGCGCCGATACCTCATGCGGGCAGCGGGGCCCCAGCAGGGAGATGCACTGACTGACGCATTGCTCGACTGGCGCGACAACGACTCAACCGCACGTTCTCTTGGTGCGGAAGCCGACTGGTACCTCGCCAATGGCCGCCCAAGTCCACGAAATCGTCAGTTCGCATCTTCCGACGAAATCCTGCTTGTGCGCGGTTTCGAAGCAAGGCCGGACCTGGTAGAAGACCTTATAGTCGTGCCAGCGCGAGTCTGTCTCACCACGGCGCCAGCGTCAGTGCTGATCGCACTCCCGGGCTTTACGGACGATGCCGTTCGGCAACTGATGGACGACAGAGCGGCCCGCCGATACTTCAGTGATCTCCCGACGTTTGTCGCGCAACTGCCTCAGGCGGCTGCTGAATCGCTGGGAGTGCACTATTCAGAGCTGTCAGTAGCGACGACTGTGGAACCGCCGCAGTGGCAGGTGACTGTTCGTGCTATCAGTGGCTACCCCGCCGTGATAGCGAGTTCAGTGGTGTGGCTCGGCCAGTTCGGAAGTCACTCCATCGTTACGCAACGCGAGAACCAATGACTTCGCGAATCGGCTTGGCGGTTCAGCAAAACGAGCTTCGCGCCGTAGGCGTGAAGGGAGGTCGGGTGGTGTGGGTCTCATGTGTGTCCAGGAGCGGCACTGTTCCCCTCCGAGACGAGATTGCCGACCTACTCAAAGGCAGACCGGCGACACTCGGCAAGGGAGTGCGTGTGTCCGTCGCAGTAGGACCATCGGAAGCGCAGTTGCGACCGATTCCTGGTATGCCTCACGTCCGAGCAAAGCGGGATCAGGATGCGATGCTCTCACAGAGCGCAGAGCGATTCTTTGTGAACGCTGGTGGCAGATTGAGGATCTCTTCACCAGTTGTCAGCAGCGGTAACGAACTCTGGGCCGCAGCCGTCGAGGACGCGGTGTTGTCGGAGATCGTGAAGGGGAGCCTGATCGCCGGGGCACGGTTCGAATGCGCCGTGCCATCGGCGGTCGCGCGGTTGCGATTGTCGGCGGGTACGGGAGAATCAGGCGTGGTCGTGCAATCCGTGTGGCTCGAAGATGACATAAGCTTGCGACTCGAGCATTGCGATAGTTCGCCCGTGCGCATGCGCCGAGAACGTGCGGAGGGTGGGCACGAACAGGCGTTGAAGTCGGTCTGGCTACTGCCGGAGGGATTGGAACCGACATTCACGGGTGCGTTCGCGGCTACGCGGGTACAGGGGAGTGACGCATTTGCCATTCGAGAACACACGAGCGACGTGATCGCCCGCCGTCGCGCGCGCACCCGCATGCGTCTCCTTAGTGGTATCCTGGCTGCTAGCATCGTGCTCGCGGCGGTCGCGCCCGCCGGCATCGCGACGCACAGGGCTGCACGAGCGCGAATGACGCTCGCCGGCATGCGCGGAAGACAACGTGCGCTCGTGCGTGCCCAGCACGACCTCGCGAAAGCAACAATTGCCATCAATGCAGTGAACTCCTTCGCGGCGTCGCAACGACCAGTTACGCTCATGCTGGGAGAGTTGGCCCTGGCGCTCCCTGAGTCAACGGCGATCACGACGCTGCGACTGGACACGCTGGGCGGAAGTCTGAGCGTCATCAGTCCGCACGCGGCCGGAACGCTCGACGCGCTGTCAGGACTGCACGGAGTAGGCAGGGCTTTGCTCGTTGGGCCTGTCACGCGCGAGATAACGGGCACCATGGAATTGGAGCATGCAGCGCTCCGCTTTGTGCTAAGCCGGCCTCCCTCGGAAGACCCGTCAGTGGCAGTCGCTCCCGCGCGCCTCGCCGTGCTATCGCCATGAGCCTCTCGCTTGCGATATCGCCTCGGGATCGGCAAGTCCTCGTCATCGGCATCGCGTCGATCGGCTCCATCATTGGACTGTCGAAGGGCGTCCCTGCCTGGCGGGGCTGGGACGAAAAGGCACGAGCGAGCGAGAGCGAAGCATCAGCGGAACTACGCGGCCTACAAATGCAGCTTCGTGGATTCGCAGCCACGAAGGACAGCCTTGCAGCGCGCGAGATCCGCGCCGATTCGGCGCGCGCACGCGTTATTCTCGGAGAGTCGGTCGGCACTGCGGGTGCCGATCTCGCCGGTCGCATAACCCAGATCGCCGACGAGCTCGGCATCAAGGTGAGCTCCGTCCAGATCCGGCCAGACTCCGTATTCCGTGCCGGACAGGCGCGTGTGGCTGTTCGTGTCACGGCGATCGGCGATGTCACTCACCTAACCGACATGCTGACTGAGCTCGAGACATCTCCAACCTTGTTCGCTGTTCGCGAGCTGTCAGTCAGTCCAGCCGACCCGCTTGGCGATGCCAATCGCGCTGAGCTGCTGCGAATCCAGATCCTGGTGGAGGCCTTGGCGATGCATGGGACCGGGAAAGCGGAGCAATGATTGGTCGCGCAGAGGCGCTTCTCTTCGTTGTTGCGGTGTCGTCGGCAGCGGGAGCTGCCGCCCGCATCGCACATGTCCGCTCGCTAGGGAGCGAACGACCGGTAGCGGTCACCCGCACACCAACACCGTTCACAACGGCCGATGAAGACTCGATTACTCAGGCCGCAAGCAACACGGTCGACAACGATCCATTTCGCCTCGCGAATCGGCCAGCCGACGTGCGCTTTGACGCACGCGCTGACGGAGGCGTTGCACGGAGCGGCGTCATCCCAACAGCAATGCGACCGACGTTCGTCGTCAGGGCAATCGTAGGCGGTCCACCATGGCAAGCGATACTCGACGGAATTCCAGGACAGCCGGCCGGCACCATCGTCCGTGCCGGTACGACGTTCGAGAAGCTCGCTATCCGAACGATCAGTGCTGACACGGTGGTAGTGCAGGCGCCGGACACCACGTGGAAACTCACACTCAAGCACGATCGTCCGTGACGGCCTCAATGCGAAACATCCTTGTTGTGGCAGCGCTCTTCTGTTCGCGCGATCAGGTCTGGGCACAGAAGGTGGTCCCTATCGGCTCGGCGCGCGATAGCGTGACGATTCGTCTTGCCAATACGGAGCTGCGTGCCGCTGTTCAGCTACTCGGTCAGTATCTGGCGAAGCCCGTTCTGTTCACCGGGGCCGGAGGAGGTCTCGTAACCCTGGAGACGCCGCGGCCCATTGCGCGCGCCGACGTTCCCCGGCTTCTCCAGAGCATGCTGGAATCGCAGGCCTATGAACTCGTCGATGACTCCGCAGGTCAAGTGTATCGCGCCAGACCCAGAGAGACCCCACGTACAGCGCCTGCGTCGCAGCAGCTCCCACCTGATGCTCCTCGTGTGCAGGGATCCGGGGGCGTGGAGGTTTTTGTCATCCAGCTCAAGCATGCGCGCTCGAGCGACGTGGCATCAACGGTGAACGCGCTGTATGGCAAGGCGACGATCGGATCCGAATATAGCCGTCGAGGCACGCTTGGCGACGAGCTCCGCCAGATTCAGGTACCGGCGCTCGGCGCCGTGCCGAGCGGGCCACAGGTGGCGCGGCCCACGAATGGCTTCTCCGGTGACGTCACCATTGTGCCGGACACGCGTGCGAACAATCTGCTCATACGGGCGAACCGCACGGACTATCTCCTGATCGAATCACTGGTGCGTCAGATCGATATCCGCCCACTTCAGGTGATGATCGAGGTCTACATCGCCGAGGTGCGCAAGGATAGGAGCACCAGCTTCGGCGTGGATCTAGAGCTCGGCGAAACGAGTCTTGCGCACAAGACGGACATGACGGGAACGGCAAGCATCTCCGGCGCGGGGCAGAGCGGCCTCGGTGACTTCGCGATAAAGGTGATGAGCGTCGGGGGCATCAATCTGGACGCGACACTGCGTGCGGTGGCTGGCCGTGGGGATGTGAGCGTCGTGAGCCGACCTGTCATACTGACGACGAACAATCAGGAGGCGGAAATCATCGTCGGCAGTCAGCGCCCGTTCGTGCAGGTCTCGCGTGCGCTCCCGACTGAAGCGGCGGTCAGGGATCAGGTCGTTCAGTACAAGGATGTTGGCACCAAGCTCACGGTCCGCCCATCGATCAGCATCGACGGTTCGGTCGAGTTGGAGGTCAAACAGGAGGTGAGCAGTGCGACCAACGAAACGGCGTTCAACGCTCCGGTAATCTCCACACGATCGGTGCAGACGCAGCTCCTGGTCAGAGACGGTCAAACAATCGTCCTCGGTGGCCTCACCGACAAGCAACACGACGCGAGCCAGCGCGGAATTCCATTCCTGTCGGCTATTCCCTTCATAGGTGGGCTATTTGGGCATGTCTCACGTCAAACCACCGAGACGGAACTCTTCATCTTCTTGACTCCGAGGGTAATCCGCT
>JBDSTA010000126.1:0-7232 GCA_039928475.1 Gemmatimonadaceae bacterium | reverse complement strand
GGCGCTGCCCGCGCTCATGCTGAACTACTTCGGCCAGGGCGCGCTGCTGCTGCGCGACCCGACCGCCGCGTCGAATCCGTTCTACCTGCTCGCGCCGACCGCCTTCCAGTGGCCGCTCCTGATCATTGCGACCGCAGCGGCGATCGTCGCGTCGCAGGCGCTCATCTCGGGCGCGTACTCACTGACGCAGCAGAGCATCCAACTCGGCTACTCGCCGCGGATGCAGATCGTCCACACGTCGGACACGCAGGCCGGCCAGATCTACATCCCGGAAATCAACAAGGCGCTCATGGTGGGCTGCCTGTTCCTCGTGATCTACTTCCGCAGCTCGACGGCGCTCAGCGCCGCCTACGGCATCGCCGTCACGGGCGCGATGGCGATCACGTCGATCCTCTTCGGCGTCGTCGCGCGCTCGCGATGGAACTGGCCGCTGCAGAACGTCATCCTGCTCACGGCGGCGTTCCTCACGGTGGACCTCTCCTTCCTCGCGGCGAACGTGGTGAAGATCACGCATGGCGGCTGGGTGCCGCTCCTCATCGCGACGGTCATCTACACGCTGATGAGCACGTGGAAGCGCGGCCGCATGCAGCTCAACGAGATCCAGGAGCAGAACGCGCTGCCGCTCGACACGTTCCTCACGAGCATCGAGCGCAACCCGCCCCTGCGCGTGCGCGGCACGGCGGTGTTCATGACATCCTCGCCGGAAGGCGTGCCGGTGGTGCTGCTGCACCACCTCAAGCACAACAAGATGCTGCACGAGACGATCGTGCTGCTGAGCGTGCAGACGCGTGGCGTGCCGCAGGTGGATCCTTCGCAGCGCCTGCGGCTGGAGACGCTCGGGCAGGGCTTCTACCGCATCGTCACGTTGTACGGCTTCATGGAATCGCCGAACATCCCCGAGGTGCTCGCGCGCGCGATGAAGCAGGGCGTGCCCGTGCCGCCGATGGACACCTCGTACTATCTCGGCCGCGAGCGCCTGGTGCTCACGGGGAAGGCGAAGATGTCGCGCATCCGCAAGCAGCTCTTCGCGATCATGTCGCGCAACGCGCGCTCGGCGACGGAGTTCTTCCAGATCCCGCCGAACCGCGTGATCGAGCTCGGAGCGCAGATCGAGTTCTAGGCGGGAAGTCAGGAAGTCAGGGCGTCAGGAAGTCAGGGCCTGACACCCCGACGTCCCGACACCCTGACACCCCTTTGTTACACCCTGACGCTCGTGACTCGCGCGCGCGGTGAAACCATCACGCGCGGAAGGGTCGACCGCAGGTTGTTGAGCTGCACCCGCACGCGTGGCGCGTCCACGCGCATCCGCTCGAGCTGCGGACGCATGGTCTCGATGCGCGTGCGCATGCCTTCGAGCTCGCGATTGAGCTCGGGCATCCGCTCGATGTAGACGCCTTGCGGCGCCATCGGCGCCATCGGCATCGCGCGGATCGCCGCGCCCATCGGCTCCATGGGATATGACGGCATCATGGGCATCGAGGGCATCGAGGGCATCGCCGGCATCGCCGGCATGCCTTCGAATCCATCGAAGCCGGGGCCGCCGAAGATCGTCATGCCGCCCGAGCTGCGCGGGAGGTCGCCCGCGCGTGCCACCTTGAGCGTGACGTCGCGGTACTGGCCATTGCCGTAGACCTTCAGCGTGACGTTCTCGCCCACCTTGAGCTGCGAGATCTCGCGCTGGAGTCGCTGCGCCTTCGTGCTGCCGAGCCAGCGGTCACCCGCATCTTCCTTCGCGACGCGAAGGTTCACGCCGTTGATCGAGGCAATGCGATTGCCCTCCTCGATGCCCGCCTTCGACGCCGGCGACGAATCCGACACGCTCATGACCAGCACGCCGAGCGTGTCGCGCTTGCCGCCGGTGCTCCCGAGCCCGATGCCGAGCGCCGGGCGATTCTCGCGATCCGCCGCCGTGACGCGGACCGCATCGTTGCGGCTGAAGAGCTCGTCGGAGTCGGCCGTCTTCACCTTCACGTTCGCGAACTTGCCGTCCCGATAGATGCGGAGCTCCACCTCGTCGCCCGGCTTCGACTTCCCGAGCTCGCGCGTTAGGCGGCGCGTCACGCCCGCGGACATCTCGCCGTCCTCGACGTCGGCCGCGGCGATGCGGAGGCTCACGCCGTTGATCGCCGACACGCGGGTGCCCTCCTCGATGCCCGCCTTCTCGGCGGGACTGCCGCGCGTGACGGAGGTGATCAGGATGCCGAGCGTGTCGCGCAGCGTGCCGCTCGTGCCGGTGACGACGCCGAGCGCAGCGCGGTGCGAGGGAGCGGCGTCGTAGCGGTAGACGCTGGGCGCGATGGTGCGGACACGGGCTTCAGTGGACGCGCGCGACTCCTGTGCGTCGGCGCTGTTCGCCGCGGCGCCTGTGACCGCAGCAAGGGCAAGCAAGTGGGTGAAACGCATTGTCGAGATCCTCTGGTCGGTGGAGCGTTGTGCATCTAGGACACGAGGTCCCTCGGGAAGGGTTGCCTTCTGCCCCGGCGGCCACCCGCGGCATTGCACGCGTGGCCATATTTCGCGCATGGCCACAATGACTCCCCCGACCCCTTCGACGCCCGACCTGCACGCGTTCGAGCACCACTGGCAGGACGAGGCGGACGCCGCGTACCTCTACCGCCTGCTCTCGCTCGCGGAGCCCGATCCGGCCAAGCAGGACATCTATCGCCGGCTCGCCGAGGTGGAGGACCGGCACCTGGAGATCTGGGCGGGGCTGCTGGCGCAGCACGGTCGCACCATCGGCCCGCATCGCCCCACGGCGCGCACGCGCCTGCTTGCGTTCCTCGGCCGCCGCTTCGGCCCGAACTTCCTGCTGCCGATGCTGCTCGCGGAGGAGGGACGCGAGGTCAAGGCGTACCTCGACATGCATCGCACGACCGGCAGTGGAGTGGCCGGTCGCGACGAGGCGCTCCTGCTCGCCAAGGAGTCGGCGGAGCATGCGACGACGCTGAACGCGGTGGCGGGGCGCACGGGCGAGCCCTGGCACAAGACGGGCGCCGGCGGCTTCCTGCGCAACGTCGTGTACGGCTTCAACGACGGCCTCACGGCGAACTTCGGCCTCGTGGCCGGCGTGCTCGGCGCGACGGGCGCGACGTCGTACCACGCGGTGATCGTCGCCGGTGTCGCGGGGCTCATCGCCGATGCGCTGTCGATGGGCTCGAGCGGCTACCTCGCCGCGCAGAGCGAGCGCGAGGTGTACGCGCACGAGATCGCGATGGAGCGCGACGAGATCGCCCTCATGCCGGAGATCGAGCGCGACGAGCTGGCGCTCATCTATGAAGCGAAGGGGATGGACCGGGAGTCGGCGCACCGGATCGCGACGCAGGTGATGGCGGATCCGGAACAGATGCTGGCCGAGCAGGTACAGGAGGAGTTGGGCATCAGCGAGTCGGCGACGTCGCCGATGCGCGAGGCCTGGATCACGGGCATCGCGACGGCCGTGGGCGCGCTGATCCCGGTGATGCCGTTCTTCATGTTCGATGGTGGAACGGCGGTCGTGGTATCCTTCGCGATCTCGATGCTGTCACACTGGGTGGTTGGCGCGGCGCGGTCGGTGTTCACGGGCCGGAGCGTGTTCCGCTCGGGAATGGACATGTTCGTCGTCGGGCTCGGCGTCGCCGCTGTCGGCTATTTCGTCGGCGAGTGGGTCGCCAGGATGTTGTAGTCGGGAAGTCAGGAAGTTCGTCGCCCCGAGCCGGATGCGAGGGGCATGCACCTACCAAAACGAAATCATTCATGCGTTCCAGCCTCGTCACTGCCCTCGCCCTCACCGCGTCACTCGCGGTCACCGCGGCCGCCCAGGCCGGCAATCCCACAGCGCCCGCGCCGCGCACGCAGTCGGACTACTACGTCCCGCTGTTCGGCGTGACGGCAGGCATCGCGATCCCGGTCGGTCGCCTCAGCGACGACCACGCCGCCGGCTATGCGCTCGGCGGCACGGTGGAATACGCGGTGAGCGGCCAGCCCTACTCGCTGCGCGGTGAGGCGTTCTACCAGCGCTTCGCGCTCAAGGAAGGGCACGCGGGGAGCGACATGAACCTCCTCTCGCTCGGCACGACGATCGTCTACCGGCTGATGCAGTCGTCGACGCAGACCTTCGTGAGCGGCGGCATCGCGATCTACAACGGCACGCACGAGGGCACGCGGCCGGGCTTCAACGCCGGCGGCGGCGTGGAGATTCCGCTCACGGGCTTCTCGGCCGTCGCCGAGGCGCGCTTTCACGTGATGCTGGCGGACGGGCGCCCGATCATGACGCTGCCGCTGACGGTCGGGGTGCGGTTCTAGGAGCCGGTCAGTCGGGACGGTCCGACAGCCTGACAGTCACTGCGGCGATCGAGACCGCCTTGACTGTCGGACTGTCCAGACTGTCGGACTGTCAGACTACGATGTTCAGCATCCGCCCCGGCACGAAAATCACCTTCTTCGGCTCTCCGGTCACGAACTTCGCGATGCCCGGCTCGGCCATCGCCGCCGCCATCGCCTGCTCCTGCGTGACGCCCTTCGCCACCGTGATCGTGCCGCGCGTCTTGCCGCCCACCTGCACCGCCATCGTGACGTGATCCTCCACCGTCAGCGCGTGCTCGTACGTCGGCCAGCCTGAGTCGAACACGCCCTTCGTGTTGCCGAGCACCGACCACAGCTCCTCGGCGATGTGCGGCGCGAAGGGACTCACGAGCTGCACGAGTGGGCGCACCTCGTCCACGTGCGGCGTGCGCTCGCCCGAGCGCATCGTGTTCATGTACTCCATCATCGCCGCGACGGCGGTGTTGTAGCTCAGCTTCGGGATGTCCTCGCCGACCTTCTTGATGGTCTGGTGCAGCTTCCGCTTCACCGCTGCGTCGGGCTCGCCGTCCGAGCGCGCGTCGTGCACGGAGCGCCACAGGCGATCGAGGAAGCGCTTCACGCCGGAGATGCCCTTGTCGCGGAAGTCACCGCCTTCCTCGTAGGGGCCGAGGAACATGAGGTACGTGCGGAACGCGTCCGCGCCCCACTCCTCGATGTACTCGTCCGGGTTCACGACGTTGCCCTTGCTCTTCGACATCTTTGCGCCTTCGCGCACGATCATCCCGTGCGCGCGGAAGCGCGTGAACGGTTCCTCGAAGTCGATGAGCCCAGCGTCTCGGAGGACCATCGTCACGAAGCGCGCGTACAGCAGGTGCAGCACCGCGTGCTCGTTGCCGCCGATGTAGCTCGTGACCGGCAGCCACTTGCGCGTGATCGCCGGGTCGAAGGGAATGTCGTTGAAGCCCGTGCTGGGATAGCGCAGGAAGTACCACGAGCTGTCGAGGAACGTGTCGCTCACGTCCGTCTCGCGCCGCGCCTTCGCGCCGCACTGCGGACACGTGGTGTGATACCACTCCTCGGCGCGCGCGAGCGGGCTCACCCCCGAGTCGTCGGGGCGGAAGTCCTCGAGCACGGGGAGGAGCACCGGCAGCTGGTCCTCGGGCACCGGCACCGTGCCGCACGCGTCGCAATAGACGATGGGGATGGGCGGGCCCCAGTAGCGCTGACGCGAGATGCACCAGTCGTGCAGCCGATAGTTCACCACCGGCACGGCCGCATGCCGCACGGAGAGCTCGGTGACGATCGCCGACTTCGCCTCATCCACGGTGAGGCCGTTGAAGCGGCCCGAGTTGATGAGGCGGCATCCGTCGCTCTCCGTGAACGCCTCGGCCTGCACGTCCACGAGCGCGCCGCTCGCCGGCGCGACCACCGCGACGATGGGCAGGTCGTACTTCTTCGCGAACTCGTGGTCGCGCTCGTCGTGCCCCGGCACGGCCATGATCGCGCCCGTGCCGTACTCCATGAGCACGTAGTCCGCGATCCACACCGGCACCGGCTCACCCGTGGCGGGATTCGTCGCGTAGCCGCCCGAGAACACGCCCGTCTTCTCCCTGGACGTCTTGCGCGTGACGAGGTCCTGCTTCGCGGCGGTGGCCACGTATGCTTCGACGTCGTCGCGCTGGTCGTCGGTCGTCACCGCGCCCACGAGCGGATGCTCGGGGGAGAGGACGAGATACGTCGCGCCGTAGATCGTGTCGGGCCGCGTGGTGAACACGCGAATCTCGGTGTTCGTCACCGCCACCTCGCCGGACATTCCCGCCTCGGCGGTCGCGCTGCCGGCGAACTCCATGAGGTCCTGCACGACGAACAGGATCTCGGCGCCCTCGGACTTGCCGATCCAGTTCCGCTGCGCCGTCTTGGTGGTGTCAGCCCAGTCCAGGTGGTCCAGGTTCGCCAGCAGGCGGCCCGCGTAGTCCGTGATCCGGAAGAACCACTGCTCCAGGAAGCGCTGCTCGACCATGGTGCCGCAGCGTTCGCACGCGCCGCCCACGACCTGCTCGTTGGCGAGCACGGTCTTGTCGAAGGGGCACCAGTTGACCGCCGCCTTCTTCTTGTAGGCGAGCCCCTGCTTGTAGAGCTGCAGGAAGACCCACTGCGTCCACTTGTAGTAGGAGGGGTCCGTGGTGGAGAGCTCGTGCGTCCAGTCGACCATCAGCCCTGTCCGCTGCACCTGGCGGCGGAAGTTGTCGATATTCCGGGGAATGAGCTCGCTGGGGTGGACGCCGACCTTGATCGCGAAGTTCTCGGAGTGGATCCCGAACGCGTCGAAGCCGAACGGCTCGAACACCGTGTGCCCCTGCAGGCGGTGGAATCGTCCGTAGATGTCGTTGCCAGTGAAGGCAAACAGGTTTCCGACGTGCAGCCCTTCCGCGCTCGGATAGGGAAACATCATCAGCGCGTAGTACGGATTGGCTCCGTTCGCGAGATCCGGCGTGTTGGTCCCCTCGGCGACCCAGCGCGCTTGCCACTTGCGCTCGATGACGGCAGGGTCGTACCCGGCCGGCAGTTCGCCGGCTGGCAGGGGTGAAGCGATGTCGGTCATGTGACGGCTCGGCGGGACGTAGGTCGCATTCGCAATCTAGTACCATGTAGGGGGCATTCAAGCACGCCGCGCCGACGCGTCGCACCCGCACAGCACTTCACTCCCTCAAGCACGGCCACGAACGTCGATGTCGCTCTTCTCCAGCCCCATCCAGCAGCGCTCAGCGCCCTCGCTGCACCATCGCTTCCTCGTCGCCGCCGGCGTGAGCGGAGCGCTCGCCATCATCGTGCTCGCGGTGGTGGCCAACTGGCTGCTCAACGACACGATCGCCCGCCAGGGTGACGCGCGCGTCGCCGACGCGGCGGGCCGGGCGCTCATCGTCGTGAACGCCGGGCTCGGCGACCGCACT
>JBDSTA010000125.1:0-3257 GCA_039928475.1 Gemmatimonadaceae bacterium | reverse complement strand
GTTTTTTGCAGTTCACGCATGCTCACAGCGAGCGCAGCGAGCGGTCTCACAGCCGCGCGAAGCGCCGGCGGTCTTTCAGTCTCATAGCCGCGCGAAGCGCCGGCGGTCTTTCAGTCTCACAACCGATCCAGTTCCTCCACAACTGCCCAGACCAGGAGAGGAACCATGATCTCATGATGTCCCGTGATCTCGTAGCCCTTTCCTGACTGGAGCGTCGGCCGCTGCACCACGTTCACGCGCGGCCGGTAGTGGCGCTGCATGTCGAGATCCACCGTCGTGAAGCCCTGCGGCTTCCCCGCGCCCAGGTTGCGCGCGATCGTCAGCGCCTTGAGGAACACCTCCGGCATGATCACCGCGCTGCCGAGGTTCAGCACAACGCCGCCGTCGTCGATGGACGCGAGCGAATGTGCGAACCGGCGAAAATCGCGATGGCTCGTGTCGCCGATGGCGGCGCCACTCGCGGCGGGGTGCTGGTGGATGATCTCCGCACCGAGTGCCGCGTGCACGGTGAGCGGGATGCCCAGTCGTCGCGCGGCGAGGAGCAGCGAGAGGTCCGCGTTCGCGAGCGACGATGCCTCCTCGAGCGCGAGTCCGAGCGACTCGCCCATGCCACGCTCCTCGCGCATGCCGCGGATGAATGCCTCGTTCATCTCGCGACCCGTTTCCTCGGCCATGCCGAACGTGCCCAGCTCGAGGCCGGCGGCGACGTCCTCGGACGTCGCGCCGAAGCGCGCCACCTCGTAATCGTGGATGCCCGCCGAGCCATTCATCGCCACGTGGGTGACGACGCCGCGCCGCATCAACTCGATGAGCACCGGTGCGAGCCCGGTCTTCACGATGTGGCCGCCGAGCATGATCACGACGCCGCGCTTCGCGCGTGCGGCGGATGCGATGGCGCTGACGACCTTCCGGAAGTCGCGCGCGACGAGGACGTCGGGAAGCGCGCGCAGGAATGCGCCGAAGGAATGGTCGCCGGCGGGCGGATGCGCGAAGTCACCGGCGCTCACCTTGTTCGGGCGGATGGCGACGGGGATGGTGCGCACCCGTGAGAGATCCGCTTCGTCTACGGGGCGGTCGTTGCCGCCGTGGCTGGACGGTACGATTTGAGATAGAGGTTGATGGACCCGAACGACAGACCGGACTTCATCTGCAGCATGATGCGGTTCTTGTCATCCGATAGCCAGACCTCGGCGTGCCCGTTCTCGGAGAAGATGCCCTTCGCCTTGATGACCGGCTGCACGACGATCGCGTTGAACCTGCCCGCGGGCACCTCGATGGTCTCCTTGCGGACGACCTTGATCGTCACGGGATTCCGGTCGGGCTTGAAGTAGCGGTTGAAGCTGTACGTCTGCCCGACTTCGAGGGGAATGGTCCGGATGAAGTACAGGAAGGAACCGTCGTCGAGCGGGTTGTGCACGCTCACCATCGCGGTGTCGCCGTCCTCGACGAAGACACCGCGCTCGGGGAACATGTTGTAGATCTGCTCGACGTCGCGGCGTCCCTCGTTCTGGTCCTTGCGGAAGCGGAGCGAGTTGCCGGTGTGGGTGTCCACCCAGCTCTCGTACAGGTCGTTCACGCGATAGAAGAACGTCCCACCCTGCACCTGAAAGATCGTGTGCCAGGTCTCGCGTCCGCGCACCTCCTGGACATCCCCGACTTCCATGGACGCCGAGCCGACCTTGAGCTTGCCGAAGCGAACGTCGTACTCCAGGCGCTCACCGACCGCAAATGGTACGGGCAATCGCGATCCGTCCTGCGCGCGCGCCGCGGGAGCAGCGAGCGAGAGGGCGACCACGAGCAAGCGTACCAGCGGCCGGTGCGCCGACGTCATGCGGTGGCGGTGCTTCGCGCGCGGACGCTGCGTCCTCGCGCGCCGCGGGCGAAGCGGAGCAGGGTCATGGCGTCGGTCCAGGCGCGAATGCGCGTTTCGCGCGGACGGACGTCGTATCGCGGCGCGAGCTCCACGGTTTCGAGGCGACGCGCATGCGGCGCGGCGCGCAGGAGCAGGTCCACGTTGGCGCCCCATCCGTCGCCCGAAAGCAACGGCTGGTCGCCGCGCTCCTTCGCGAGATCGCGAATGACCGACACGCGGAAGAGGCGCAGCGAGCCGAACGGATCCTTCACGCCTGCGACGGAAACGAACGGACGCACGACCCACGGCGCCATGCGTCGCAGTGTGCGCACCGGCTGCGGCACGGTGAGGGCGTCCACCGGACGTTCGGCAACGACGATATCCGCGCCGCCATCGAAGCGCTTGATCAGCTCGGGCAGGTGCTCGGGCTGGTCAGTGAAGTCCGCCTGGAGGAGCACGATGGCATCGCGGCGCGGATAGCGCGTGCGCCTCGACGCCTCGCGGCACAGCGCGTCGACCGCGGCGGCGTAGCCCACGCGGCTTCCGCCGAGCACCGTGAGGGGCATGACCTTGTGGTACGGCTCGAGCGTCGCGGCCGTGGCGTCGGTGCTGCCGTCGTCGTACACCAGCACCTCGTACTCGCGAGGCTGCTCCTGGAGCACCTTGCGCAGGCGCCAGAGCAGGAGGCCGATGGTTGGCGCTTCGTTGTACGAGGGGATGCAGAAGTAGAGCACGGAGCCGGTACCTGCGCGAAGAATTGACGTCCGGGTAAGGTAGGCAGTCCCATTCAGGGCTCGCCACCCTCCGGTGCCGCCGAGGGATCATCAATAATACCCTCGTGACACCGCGCGGTTCGGCGGCGGCTTCGCTTGCCGGGGCCCAAGGCACACCACAGTGGAGTCTCGTGAGACGATTTTCATTCGCGCCGTTCCTGCTGGTCCTCTCCGCCTGCGCCAAGCCGGTGGTGGTCGCGCCGGCACAGCCGGCAGCGACGCCAACGGGAGAGATCTCGGCGGATGAGCTGCGCCGGGACCTCTACGCGTTCGCGGCGGACTCCATGCGCGGACGGGAAACCGGCACGGACGACGCCACGCGCGCCGCGCGCTTCCTGGCGGACCGCGTCGAGCGGCTTGGACTCGAGCCGGCGGGCGACAGCCTCTACGTCCAGCGCGTACCGCTGCAGCGCGAGACGTTCGCCGCGAGCTCTCGCATCGTCGTCGAGGAGGGTGGCCGGACGACGGCGCTGCGCATCGGGGCAGACGTGGTGCCGTTGATCAACCTCGGACCCGGGGTGCCGCCGACGAAGCGGGCAGCTTCGGGCGACATCGTGTTCGTGGGATACGGGACGTCGATCGCGAAGCTCAAGCGCGACGATCTCGCCGGACTCGAGCTCGAGGGGAAGGTG
>JBDSTA010000124.1:0-4202 GCA_039928475.1 Gemmatimonadaceae bacterium | reverse complement strand
CCGATCGAGAACAGCCGCATCGAGTTTCGCGTGCGCTCGGTGGACGTGAACGGCGAGCCGCAGCCCGCGGCCGGCGACATCGCGTCGCTCGGCACCATGCAAGGCGTGCAGACGTCGAGCGGTAACGACAAGCAGAAGGTCATCGGCGGCGCAGTGGCCGGCGCGGTGCTCGGCCGCATCCTCGGCAGGAGCACGAAGGCCACGGTGATCGGCGCGGCCGCCGGTGCGGCGGCGGGCACGGTGGCCGCGCGCCGCACGACGACGACGGACGCATGCCTGCCCGAAGGATCGCCGATGCGGCTCACGCTGTCGCGTGACATCGTGGTGAGGAAGGGAGCGATCTGAGCGCAAGGCGATTTCAGTGACGGACGTCGGCAACATCGGTATTCGGCTCGGACTCTGACGTCCGGGCCGATTGCCGTTGTGCTCCCACGTCCGACACCAACAACGTCGTCATTGTGCTGACCGACGCGATCTAAGGGGAGAAGCGATTTCAGTGACGGACGTCGGCCACTGCGGCTTTCGGCTCGGATATTGTGTCCGAGCCGACTTCCGTTGTACTCCCACGTCCGACACCGACAACGTCACCTAAGAGCTCGCGCGAGCGAGCATCCTCCTGTGTGACCCACGTCACGCCTTTAACAGATCGCGATGCCTTTACGTCTCCTGCGTGAACCCAACAGAGAGGCACCCATGAAAGTCTTCATCGCCAGCTCGCTCCTACTGCTCGCATCCGCGTCCGCACTCCAGGCGCAGGCGACCACCGAGATCCGCCGCGACCGCCGCGAAGTGCGCAGCGACGTACGGGAGGTGCGCAGCGACCGCCGCGAGACGGCCACCGACCGCCACGAAGTGCGCGGCGACCGGCGCGAAGTCCGCCAGGATTCCCGCGCGCTTGCTTCAGCGAAGTCCGCGAAGGACACCGCCGCCGTGCGCGCGGCGCGGAGGGAGCTCCGCGGCGACTCCCGCGACCTGCACGGTGATCGGCGTGACATCCGCCACGACTCCGTGGACGCGCGCGGCGACCGTCACGAGCTCCGCCAGGACCGCCGCGAGCTGCGCCAGGACCGCCGGAACCCGTAGTCGCCGGATCGGGGTCGGAGGCGAGCGCCTCCGACCCCCTTTTTGCCCTTACGCGAGGGCGGGTCATCGTCATACTCTACGGCGATGGCTTCTGACCACGACGACAAGCCCGGCTCCGCGCCCCCGATCACTCCGCCCACCGCCGAGGAGCGCGCCATGCGCGACGCCGAGGCGCGTGCGCTGGCGGAGAGTGGGCTGGGGTCCGGATTGCTCGCGCGGCAGGCCTCGCCGAAGGACGCCGAGACCGTCGCGGTCCTCAAGGTGTGCCCGCAGTGCGGCACCGAGTACGAGACCTCGGCCAAGTTCTGCCCCAACGACGGCACTTCCCTCCGCCCCAAGGGCTCCGACTCCCTGATCGGGCGCGTGCTCGCGGACCGCTATCACATCCTCAAGCGCATCGGCGAGGGCGGCATGGGCCGCGTCTACCTCGGCGAGCACGTGAAGATGAACCGCCTCTGCGCGATCAAGGTCATGAGCCCCTCGCTCGTGAACGACGCGGAGTCGGCCGCACGGTTCGCGCGCGAGGCGTCGAACGCGGCGCGCATCATCCATCCGAACGTCGCCGCCGTGTTCGACTACGGCGAGAGCGACGGACTCATCTACCTCGTGATGGAGTACGTGGAGGGCGAGCCGCTGTCGCGCCTCCTCACGCGCGAGGCGCCCCTCGCCGTGGATCGTGCCCTCGACCTCGCGCGGCAGATCGCCGACGGACTGGGCGCCGCGCACGAGCTGGGCATCATCCATCGCGACCTCAAGCCCGACAACATCCTCATCATGCGCTCGCGCGCAGGAAAGGAGATCGCGAAGGTCGTGGACTTCGGCATCGCGAAGGCCATCCGCGAGGGCGTGGACGAAGGGCTCACGCGCACGGGGCAGGTCATCGGCACGCCGGAGTTCATGAGCCCGGAGCAGCTCGTCGGCGATCCGGTGGACGCGCGCAGCGACCTCTACGCGCTCGGCTGCATCCTGCACCTCATGCTCACGGCGGCACCGCCGTTCAGCGCGGCGACGCGCGAGCAGATGATCAAGCGCCGCCTCTCGGAGGATGCGCCGGGCGTTCACGCGCTCGACCAGGCCATTCCGGAGTCCGTCGCCGGCATCGTCGGGCGGTTGCTGGCGCGCTCGCCGAAGGATCGCTACGGATCGGCCGTCGAGGTGCGCGACGCACTGAACGGGACGCACATGCGCAGGCCCGGCGTGCCGTCGCGCGAGTCGCAGGAGCTGCGCCCTACGCCGCGCAGCGCGCCGACGGTGGCCTTCCTGCGCGCGACGCAGGCGACGACCGAGGTGACGGAGATTCCCGCGTCGAAGCCCATGCGCCGCATGCCCGTGGTGCTCGGCGTCTCCGCCGTGGGCGTGGCCGCCATCGCGTTCGCGATGTACGTGCGGCCCGACGCGATCAGCACCGAGAAGCTCACGAGTGCCGCGCGCGACAGCGCATTGACCGCGGACACTGCGGCGCGGTCGCACGACTCCGCCGTCGCGACCGTCGCCGACACGACGCGGATGTCACCGATGCCACCTGCCGGCCTGGTGGTCCCTCCGGCGATCGTCCTCGCGGTGGACACCGCGAAGCTCCAGCGCGATCGCGATGCGAAGCGCGTGCGCGACAGCACCGCGCGCGTCGCCATGTCCGACACGAATGCCGTGCGCGCCGCGATCATCCGCTACTCGAAGGCCATCGAGAGCGGCAACGTCGCGAACCTGCGCGCGGTCATCCCCTCGATGACGTCGCAGCAGCAGGAGCTGTGGGAGAACATGTTCTTCGCGCGCGCGGACAAGCTCGACGCGTCGCTCGTCTACGGTCCGCTACGGATCGTCGGCGACTCGGCCGACGCCGAGTTCAAGCTGGTCGTGAAGATCGTGCCGAAGGGCTCGAAGACCGCTGGCTCTCCTACGCCGATCAACCAGCGCGCGATCCTCCAGCGACAGGCCGGCGTGTGGCAGATCGCTGCGCTGGTAGGCCGAGGCTAGGGCTTCTTTCCCAGCTTTGCCCGCAGGTCGGCCGCCACGGCCTCGAGCTGCGGGCTGTCGTAGCCGACCTCCCACTCGTCGCCCTTCGCCCAGTTGGCCTCGTCCGCGATGGAGAGCTTGCGCCAGTCGTCGCCGACGAAGCGCGCCGTGATGCGGGTGCGATAGCGCAGGTCGGGCACCCCATCGCGCAGCACGCTGGCCTGCCACGACGTCATCACGAACCCGACTCGCGGGTCGGTCACGTCCACCGTGTACCGCTGGTTGAGCGCGTCGGTGAGGAGCCGCATCGCCTGCGCGTGCGAGAGGCCCTCGCGCACGTCGATGGTGCGCGTGAGCTGCGACTCCGACGTGGAGCGCACGAAGCTCTGCGGGGCGGCGGACACCGGGATGGTGACCGGCAGGCTGCCCGTCGTGCTGCTGGTGGTCGGCGTGACCGTGCCGGGCCCCTTCCCCAAGGACGAGCATGCCGCGACCGCGGCGAGCGGGATGAGCTGAAACAGGCGCATGCGCATGACGGTTGAGACGAGTGTGGCCGGGCCAGGTGCATCACGCAAATGGCACACCAGCGCTGAGCCCGGTGTGCCACCTGTTTGACGACCAGCAGTTACTCCCAGCAACGAAATCCGCGTAGAGTCCGTGCTGCCGATCCGCGCAGATCTCGCGCGCGCGTTACTGCACGCAGCGGCCCTTCGGGTCCGGCTTCGCCTTGTCCACCACGATGCGGTGGTCGAGGTTCGCGATCGTCGTCGCCGCCGACTGCACGAACTTCGCGATCTCCGCCATGTGCGTGTAGTCGATGTACTGCGGCTCGTCGGTCACCTGGTGGTAGTCCGAGTGTCCGCCCGTCGTCATGAACACGATCGGGATGCCGTAGCGCGCGTACTCGTAGTGGTCGCTCCGGCAGTAGATGTTCTGCGGGTGGCCGTTCGCATCCATCCCGTAGTCGAACCTGAAGCCGTACTTGCCCGCGGTGTTCACCGACTCCATCAGGTCGCCGAGCTCCGTGGAGAGGCGACGCGAGCCGACGAGCTGGAGGTAGCCGGGGCCGCCGTGCAGCAGGCCGCCCGCCTTGTCCTCGCCCGTGACGTCCGCCGCGGCGCCGCGACCCACCATGTCCATGTTGAGCTGCGCGACGATCGAGTCGC
>JBDSTA010000123.1:0-1924 GCA_039928475.1 Gemmatimonadaceae bacterium | reverse complement strand
CAACCCCTCAAACATATTCAGTATATCCTCCTGGCCCACAAAGCTCATTTCACAGTCTATCTGGGTAAACTCCGGCTGGCGGTCGGCGCGCAGGTCCTCGTCACGGAAGCAGCGCGCGACCTGGAAGTAGCGATCGAAGCCCGCCACCATGAGGAGTTGCTTGTAGATCTGCGGCGACTGCGGCAACGCATAGAACTCGCCCGGATGCACGCGGCTGGGCACGAGGTAGTCGCGTGCGCCTTCCGGCGTGGGCTTGGTGAGGATCGGCGTCTCGATCTCGACGAAGCCCGCGTCGGACAGGAAGCGACGCGTCGCCTGCAGCAGGCGATGACGCAGCAGGAGGTTCTTCTGGAGCTCGTCGCGCCGCAGGTCCAGGTGGCGATGCCTGAGGCGCAGCTCCTCCGCGGCGAGCAACTCATTCTTGCCGCGCGCCACTGGAATCGCCGGCGTGCTCGCGGGACCGACGACCCGCAGCGACCTCGCCTTCACCTCGACGTCGCCGGTCGCCATGTCGGCGTTGCGCATGGCATCTGGCCGCGCCACCACCGTCCCCTCGATGATCACCACGGTCTCGGCGCCGAGCGCGCCGGCGCGCGCGCACGTATCCGCGCCGGCCGTGCCGGGATCGAATGACACCTGCACGAGTCCAGCGCGATCGCGCAGGTCGACGAACACGAGTCCACCGAGATCGCGTGCGCGATGCACCCAGCCCCCCAGCTTCACGGTCTGTCCGACGTGCTCCGTGCGAAGTGCACCGCAGGGATGCGAACGAAGGCTCGTGGCGAGCGGAGACTCAGGCATTACGAGGTGATTGGGCGATGAGTGTGCAACGCGCGGGGGATCAGCCGCGACGGCGTGCGGCCGGCACACGTGAGGTTCCCTGGGGCACGACGCGCGGCAGGCCGGCTCCCGTAAGTGAGAGCGGCTCGGTGGTGCTCGGGTATCAACGCGTGTGCAGGGTGCGCATTCGACCTTGAAAGCTAGTGCCGCCGTCGTCGCGGGGGTAGCGCGGCGGTTGCGTGAAGCCATCTGTCCGCCTAAGCTCAACTTCATGTGCCGCATGACGTTCGCCGCCATCGCGGCCGCCACAGCGTTCAGCTCGCTGGGGGCGCAGCAGGTTCCCGGTCGTGACCTCTTTCGCTTCCCTGTCGGCACTCTTGCCGAAGCTTCCGCGCTCGCAGTCTCGGCGGGGGGCGGGTTCTGGAATCCCGCGACGATCGCGCTCGGCCCCATGGACCGCTTTCGCTTTTCCGCTTCGGCGCTCGATTCACCGATCGAGCAGGGCGTCACGGCGCAGCTTGGGACCGCCGCGTTTCGCATCCCCCGCGGGCTCACGCTCGGCCTTTCGTTCGCGCAGGCCGGTGTGGGAGATATTCCGCGCACCGATAGCGATCCGCAGTCGCTTGGTGATGGCATCTCCTACACGTCGACGATCATCTCCGGCGTGGCCGCGGCGACGCGCGGCGCTGCAACGGCGGGCATTGCGGTACGCCGGCGCACGGGCGATGTCGATCTCGCGAGCGGGCGTGCGACGTCGATCGACGTCGGGGCGGTCATCGACCGTCCCGCCGGTCTCCCCGTGCGCGGCGCCATCGCCAGCTTCCTGCTCTCGCCGTCGCGTGCGCTCGAGCGTGCGACGGGCGTCGCGGCGCTGGAAGGCTATCTTCCATGGGCCGAGCACGACCTCCGCGCCGGCGTGTCCTACCAGCACGACGAAGGCGGCGGCAACGAGCGATTCGTCTTCGCATCGGCGAAGGCAGGCCTGCTCGACCTGCGTGGCGGCATTGCGCAGGAATCGCTGTACGGATCCACCAGCACGCGCCTGCGGCTCGGAATCGGCGTGCGATACGCCCACTACCTCGTGGGCATCGCGCGTGACGACGGCACCTCCGGACTCGGCGCGACATATCAATTCGTCTTGACC
>JBDSTA010000122.1:0-5871 GCA_039928475.1 Gemmatimonadaceae bacterium | reverse complement strand
ACTGCCCGTCCCCTTCCGCGCGATTGCCACCGACCTCTCCACGCGCGACCTCGTGGTGATCGGCACCGGGGACCTCGCGCAGGCCGTGCGCGCGAGCTTCGCGATTCCGCTCGTCTTCGCCCCGGTGCGCATCGGCGATCGCGTGCTCATCGACGGCGGACTCGCCCTCAACGTGCCGGTGAGCGTCGCGCGTGCCATGGGTGCGGAGCGCGTGATCGTCTCCCGCATGGACAATTCGGTGGAGACGCCACAGGAGATCGGCTCCACGCTCGGCACGGCGTCGTCGCTGATCGGCTTCCTCTTCCTCCAGCCGCCGGACTCCCTTCACGAGTCGGACGTCATGATTGCGACGAAGGTCGCGCAGTACGGACAGCTGGACTTCGCCCCCGCGCAGGTCGCGAGCCTCGTGCAGGAGGGCTACGATCGCGCGAATGCCGTGCTGCGCTCGGCGAGCTGCGTGCCCGCGCCGTCGCCGCCGCGGCGCGTCGCCGACCTGCCAGCGATCGTGGGCGAGATCGCGCCGGTGTCGGAGTCGCTCGTGGATGCGATGGCGGAGCTGGGCGAGTTGCGGGTGCGACGCGGCGCCGCCCTCGCCATCGATTCCCTCAAGCGCGGCGCGCAGCGCATCTCCTACTCCGATCCCTTCCAGGGTGTGTGGCTCAACCCCGTGAGCGACGACTCGGCGCGCCTTGGCTTTCGTCCGCAGTTCATCGACCGCCCACGATTGAGCATCGGCGTCGGCGTCGACTACGTGACCTCGCTGGGCGGGCACCTCTGGACCGGCATCATCAATCGCCGCCTCGCCGGCACGCGCGCGGAGGGCACCGCCCTCCTCGAGGTGAGCGAGATCCGGCAGCAGGTGGAGCTCGGCGCGCGGCGCACGTCGTCGCTGCTCGGGCTCACCACGCATCCCACGGCGCGCGTCACGCTCGCGCGCGAGCAGGTCCGCTTCTATGGCGCGGGCAGGACGCAGCTCGCACCACATGAGGTGGACGAGGCACGCGTGCTCCTCGGCTTCGAGCGCGCCCTCTCGTGGGGAGGGCGCTATCGCTGGGGCCTGGAGTCGCACCTGTGGAAGGGCCGCGACGAGCCGCTCCTCAACGCCGTCGGCGCGCCCCTGCCCTCGCACCCGCATCCCATTGCGGCGTACGCGCTCGCGACTGCGGCGTACGACAGCCTTCGCGCGCACGAGCGCAACGACGTGATGGCCGATGGCGCCTCGATGATCTTCGTGCACGGTGCGAGGACGCCGCGCGCCATCGTGCTCGTGCACGGGCTCACGAACTCGCCGCGACAGTTCAGGGAGCTCGCCGAGCTGTTCTACGATCGCGGGTACAACGTGATCGTGCCGCGGCTTCCGCTGCACGGCCTGCGCACCGCCGACGTCGCATCACTGGGTGCGCTCACCGCCGACGCGTATCGCGACTACGCGGACGGCGCCGTGGACATTGCCGGCGGCCTGGGTGATTCCGTCTTCGTCATGGGCCTGTCCGCCGGCGGCAATGTCGCCTCGTGGATCGCGCAGCGACGTCCCGACGTCACGCGCGTGGTGGTCATCGCGCCGGCCATCGCCCTCGGCAAGCTGCCCGCGCTCCTCGATGCGCCGGCGATGAACCTCATGGAGCGCGTGCCGAGCATCACCATTCGGCAGAAGGCCGACACGGGCCGCCGCCACGCGTACTTCGGCGTGTCCACGCGCGCGCTCGGGGAGACGCTGCGCTTCGCCGCCACCGTGCGCGCCGATGCCGAGCAGGACGCGCCCGCCGTGCATGACCTCACGATGGTGACGAACGCGAATGATCGCACCGTCGACCCTGCGTCAGCACTCGCGCTCGCGGCGCTGTGGCAATCGCGCGAGGGAGTGCGGATCTCCTACTTCACGTTCGACGTCGCTCTGCGCCTGCCGCACGACCTCATCGATGCGAGCCAGCGATGCGGCATGCCCGACGCCGTCTATCCCGTGCTGATCGCGCTCGTCGAGAAGCAGCCCGTCGTCACGCCGACGGCTGCGTCACGGTGTGATCCGTAGCGCCGCGATTCCCGCGCTCGCCACCATCGCGTCCTGCGCCGACGATCCGCCGCTGACGCCCACGGCACCGATCACCTGTCCGTCCACAATGATCGGCATGCCGCCTTCCATGGGGAACGCCGACGACGCGAGATACTGGATGCGCCCCGCGGTCACCGCCGAGTCGAGTCCCTTGCTCGGACGCTGGAAGCGCGCCGACGTGCGGGCCTTCGCAAGCGAGAACTCCACGTTCGACGGGCGCGAGCCGTCGCCCTTGTGAAAGAGCACGAGCTCGCCCGCGGCGTCCACGATCGCGATCGACATCTTCCATCCGCCCTTCAGCGCTTCCGCCTCCGCGGCGGACATGATGTTCTTCGCGCCGGCGAGGGTGATCACGGACGTCGCCCGTAACTGCGCGTGGGCCGGCAGGGCGAAGGCGACGAGGGCGGCAGCGACGACGAAGGCGTTCATGCGCACGAGAGGGCTCTTGGTGAGATGGTTGACGAAGTCTGCGCGCGCGGCGCAATCCGTCAATCCCGAGCGGGCTCGAGCAGGCACGGCACACCGTGCATCCGTGCGTGGCATCACAATTGTGAGGTACGTTTCTGGCAGGTGAATTCCGTGACCGGAACCAACCTCCACAGGAGCACAACGATGACCTCACGACAGACTTTCCGAGCGGCGATTCTCGTCGCCGCACCTTTCCTCGTCCAGGCGTGCGCGACGAAGGGCTACGTGCGCAACCAGGTTGCGACGTCGAGGCTCCAGAGCGACTCAGCTCTCGCGTTGGCCGTCGGCACGGAGCGCGACGCACGCGTCGCCGGCGACAATGACAACGCCGCGCGCATCGCCTCGCTGCGCACGGACCTCGACAGCATGCGCACGCAGTTCGGCGCGAAGATCGCCGTCATCGAGGACGGCATCCGCTTCGCCATGCCTGTGACGTTCGCGTACAACGATGCCAATGTCTCCACCGCGGACCAGCCGCTGCTCGAGCGCTTCGCGCGCGTCGCGCAGCGTTACTATCCTGACTCGAAGATCACGGTGGAAGGCTTCGCCGACCCCGCAGGCTCGGACAGGTACAACCTGGCGCTCTCGCGCCGCCGCGCCGACAACGTCGGGTCGCAGCTCGCGTCGCTCGGCCTGAACAAGACGCAGCTTCGCACAGTGGGCTATGGCGAGACGCGCCTCATCACGCCCGGTGCCGCGCGCGACGAGCCCGGTGCACAGCGCAACCGTCGTGTGGTGTTCGTGATCGAGACCGGTGCAGCCGAGGCCGGCGCGATCGCGATGCTGCCGTAACAGTCGTAACTGGAGCTACGCCGCTTCGTAGTAGGCGGAGATGACCCAGTCCGAGGCGTCGTGCATGAGCGCATCAGCTTCCATGTCCGGCGCCGCGGGCGCGGTCTTCGTCACCGCAAGCACCATCCGACCCTTCACCGCGATCAGGACGCGCTCGGGACCGACGCCCTCGTCGCGCAGCCGGTGCACGTAGTCGCAGATCATCGCGCGGAGCAACGTCCGCCGCGTCGCCGCTGCGAGGCGAGCCTCGCGCCACTCCTCGCGCTCCTTCACCCCGGTCTCGTACGCGCTCTTCAGCCCACGATAGCGCAGGACTGCCACGCGATAGCGCTCGACGAGGTTGGCGTGGCGGTTGAATCCGATGATGGCGTTGTCCATCCGGCCCCGCGCCGTGGCGACTGCCTCGACGTGGGCCTCGGGATCATCTCGGTCAGCTTGAGCGCGCATCGGTACCAGCAGGGGGGAAGGAGCAATCAGTGCGATACCGATTTGAAACGCAAGGGTTCGTGCTCAGCTCGCTCCGCTCTTCGCCTCCTTCACCACCGCAGCGACGGCGTCCGCCATCGTCTCGGCAGCATGGAGTTTACGCCCGGTGAGCTGGATGATCGCGCGAAGGATCACGCGCTGGATCGCCGTCACGCCGACCACCGCGCCGAACCTTACATACGGCTTGTTGTGCTGCGTGAGATCGTAGAGCGCATCGCGGAGCGTCTTCGTCACCCGCGAGCCCGTCACGTTGGTGATCGTGTAGACGCTTGCCTTCGGTTCCCTCGCAATGACCCGCTTCGCCTCGGCAATTGCCACGAGGGCCTCGGCTTCATTGGGAATGTGGCTGAAGTCGAGGTGGCAGATCCGCACGCCGTCGTGCAGCCTGAAGTTTGTTCGCATGACGACAATCGTGTACTGCGGCAGCGGGCGACGCAACCGCCGTCGCCCGCTGGAAACGACTACTCCGCCGGCCGCGATTCCTCCGCGCCGGTGCTGCCCTTGCCCGAGCCACTCGCCGGCTCCGAGATGCGCTCGACGACGATGCCCACCTCGCGGTCGCTCACCGTCGAGCCGTCCTTCGCCGCGCGGGCGAGATCCGCCTGCGACACGATGCCGACGCACTTGCCTTTCGCATCCACGATCGGGACGCGGCGCACCTGGCTGTCCTTCATCACGTGCGCGACCTCGTCCACATCGGCGTCCTCGCTGCAGCAGCGCGGATCGCGCGTCAGCACGTCGGACACCTTCGAGTCGGCCGACTTGCCCTCGGCAACCGCGCGCACCGCAAGGTCGCGGTCCGTGATGATGCCGACGACGCGATCGTTCTCCACCACCGGCACCGCACCGCAATCGCTGTCGCGCATGATCCGCGCGGCATCACGCAGCGAATCCGACGGCGAGCAACACGCCGGGCTGGCGGTCATGATGTCCTTGACCTTCATGGCATTCCCTCCGAGAAAAGTTCTGCACGCATCTTCCCTCGCCAAGGCGAATACCGTACCAACATCGTCATGGCCACCGAAACCGACGTTGTCGTTGTGGGAGCGGGCCTCGCGGGCCTCGTCGCCGCCACCGAAGCAGCGGACGCAGGTCGTCGCGTCGTCGTGCTCGACCAGGAGCCAGAGGCCTCACTTGGCGGACAGGCGCACTGGTCCTTGGGGGGCCTCTTCTTCGTGGACTCGCCGGAGCAGCGGCGCCTGCGCATCAAGGATTCGCGCGACCTCGCGCTCCAGGACTGGATGGGCACTGCCGCGTTCGACCGCGACGAGGACCGCTGGCCCCGCCGCTGGGCAGAGGCGTACGTGGACTGGGCAGCAGGAGAAAAGCGCGCGTGGCTGCACGCGCAGGGCATGCGCTTCTTCCCCGTGGTGGGATGGGCCGAACGCGGCGGATACCTGGCGACTGGCCCTGGCAACTCGGTGCCGCGCTTCCATGTGACATGGGGCACGGGCCCCGGTGTCCTCGAGCCATTCATTCGGCGCGCGCGCGCCGCGGAATCAGCAGGCCGGCTCACGTTTCGCTTTCGTCATCGCGTGAGTGAGCTCGTCGTGAGCGATGGCGCGGTCACCGGTGTGCGCGGCGAGGTGCTCGAGCCGAGCAACGTGGAGCGCGGTGTGTCGAGCTCGCGAACGGTGGCGAGCGAATTCGAGATGCACGCGGACGCCGTGATCGTGACGTCAGGTGGCATCGGCGGCAACCATGATCTCGTGCGCGCGAACTGGCCGCAGCGCCTCGGCACGCCGCCGCGACGCATGTTGTCCGGCGTGCCGGCGCACGTCGATGGGCGCATGCTCGCCATCGCCGAGCGCGCGGGTGCGCGCCTCATCAATCGCGATCGCATGTGGCATTACGTGGAGGGCATTCGCAACTGGAATCCCGTGTGGCCCGCGCATGGCATTCGCATCCTTCCCGGCCCGTCGTCCGTGTGGCTCGATGCGCGCGGCAACCGCCTCCCCGCTCCGCTCTTTCCCGGCTTCGACACGCTCGGCACGCTCGCACACCTGCGCACCACTGGCTACGACCATTCGTGGTTCATCCTCACCCAGCGCATCATCGCGAAGGAGTTCGCGCTC
>JBDSTA010000121.1:0-10392 GCA_039928475.1 Gemmatimonadaceae bacterium | reverse complement strand
ACTTCGAGGTGAAGGTGCCAGGCGCAGCGGTCGCGCTCACGCAGCATCTCGAGGTTGCGCCGGTGGACATGGACTTCAGCTATGCCGAGGCGTTCGGCGAGACGGCGGCGCCGGCGTACGAGACGCTCCTGCTCGACGTGATGATCGGCGAGATGACGCTCTTCACGCGCAGCGATGAAGTGGAGGCGGCGTGGAAGATCATCGATCCACTGCTCAACTTCTGGGAGGCCAACAAGGCCAACCCGATGCCGACGTATCCTGCCGGAAGTTGGGGTCCGGCCGAGGCCGATCACCTGCTCGCGCTTACAGGGGCGCGCTGGAGGACGCCGTGAGCCAGTCGGACGCAGAGAAGATCATTCGCGAGCTGGAGCGCGGACATGCGTCGCATCCGTGGCATGGTCCGTCGCGGAAGGACGTGCTGAAGGACATCACGCCGGATGAAGCCGCGCGCGCGCCGGGCGGCGGTGCGCACACGATCTGGCAGCTCGTGCTGCACATGCGGTCGTGGACGCGCGAGGTAGCGCGTCGCGTGCGCGAGGGGAACTGGGGCGAGCCGGCGGAGGGGGATTTTCCGGCGGTGGGTGTGACGACGAACGATGCGTGGCGCGACGCCGTGCAGGGACTCGACGCCGCGCACGACGAGGTTCGCTCGGCGCTGCGCGCGCTGGACGCGGCGAAGCTCGATGACGTCGTGCAGGGGAGCAGCGGTGGAGACACGCTGCGTGAGACCTTACACGGGCTCGCGCAACACGACGCGTATCACACGGGCCAGATCATGGTGCTCAAGAAGCTGCACCGCGCGAAGTCGTGACGGCTCCGCTCTACGACAGCTCGATCGAGGCGCCGTACCGCAGGACGATTGCGTGGGTGGGTCCGTTCGCGGTGTTCGCGGCGTGGCTGGTGATCGACAAGTCGCTGCCGATCGCGAACCCGGCGAAGGAGCTGCTGCGCGATGCGGTGCTGCTGGCGTCGATCGTCGGGTTCTCGTGGAGGATCCTGCCGCGCGCGGCGCCGCACTGGCTGGCGAGCATCGGGCTCGGGCTGGCCGTGTGTGCGATGTGGATCGCGCCGGACGTGCTGTTTCCCGCGTGGCGATCGCACTGGCTGTTCCAGAACGCGATCGTGGGGCATCTGCGGACCTCGATTCCGGTGGGCGAGCTCACACCTTTGATGCTGGTGTTGCGGACCGCGCGCGCGGCGCTGCTGGTGCCGGTGATCGAGGAGCTGTTCTGGCGAGGCTGGTTGCCGAGGTGGTTGCAGGACACGTCGTTCTGGAAGCTGCCACTCGGCGCATACAGCGCGTTCGCGTTCTGGTCGACGGCGGTGCTGTTCGCGCTCGAGCACGGGTCGTACTGGGAGGTGGGGCTGTTGTGCGGGGTGATCTACAACTGGTGGATGCGGCGGACGCGGTCGTTAGGGGATCTCGTGGTGGTGCATGCGGTGACGAACCTTGCGTTGTCGTTGTACGTGATGACTACGGGGTCGTGGGTGTTCTGGATGTGAGCTGTTTCTGGTTTCAACCTGGGAGTGTGGTGCGATGGGATTGTTCTGGGACCTCTATCAGCAGAGTCAGATTTCCGAGCATCGTGATCGCGCGGACAGCGTTGAATCGCGAGTGGACCAGCTCGAGCATCAGGTGACGCAGCTCAGTTCACTGTTGCGTGAGGTGATCGGGCGGCTGGAGAAGCATGTTGGGGTGGATCTGGATGCGGATGGGCGGGTCGGGTGATCTTTTGTTGAAGACCATGGGTTAATGCAGAGGGCGCGGGGGGATCGCGGGGGGCGCGGAGGAGGCTGTAGGCGCTACTGATTGGATGTTGGGGTGCTCATCGCTTCTCTTCGCGCAATCGAAACCGCAAATGAACCGCAGAGGACGCGGAGGCCGCGGAGGAACTGCGAGGGCTTCATTTTTTGCTTTTGCTTTCCTCCGCGTCCTCCGCGCCCTCTGCGGTGAAAAGCTTCTTCTTTTTGCTTTGATCTCTCCTGCTTTCCTCTGCGTGCCCCGCGATACCTCCGCCGGGCTCTGCGTGAAAGGCTTTGGTCTTGATTGCGAGAGGTGACCGAAATGGCGCCACCTCCCTGGGAGCGACAAAAAAAGGCCGGCGTGGATTTCTCCACGCCGGCCTCTTTAGAACGACCGACATCGACTACGGCTGCAGGCCGCCCAGGTCCCGGGTGGCGTCGGCGAGCTTGCGAACCTTCGCGCCGTCGCAGGAGCTGGACGACTCGCCGTTCAGGTCGTTGGCGAGCTTCGTCAGCGCATCCTTGCGCGCGGAGCCCGACGCCGACTCGGCGCTGGAGAGCGTGGAGCGCACCGAGGAGATGCGGCCCGAGCTCAGGCACTTGTTGCGCTCGAGCTGGTCGACGTACGCGCGCGCCAGCGCGAAGCTGGGCGGCCAGTTCATCTTCGGCTGGCCCTGCGCGTTGAGGTAGTCGTAGTGCACCGTCTTCGCGGCGTCGAGCTCGTTCTGTGTGAGGTACTGGCTCGGCGTGAGCTCGGCGACGTCGAGGCCGCGGGCGATCTCGGAGCTGATGAGCGCGCCGTTGTACCAGTACACCGACCAGCTGCCGCCCATCTGCATGCGGGTGGAGTCAACCGGACCGCGGTCGAACGAGGCCATCTCGAACGGGTGGTTCGGGTCGGTCCAGTCGAACACCGAAATGCCGCCCTGGTACCACGCCTGCACCATGACGTCGCGGCCCGGGATCGGGATGAGCGAGCCGTTGTGTGCGACGCAGTTCTCCTTGTCCGTCTGCGGTGCGGGGAGCTTGTAGTAGCTCTTGAAGTTCATCTTCCCGTTGTCGAGCGTGAAGATGGCGTCGGCGCCCCACTCCTTCGGGTCCGTCGCGCGGCACTTCGGCGCGCCACCACCGCCCCATTCGTCGGAGAACAGCACCTTGGTGCCGTCGTTGTTGAACGTGGCGGAGTGCCAGTACGAGAAGTTGGAGTCGGCCACTGCGCCGATGCGGACCGGGTTCGCGGGGTCCTTGATGTCGAGCAGGAGTCCGTAGCCGCCGCAGGCACCGCCGGCCAGGCCCATCGCGGGATACACCGTGATGTCATGGCACTGCGTGATGCCCGGGCGGTTCGGGTTGGCCGGGCCCTGTGCGCCGCCGCCGAACAGCTTGGCGACGATGCCGGGGAGCGCGGTGCGCAGCGCGGCGCTGTCGGCGCCGGTTGCGGCGCCCGTGCCGCCGCGGGCCTTCACGACGCTGTCGAGCATCGGCTTGACGAAGTTGTCCGGGGCCACGAGCTCGCTGCCCTGGAATTCGATGACGTACGCGCCACGCGCGCGCGCCGCGTCCGCCGCCTTCTTCGAGGCCGCACGATCCACCGCCGTCTCGCCGTGCGACTTCACGGGCGCGAGCCCCTGGAAGATGCGCGCGCCGTTGACGATCGTGGCGGCCGCCGGGTTGTTCACCGGCACCTTGATGACTTCGATGCGGAACGACGCCGTGTTCGGGTCGTCGAGGTTGCTCACGCACCCGGGCATCTCCTCGGCCGAGCGGATGCCGGCGGAGCCGGAGATGTAGATGTAGACGTTCTCCTTGTCCCTTGGATCCTCGACCAGCGTGTGCGTGTGCGAGCCGCGGCACGTCTGCACGTTGGTGACGTACTTCGGGTTCTTGATGTCGGTGATGTCGAAGATGCGGACGCCGCGGATGCGGTCCTTGCTGATCGGGTCGGGGACGCCCTGGCCGCCGCAATCGGTGCGGCCGCTGTTGGCCTCCGCGGAGACGAAGAGGAGGTTCCGGTAGACCGAGACGTCGCTCTGCGACGCCGGGCAGTAGTACGACGTGACGAGCGCGGGCATCGCGGGATTCGAGATGTCGAATACCTGGAAGCCGTTGTAGTTGCCCTGGATGGCGTACTTGCCGGTGAAGGCGAGGTCGGAGTTGGTGCTGCCCTCGAACTTGCCGGTGGACTTCGTCGTCGAGACGACCTTCATGTTGGACGTGGCCACCGCGGCGTCATACAGACCGGCCTTGAGGCCGACGCGTGCGTCGGGTACGGTGGCGGGCATCGACGCGGTCATCACCGGCGTGCTCGAGCACGCTGAGGCGAAGGCCAGGCCGGCGGCGAACGACAGCTTCAACACTTTCATGGCTGATTTCCTCTGGGGGGCAAAGACGTGGCTGCTGCTTGCTGCGGTGCTGCGCTTACGGGATCTGGATGCCGAGGACGAGGCTGGCGAGCATCTTTTCCATGCGCTCGATCTCGGTATTCTGGTCGACGTTGACGTCGGTGGCGAACTTGAAGATGGTTTCGTCCTGTCCGGCGCCGTACGTGGCGAAGAGCTCCTTCACCATGGATGTGGCGCCGCGGTGGTGCTGGATCATGAAGGAGAGGAAGAGGCGGTCGAACTCCGCGCCGCGGGCGGCGTCGAGCTGCTTGAGCTGCTCGTCGGAGAGCATGCCGGGCATGAGCATGTCGTGCTCGATGCCGTTCATCATCATCTTCATGGGGGCGGGCCTGGCCTCGGGGACCGGCTGACGCCGGTCGCGGAGCCAGGTCTGCATGAGGCGGATCTCGTCCGTCTGCGCGTTGATGATGCGGGAGGCGAGTCGCTGGACCTCGGGGCTGGCGTCGTGCGACGGGGCCATGCGGGACATGACGATGGCCTGGGCGTGGTGGCCGATCATGCCGGACATGAAGTGGATGTCGGCGGCGACGTAGGGGAGGCGGGCGCTGTCGGCCTTGGCGCGGGCGATGGCGGCGTCCTCACCCATCTGGGCGCGGGCGGGCGTCGTGACTGCGAAGGCGAGCACAGCCGCAGCGAGCAGGCGGTAAACTGGGATGGTCATCGGGTCGTTCTCCTGAGTGCAGCGGAAGCCTTTAATACTACCACGCGCGGGACATTGTTGCGAAGTGTCCCGGGGTGAGACAACGGTCGCAATGGTTTCGCTGCATCGTGGGCAGTACGGCGAGGTCGAGGTGGGGTTTCAGCGCAGTCGTGACGGGAGAATGAAATGGGGGTCAGCGCCCAGAAGGCGCTGACCCCCATGCACTTACGCTCTCAGCGAGGCCAGAATGATAAACGGGGCCTGCCTCTGACCCCTGTCAGCTCTGACCCCTGTCAGCTCTGACCCCAGACTAGAAGCGCGGGCGGGTCTTCCGCGGCACCTTGCCGCAGTTGGCCGGCCAGTTCGCCGGCCACGTGCCCGGTGAGCGGTCGCGCTTGATGAACTCCGGATCCTCGGAGGCGGCGTACGCCATCATCGCCGCCAGGGTCGCGTTATGCTTGAGGTCGTCGAACGCGATCTTGTCGTACGAATCTCGGTTGGTATGCCATGTGTAGGTGCCGTAGTTCCACTGCACCGCGCCCATGCCGATGGACGGCGTGCCGAAGCACGCGAACACAGCGCCGTCCGTACCGCCGGGATTCCCGGTGGGCACGTCGTTGAAGCTCCACGACACCACGTTCGGGCTCATGCTGTCCGTGTAGAACGCCGGCAGCTGTGAGTACCAATTCTTCAGGTGGCGACCGATGTCCGTGAGGCCTGACGATGACAGCGACTGCACGCGGCCCGTACCGTTGTCCTGGTTGAAGAGCGCCTGGAGCCCCTTCATCACCTCGGGGTGGTCCTCGGTGAACGCGGTCGAGCCGTTGAGGCCCTGCTCCTCGCTCGCCCAGTGACCGACGAGGATGGTGCGCTTGGGGTTCGGGTACGCGAGCTTGAGGATGCGCATGGCTTCCATCGCCATGAGCGTGCCCGTGCCGTTGTCCGTCGCGCCCGAGGCGCCGTCCCACGAATCGAAGTGGGCGGAGAGCATCACGTACTCGTCGGGCTTCTCGGTGCCCTTGATCATGCCGATCGTGTTGAACGCGGGCTGCTCGCCGAGCAGCTGCGCATCCAGGTCGAGCTTCACCTTGGGGTGCTGGTTGTTCTCGGCGAGGCGCGCGACGAGGGAGTAGTCCTCGCACGTGAGCGTGACGGCCGGCGCCGTGGTGTTGTACGTCTCGAACACCTCGATGACGCCCCAGCCGCCGGAGCCCGGCGCGACGGGAACCGCAGCGCGCGCGGCCGTCACACTCGCGGCGGCACCGCCACCACGCGCGGAGGCGCCGCCGGGCGGCGTGCCGCCGCCGAAGCCGCGTCCACCACCACCTGCACCGCGGCCGCCAGCGGCTGCGCCGACGTTGAAGCCGGTGAGTTTCGTGCGCGAGGAGATCGTGCCGACGACGCCGGCCTTCTCGAGGCGCATGCCGAGCGTGCCGGTGCCGAGCCCGAGGTTGTAGCCCGTGCCGCGATAGAGCTTGGTGGAGTCACCCGTGGTGACGGACCAGTCGCGCTGCATGGTGGAGACGAGTGTATCCATGCGCGCGATCGACGCGGGGGTCGCCCAGCGCTGCCAGTCTTCCGACGGGCGGCAGGTGGGCCACGGCGCGGAGAGCATGACGATCTTGCCCTTCGCCTGCGGCAGCCACTTCACGAAGTCCGTGCTGTCGTTGAACTTCGGCAGCACGATCACCTCGGCGGTGACGGCCTTGCCGTTGGTGCCCGGGCTCCAAGCGAGCATCGTTCCCTCGAGGGAGCGGACGCGCGGCGCGACGAGGTCGATGTGCGAGGTGCCGCGGCGCCAGCCGCGCCACGTGCCGTACTGTTCGCGCTTGGCGTCGATGCCCCACGCCTTGTACTGCTTGATGACCCAGTCGCTGGCGCTGGTGAGCCCTGGGCTGCCGGTGAGGCGCGGGCCGATGGAGTCCAGCAGGGTCTGGGCGAGCTGCTGGACGTGCGAGCTGTCCATGCCGAGGCGCCAGAGGCGCTGGACGGTGGCGTCCTGGGCGTGGAGTGGTGCCGCGCCGACGACGGCGAGCGTCGTGACGGCGGAGAGCTTCCTGAGGAGAGACATGGGCGGGAGCTGGTAGGTCAACGTGAGCGCCGCGACCGCGGGGCCCATCCTGATGACGTGAACCTATCCCCCGGCGTTGAGCCGCCGCCAGCGATCAGGGCGCGGTCGCCGTCGCGATGATCGTCCATACGGGGAATCCCGAGGAGGTCGCGGTCATGGCCTGCGTCCCGACGAGGGGGCCGAGCTGCCAGGTGCCCGCGGACGCCACGCCGTCCGCGTCGGTCTTGTCGGCGGAGTCGATGAGGATGCCCCCGCCGGTGGTGATGACGAAGGTGACGGTCGCATTGCGGATCGCGTGGCCGGCCGCGTCGGTGATCGCGACGGAGGGTCCTGTCACCCGGCTTCCGGCAGGCGCGGATGCGCCCTTCCAGATGACGGTGAAGTTGGCGGGCGGGCCCACGGTGTCGTTCGTGGGCATGGTGGCATCACCACCACACGCCACCAGCAGCAGCACCAGCAGCAAGGCCCCCGCGAACTTCTGATATGACGGCATCCGCATTCGCTCCTCCGCGTGTCACCGCGAGACCAGCTCCTTCTCGCCTGCAGCGATTATTTAACGCGGCTTGCTCCAGACGTCCACAGGGAAGGTCGCCCGCTTCTTCCACCGGAACACGCGCAACGAGGCGCCTGCGCGGCCGAGCGAATCGAGCGAGGGTGGCCTCTCACGCGGCGAGCTCGCGTGCACGACATAGAGGCTCGAGTCAGCGAACACGGACTGTCCGGGGAGCACGATCCAGCTGCTGGACGTGCCGGACGCTCGTCGATCCATGGCATACATGCGCTGCCCCGACTGATCGGCGATCACGACGTCCAGCGGGTTGTTGCCGATCATCCCGGCCCACACTTCCCCTTCGAACGACGGCGTGCCTGGAGCGCTGAGGCGCTGCATCTCGAGCGTCAGGCCATCGCGTCCGAGCCTGTCTGCCAGGGCGGAGACGCGAAAGCGGTGACCGCTGGCGCGCGCCATCGCCCCGGGAGCGAGCGGCATCGACGCCATGAGAGTCGGCTCCTGCACGAGCACGGCACCGACGAGGTGCAACTGGGTGACACCGCCCTGGATGAGGCGATCCTGCTCGGGCGCGAGGCGGAGGGAGGTCGTGACCGTGCCGCCGTCCGAGGTGATGTGCATGGGGACAGGCGAAGGACTTTCCTCCATGACGACCGTGCCCGACGGCGTCGTGGTGGAGACCTCGCTGACGTGGTGCAGGTTCTGGTAGGGAGAGAACGGCACGCTGAAGTTCGCGCCGGTGGCAGTGGTCACGTGGACGAAGGCGTTGAGGAGCGACAGGCGCAGCGTCGTGTCCCGTGACGTGCCGCGAAGGACGACCACGAGGTCGCGGTTCGCGGCCTGCGTTGCCGAATCGGCGAGCTCGATGGCGACGGACACGCCGTCCACTGGCGCATCGAATTTCCCTGCATGCGCAGGGCTGGTCGTGTTGACGCTCGCCACCACTGCCGTGATGAGCAGCATCGCACCGGTTGCGCGCGCCAGTCGCGGATCACGGCGCCGGTAGAGAGCGACGACGAGGATGACGACGACGGCGGTCGACGCGACCGCGAGCGGCACTTGCACGGCGCGCGACGTATGAGTCAGCTGGGGAATCGTGAAGTTCAGGATGAGGACCGTACCGATGCAGAGCACGATCAATGCGATGACGAAGTTCGGCAGCGACTTCGTGATCGCCGCGAGCACGAGGGCGAGCGCCATCCACGTCGCGAGCGTCAACAGGCCCTCGAGCGTGGCTGCGCGGTCCTGGATGATCGAGGTATTGAAGGCCGCCAGCCCGATCGACTGCCCCGCGACCGCAAGCGCGATGAGCACCACGGCCAGGAGGAGCTTCGACGCCAGCACCGCGGTGGGACTCAGCGGGCGGCTCGGCCAGAACGCGTCGCTGCGGACGGGAGAGTCGGCCTGGACGGCGAACGCCACGAGCGCCATGGCGAACGGCACCATGAGGAACATGATGATGCCGTAGATGCTCGACGTACCGCCAAAGCCGAACGCATGCGCGGCGCCGAGTGCGATGACGGCGACGAAGAGGAGCATTGCATAGCGCGCGTGCAGCAGTTCCTTGCGCAGCATGTGCACCACCTGTGCGGCCCACGTCATGCCGCCACTCCCTTCGCGCCACGCGCGCCCGAGCTGCGCCTGGCGAGGGCGACGAACAGCTCCTTCAGCGTGGCGTTGCGCACTTCCACGTGCGTGGCCGCGGGGAATTCCTGTCGCAGGCTGGCCGCGAGGTCGCCGTGAACGGCAGGTGCGATGAACGTCGCATGGCCGCCGGATCGATCGACAGACAGGTATTCGTGCGAGCCGGCGAGCGCGCGCAGGCCGTCGGGATCGGGTGACACTAGCGTGACGTGACGATACCGCGCCTGGAGCGACTCCATCGATTCCGACAGCTCGAGTCGTCCCGCGGCGAGGAAGGCGACCCAATCCGCGAGCGCCTCGAGCTCGCCGATGTCGTGCGAGCAGAGCAGGACCGTCCATCCTTCGCTGCCCGACGTCTCGAGCAGGCCGCGCACGAGCTCGTCCTTCACGAGCGCGTCCATGCCCGTGAACGGCTCGTCCATGATGAGCAGTTTCGGCCGCGGCGCGAGCGTGCAGAGAAGCGCTGCCTTCATGTGCTGCCCGCGCGAAAGCGTGCCGATGGTGCGCTGTGGATCGAGGTCGAAACGTTCGCGCAGGTCGTGTGCGAGCGCGGCATCCCAGCTGGGGTAGAGCGGCGCGAGAAACGCCTCGAGCTGCTCCAGGCGCATCCAGCCGGGCAGCGACTGCCCCTCGGCGAGGTATCCGATCTGGCCGCGCTGCTCGAGCGAGAGGGAAGCGACGTCGGTGCCGAAGATGGAAAGGCTGCCCACCTGCGCGCGACGCATGCCGCCGAGGAGCTGGAGGAGTGTCGTCTTGCCGGATCCGTTGGGGCCGACGAGCGCGTAGAAGGCGCCCTCGGGTACGGTGAAGTCGACGTCGCGCAGGGCCTGCACGCGTCCGTAGCTGTAGGTGACGTGCCGGACTTCGATGACGCTCATGATTCGTCTCGCTCGCTGAAGAGCTCCGCCCAGCGGGCGGAAACCGCGTTGACGACGTCGTGTCTCGTGAGCCCAAGCCGCTTCGCTTCGACAACGAGCTGCTCCACCTCGGTGGACAGGAGTCCCTTCCGCTCGGCGGCGGTGGCGCGCCGTGCGGTGGCGACGACGGTACCGATGCCGGGGCGCACTTCGATGAGGCCGTCGCGGATGAGCTCCGCGATGGCCTTCTGCGCGGTGTTGGGATTGATCTTGAGTGACTGGCTCAGCTCGCGGACCGACGGGAAGGCGGTGCCGGATGCGAGCTCGCCGGCGACGATGGCTTTCGTCGCGGCGTAGACGATCTGGCGGTAGGGCGACTCGCCGGGCTTGAGGCTGAGGGCGAACGGGAGCATGGTGTACTATGCTGCATAGTACAGTTGGGTGTCAATAGGGTCTTTGAGTGGGACAGTCTGAGAGCCTGGCAGTCGGTTGCGGGCTCTGACCCCTGTCAGCTCTGACCCCTGTCA
>JBDSTA010000120.1:0-5247 GCA_039928475.1 Gemmatimonadaceae bacterium | reverse complement strand
GCCGTGGAGCAGTATCTCGCGAGCGTGGAGGGCGTGCCGTTCGACATCGGCACGCTGCTCGAGGCGGCGAAGGCACTCGAGCCCAAGTCCTTCGCGGCGATGCGCTCCGCCGTGGAGCGCGACTTCGACATCGGCTTCGCCGACGCGGTGCGCACGCTGTCCAGCTGACAGCGGCGCCCGCGCTCAGCGCGAACGAAACTTCGCGATCGCGTTGTGGGTGAACTCGGACAGCACCAGCGTGCCGGACATCTTCGCGCGCTCGGCGAGGAGTGATTCCCACTTCTCCGTGCCCGCCCAGAACACGCGCTTCATGGATTCCATGGCGGCGGGGTTCGACGCGGCGAGCGTGCCGGCGAGGGCGTTGATGGCGGCGTCCATGGATGCGACGTCGTCGTGCACGCGCGCGTACAGCCCGTGGCGCTCGCCCCACGCGGCGTCGCGCCAGTCGGCATCCACGGACATCGCCGCGTATGCGCCATGGCCGATGCGACGCTCGATCACCGGCCCGACGACGAATGGCCCGATGCCGACCGCGAGCTCGCTCAGCTTGGCCGAGGCGCTGGGGACCGCGAAGGTGTAGTCGCCCGCGGCGGCGATGCCCACGCCACCGCCAGCCGTGCGTCCGTGCACGCGCACGACGACGAACTTCGGCGCGCGGATCATCGCGAGGATGACGCGTGCGAAGCCGCTGAAGAACTCGGCGCCCTCCTCGAGGTTGGCGATGTCGATGAGCTCGTCGAAGGAGGCGCCGGCGCAGAAGGGACCGTTGCCCTCGCTGCGGAGTACGATCACACGCGCGGCGGGATCCTTGCCCACCCACGAGATGGCCTCGGCCAGACGCCGGAGCAACGCGCCAGGCAGTGAGTTGCCCTTCGGGTGGCCGAAGGTGATGGTGCCGATACCATCCGAGATGGTGACGGAGACGTCGCCGCCCGCGACGGCGGTTCCGGGGATCGCTGGCCTCGTAAGCATATGCCCAAGATACACGGGGAGAACGCATGACGTCGATTGTCGCGCCCGGCGGGCGCCGTATAGATTTCGTGACATGAGCCAGACGAGAACTGCCCCGCCCGCCGACGACCCCGCCAAGGTCGCCGCCTTCGAGGCGCGCATCGCCGCCGGCGAGAGCATCGAGCCGAAGGACTGGATGCCCGAGCGCTACCGGCGCCAGCTGGTGCGCATGATGTCGCAGCACGCGCATTCGGAAGTCGTCGGCATGCTGCCCGAGGCCAACTGGATCACGCGCGCGCCGTCGCTGCGCCGGAAGATCAGCCTCATCGCCAAGGTGCAGGACGAGGCCGGCCACGGGCTCTACATCTACTGCGGCGTCGAGACGCTCGGCGTGGACCGCTCGGAAGTGATCGGCCAGCTGCTCAACGGCACGGCGAAGTACTCGAGCATCTTCAACTATCCCACGCTGTCGTGGGCGGACATGGGGATCATCGGCTGGTTCGTGGATGGCGCGGCCATCGTGAACCAGACGATCCTCGCGAAGGCGTCGTACGGACCGTACGCGCGCGCAATGATCCGCATCTGCAAGGAAGAGAACTTCCACAAGCGCCAGGGCTACGAGATCGTGGCGAAGCTCGCGAGCGGTACGCCGGCACAGAAGCAGATGGTGCAGGACGCGGTGAACCGCTGGTGGTGGCCTACGCTGATGATGTTCGGGCCCAACGACGCAAACTCGCCGAACTCGGCGGAACTGCTGCGCTGGAAGGTGAAGCGGAAGTCGAACGACGAGCTGCGCCAGCGCTTCATCAACCTCACCATCCCGCAGGCGATCGCCGTCGGCCTCACGATCCCGGATCCCGACATGAAGTTCAATGCGGAAACGGATAACTGGGAGTTCGGCCCGATCGACTGGGCGGAGTTCAACGAGGTCATTCGCGGCAACGGCCCGTGCAACCGCGAGCGCCTCGAGGCGCGTCGCAAGGCGCACGACGACGGCGCGTGGGTGCGCGAGGCCGCGAGCGCGTACGCGGCGAAACAGCGTGCCAAGCGCGCGAGCGCGGCGGCCTGAGCGTGGCCAGCACCGTGATCGGACAGATGGAAGCGCCAGCCGCGGAGGCAGCAGTCGCCGAGCAGGCCGAGGCGATCCAGCCGGACAGCCAGTGGCCGCTGTGGGAAGTGTTCACGCAGAGCGAGCAGGGCGCGCCGCATGAGCACGCGGGCTCGCTGCACGCGGCGGATGCGGAGCAGGCGATGCAGAATGCGCGCGATGTGTATGCGCGTCGCGGTGGCGTGATCTCGCTGTGGGTCGTGCCGTCGGCGGCGATCGTGGCGTCCACGCGCGGCGACGAGGGACCGTTCTTCGATCCCGGCGCGGACAAGGCCTATCGTCACCCGCAGTTCTACAAGGTTCCGCGCGGCGTGCGCGGCGTATGACAGCTCCGTCCGTCGTCGGCGCACCGCCGGACAAGCCGAACGCGCTCGTCGAGCTGCTGCTGCGTCTCGGCGACGACCGGCTCGTGCTCGGACATCGCCTGGGTGAGTGGTGCGGGCACGGACCGATCCTCGAGGAGGACATCGCGACGTCGAACGTCGCGCTCGATCTCCTCGGCCAGGCGACGATGTTCCTGCACCTCGCCGGCGAGATCGAGGGGAAGGGTCGCGACGAGGATGCGCTCGCGTATTTCCGTGAAGTGGTGGAATTCCGGAACTGCCAGTTGGTGGAGCTGCCCAACGGCGACTTCGGGTTCACGATCGCGCGGCAGTTCCTGTTCGACGTGTACGCCGTCGTCACGCTCGACGCGCTCTCGCGCGGATCGCATGCGGACGTCGCGGCGATTTCCGCGAAGGCGTTGAAGGAGGCGACGTATCACCTCCGTCACAGCGCGGAGTGGATGCTCAAGCTCGGCGACGGCACGGACGAGAGTCACCGTCGCGTGCAGTCGGCGCTCGATGCGCTGTGGCGCTTCACGCCGGAGCTGTTCGTGATGGACGACGTCGATCGCGAGATGCTCGCGGCCGGCGTCGGCATGGACCTCGAGCAACTCAGGCACGAGTGGGATCGCGTGGTGCGCGATGTCGTCGCCGAGGCGACGCTGACGCTGCCGCACGACGTCGTGCGGCCGGCAGGGGCGCGCGGTGGTCGCACGGGCGCGCACACGGAGCACCTCGGCCACATGCTCGCCGAGATGCAGATCGTCGCGCGCTCGCATCCCGGCGCGACGTGGTGAGTCGGTCTGTCCCCACGCGCGATGCGGTGCTCGCGGTGCTGGACACGGTGATGGATCCCGAGGTGCCGGTGTTGACGGTGCGCGAGCTGGGGATCATCCGCGATGTCTCGGTCGCGGCGTCGGGCGTGGTGACCGTCACGGTGACGCCGACGTACTCCGGCTGTCCTGCGATCCGCACGATCGAGGACGACATCATCGCCGCGCTCGACCGCGCGGGGTTTGGCGGGGCAGAAGTCGTGACCGCGTTCGCGCCCGCCTGGACGACCGACTGGATCGAGCCGGCGGCGCGCGAGAAGCTGCGAGCGTACGGCATCGCACCGCCGGGAATGGTCGAGGCGGGTGCGCTGGTGCAACTGACGCGCGCGCGCGTGGCGCCCTCGTGCCCCTACTGCGGATCGCCGGACACCGAGATTCGCTCCGAGTTCGGTTCGACCGCATGCAAATCATTGTGCTATTGCCGGACGTGCTGCCAGCCGTTCGAGGAGTTCAAGGCGCACTGAGTCTTGTGACGCAGCACACTCTTTGCTATTGAACGGGCGAGGGCAACTCACCGAGACTCGCGAATAGGGCGAAGATGGCTGCATGTCAGACGATTGCCCTCGTGGTGGGCACTCGGCCGGAAGCGATCAAGATGGCTCCGCTGGTGCTCACCCTCCGCAGCGACGCCCGCTACAACCCCGTCCTCATCTCCACCGCCCAGCACGAGGCGATGCTCGGGCAGGCGCTCGAGGCCTTCGGCCTCACGCCGGACATCGATCTCTCCGTGAGCGTCTCGCGGGAGAGCCTCGAGGCGTTCCTCGGCAGCGCGATGGAGCCATTGGGCCGGGTATTCGCCCAGCTGCAGCCGACGCTGGCGCTGGTCCAGGGCGACACGATCTCTGTCCTGGCAGCGGCGCAGGCCGCGTTTCTCCGTCGCGTTCCCGTCGGTCATGTGGAGGCCGGGTTGCGAACGGGCGACACGGACCAGCCCTTTCCGGAGGAGGCGACGCGCCGGATGGTCTCCGTGGTCGCGGCGCTGCACTTCGCCCCGACGGGGCACGCACGCCACAACCTGATGCGTGAAGGCATCGATCCTGAGAAGATCTGGGTCACCGGAAACACCGGGATCGACGCGATGCAGCGGATGCGTTTCCCGGCGGCGATGGACGACCGGCTCAATGCGATCGACTTCGAGGAGTCGCGGGTGGTGCTCGTCACCGCGCACCGGCGGGAGAACCACGGCGCGCCGCTCGCCGACATCTGCCGGGCGGTGCGCGAGATCGCGCACCTGTTTCCGGACGTGCAGGTCGTCTTCCCCGTACACGCGAATCCGGTGGTGCAGTCGGCGGTGTACGCGGCACTCGGTGGCGTGGAGCGAGTCCACCTGCTGCCGCCGCTCGACTACGCGGACCTCGTGTACGTCATGCGCCGGTCCACGCTCATCCTCACCGACTCCGGCGGCATCCAGGAGGAAGCGCCCTCGTGCAACGCGCCGGTGCTGATCCTGCGCGAAGTGACGGAGCGTCCCGAGGTGGTGGAGGCAGGGGCCGGCATGCTCGTGGGAACGGACCCGCGGCGTATCGTCGCGGCCGTCACACATTTGCTCGGCGACGACGAGGCCTACCAGCGGATGGCTTCCGTACCAAACCCGTTTGGTGACGGCCATGCGTCCGAGCGCATCGTGAGCATCATTGGCGAAGCGTTCGAACGGCGCAAGATCGCCCGCGCGTCATGACGCAGGGCGTGCGAGCCAGCTGCGTGCTGGCGCTCCTGTTTCTTGCGGGCCGAGCGTCGCTGGCACAGGCGCCGGTCGTGGGGCCTTCGAGGTTCGAGGTTGCAGCCTCCGCCTCCGCGGTGAGCAACGGCTACGGCGACTGGGCCGCGCTGTCGATGCGCGCCGCGCTGGCCGTTGGGGCGCGCACGGTGTTCCTTCCCGAGGTGACTACGTCGCAGGAGTTCCACGACAAGGGGACGCTGTTCGGCATCGGCGTCACGCAGACGCTGAGCGAGCCGTGGTATGCATTTGCCGCAGTGACGGGCGGCACGGGCGCGTTCTACCTCCCGAATGTCCGCGTCACCGCGTTGCTCA
>JBDSTA010000119.1:0-3197 GCA_039928475.1 Gemmatimonadaceae bacterium | reverse complement strand
GAGTCGTGCGCATTGGTATAGTCGCCAAGGGCCCAGACGTGCACCATCTGGCCGGCGCGCTCGCGCAGCGTGAGCGATGCGAGCGTATTCTCCACCCAGTCACGCTGCGCCTTCGTGAGCGGCGTGCGCGGATCGAGGTTGTTCGCGGGCCCCTGCGGCACCGCGCGCGCATTTGCGGACTCCTGGCGCACCGACGGCGCCGTGCCCGACACCGCGGGCGGCGGCGCGATCATGAACTGCACGGGCCGGTGATCGGAGACGCGCGAGTTGATCACGCGCGCCGACACGCACTTGAACCCGCCGGTGAGGAACAGGTAGTCGATCCGCTTGACGGGATTGTCGTCGGGAAAGCTGAAGCCCTGGCCGCCGCCGCATTCCATCCAGCTGTCGCGAAGCCCGCTGCCGCGCAACTTCACCTGCACCGCGCTCTCCGGCGTGGAGTTGAAGTCGCCGCCGACGATGACCATCGGCTCCTCGCGCTGCGTCTGCGTCACGAGGCTCGTGATCGAGTCCGCCTCCTGCTTGCGCCAGCGATCCGTCCCCGTCGCGTCGAGGTGCGTGTTGATCACGGCGAGACGACCATACGGGCTCGCGACGACGACGCGCAACGCGCCGCGCGGCTCGTGCGATCCACCCGACCGCTCCTGCGGCGGATCCACGGGGAGGTGAAAGAGCGAGTCCTTCAGGATGGGCCAGCGCGAAAGGATCGCGACGCCATACTTGCCGCCGTCGTAATCGAGCGCACTGCCGAACGCGGCGTGAAAGCCGGTCTTCGCCGCGAGCACCGCAGGCTGGTTCACGTTGCCCGACCGGCGCGTGCCGTTGTCCACTTCCTGGAGCAGCACGATGTCCGCATTCGTCGCGAGCACGAGCTTCGCCAGGCCATCCAGGCTGTCGGCGCCCTTGGCATCCTTGCCCGCATGGATGTTGTAGACGAGGACGTTCAACCCGCCCGTCACCGGCGCAGGTGCGCCACCACCGGACATGCACGACGCGAGCGCGACGCCCATCAGCACGACAAGACGATTCACTTTCATACCGAAATCACACTCCGGTTGCATAGCCGCGCACATGCAGTTCGCGCATGGCGATGGGAAACCACTCCGTGAACGTTCCAGGCTCGGACTCCATGCGACGCATCACGTCATCCACGTCCGCCCATTCCCACGCGCCCACCTCGCTCGCGTCGGGTACTGGCTGGTCGTCGCTCTGCGCCACGAACACATGGTCGAACTCGTGCTCCCACAGGTCGCCGAGCTGCACGCGATAGGTGAAGGAGAACGCATGCTCCAGCTTCAGGTCGAGACCGAGCTCCTCACCCAGCCGGCGGCGCGCGGCGGCGCAGGTGTCCTCGCCCGGCCGCGGATGCCCGCAGGCGCTGTTCGACCACAGCCCCGGCGAGTGATACTTGCCGTCGGCGCGTCGCTGCATGAGCAGTCGCCCATCCGGATGGAAGACGAACACCGAAAAGGCGCGATGCAGCATCCCCGCGCGATGCACCGCCATCTTCTCGGCGGTGCCGATCGGCACGTCGTTCTCGTCCACCAGGATCATCTGCTCGGCCATGCCGAAAGTTACGGCATTGCCATCGGGACGGTACCTTGGGAGACGTGTCGCACGACGCGGCCCTCATGCCACAGTGACGGATCGAGAATGACCCACGCTGCCGTACTCATGACTGCCCCGCACGCCCCGCTCGAGATCCGCGAGATGCCCTCGCCCGTCCTCGAGCCCGGCGCTGCGCTCCTTCGCACACTCTACTCGGAGGTGTGCGGCACCGACGTGCACCTCCATCACGGCAAGCTCGACGTCCCGTTCCCCATCATTCCCGGGCACGTGTCCGTGGGCATCGTGGAGCAGACCGGCAGCTCGCTCCGCGACATCAACGGTGAGCGCATCAAGGAGGGGGACGTCGTCACCTTCCTCGACGTCCACGAGACCTGCAACAACTGCTACCAGTGTCTCGTCGCGCGACAGCCCACGCGCTGCCCGTCGCGCAAGGTGTACGGCATCACCTACTCGGCCAACCAGGGCCTCCTCGGCGGATGGGCCGAGGCGATCTGGATGAAGCCGGGGGTGAAGATGATCAGGCTGCCGAAGGAGCTCACGCCGGAGACCTTCATCGGCGGCGGGTGCGGACTCGTGACCGCGCTGCACTCGGTGGACATGGCGGGCATTCGCCTCGGCGAATCCGTCGCGGTGCTCGGCGTCGGCCCCGTGGGACAGTCCATCGTCGCGTTCGCGTCGCTCTCCGGAGCAGGCGAGGTCGTCGCGATCGGCGCGCCCGACAACCGGCTCGACTTCGCGCGACGCATGGGCGCGACCGCGGCGCTCTCGCTCGACCTCGATCCGCGCGATCGCCTCGATGCGGTGCGCAAGCTCACAGGCGGACGTGGCGTGGACGTCGTCATCGAGGCCAGCGGTGCGCCCGACGCGATCACGCAGGGGCTCGACATGGTGCGCGACGGCGGACGCATGATCGTATGCGGACACTACACCGACAACGGCGCCGTCGAGATTCATCCGCACTGGCAGGTCAACCGCAAGCACGTGGAGCTCAAGGGCTGCTGGGGTTCGCGGTACGATCATTTCCATCGCGCCGTCGAGCTCACCGCGCGCTACGGCGATGCCCGTCCGTGGCGCGAGATGGTGAGCGGACGCTACACGCTCGAGCGGGCCGCGGACGCGCTGGCCGCCGTGGAGTCGCGCGCGGCGATCAAGGCGATCATCACGCCGAATCCGGGCCTCGTCGTGTGATCGACGAGCTCGCGGCAGCACTCGTTGGACGCTACACGGTCGAGCGCGAGCTCGGCGCCGGAGGCATGGCGACGGTCTACCTCGCGCGCGACCTCAAGCACGACCGGCGGGTCGCGATCAAGGTCCTCACGCCGGAGCTCGCGGCCTCCGTCGGCGCGGCGCGCTTCCTCCAGGAAATCCGCATCGCCGCGCAGCTTCAGCACCCGCACATCCTCGGCCTCATCGACTCCGGGCATGTGGGCGAGACGATCTTCTACGTCATGCCGTTCGTGGAGGGACAGTCGCTGCGCGAGCGGCTTGCGGGCGCGCAGAAGCTTCCCGTCGCGGAAGCGGTGCGGATCGCGCGCGAGGTCGCCGACGGACTCTGCTACGCGCACGCGCACGGCGTCGTCCATCGCGACATCAAGCCGGAGAACGTCATGCTCTCCGGACGTCATGCG
>JBDSTA010000118.1:0-6844 GCA_039928475.1 Gemmatimonadaceae bacterium | reverse complement strand
CGTGCGCCGCACGACCCTCGAGGCGTTTGCGGCGAGTGCCGGCATCGAGTTCGTGGAGGATCCTGGCAACGCATCGCGCGAGTTCTCCAGGAATCGTGTGCGTCATGACCTGCTGCCGGCGCTGCGCCGGGTGCGAGCCGGTTTCGACGACGAGTTGCTCTCGGTGTCAACGCGTGCGGCGCTGCTTCGGAAGGATGTGGAGTCCTTCGTCGACGCGGTTCTCGAGCCTGATGTGAGCGTTGCGGGCCGCGTCGTCACGGACGTGAACGCGTTCGACACCTACGAGGACGACAGCCTCGCGCTGCTCTGGGGCGCGCTTGCCGGCCGGGCCGGACTCGCGCTGGACCGGCGAGGAACCAGCCGCGCGGTGGCGTTTACAAAGTCGGGAGCGCGAAGCGGTTCCGTGCAGATTGCGGGTGGATGGGTCCTCGAAGCGACGTCCTCCGCCTACATTATGGAGAGACCAGCGACGTCAGCCTTTCCGGCGGTGGCGAAGTTGCCGCAAGCGGGATCGCTCGAGTGGGGGCATTTCCGCTTCCGCGTGGGTGTCGAGGGGGAAGGGGCATCGCCGTGGGCGGCGACCATCATCGGTGACGGCGCCATGGTGCGCGCCTGGTCGGCGGGCGACCGGCTCGAGCCGGCCGGGGGACAACGAAAGCGGCGCGTGACGCGCTATCTCTCTGATGTCGGGTTGACTGGCAGGGAACGGGCCGGCTGGCCCGTGGTGTTGAGTGGTGAGGACGTCGTGTGGATTCCAGGAGTTCGCCGCAGCGACGCGGCAACCGATCGGTCCGGCAGACCGGCTCGACACTATGTCTGTGAGCGCACCGACCGCTGATCCCCGGCTCGAAGGGCGAGCCCTGAAGCGCATCGTCTACGACGCCAACGGCATCGCCGCAAAGGTGGCGGAGATGGGTGCGGAGATCACCGCCGCCTATCCCGACGGCGACCTGCTCGTGCTCGGCCTGCTCAAGGGGAGCTTCATCTTCCTGAGCGACCTCGTTCGACAGATCAACCGGCCGCTGCACGTCGACTTCCTCGTGGCGTCGAGCTACGGCGACGCAACGGTTTCGAGCGGAAATGTCCGGCTGGTGTATGACCCTGAGACGAAGCTCGAGGGAAAGCACATCCTGCTGGTGGAGGACATCGTCGATACGGGGCGAACCCTCAACCGCCTCATGGAGTTACTCAAGGCACGGAATCCGCGTTCGCTGGAGATCTGCGCCCTGCTGCACAAGCACATTGCTGACGAGCTGAAGTACGAAACGAAGTTCATCGGGTACGACGCACCGCACGAGTTCCTGGTCGGATACGGGTTGGATCACGCCGAGAGCTTTCGGCATCTGCCATACATCGCGAGCCTGCTGTAAACATGCCTGTTCCAGTACCGCCGAAAAACGGCAACAACGGATTCAACTGGGCGCGCTTCTCCAAGACGCTCTCGTTCTGGATCCTGATCATCCTCATCCCGGTGGCGCTCATCCAGTTGAGCGGCAATCGTGCGGATGCGGCCACCGACGTGAACTACACGTTCTATCGCCAGCAACTCGAGAGCGGCAACATCGCCGAGGTGACGGTGACGGGCGGCAAGACCATCCTCGGCACCTTCAAGGAGCCGCGGACGGTCGCGACCAAGAGCGGCGTGAAGCACTTCTCGGCGCAGCTTCCCGCGGCGAACTCGCCGGAGGAAGTGTCCGCGCTCATGGCGAAGGGCGTTCAGGTCACGTCGCAGGACCCGAAGCCGAGCGTGATGGCGTGGGTCATCAACTTCCTGCCGTGGCTGCTGCTCATCGGCTTCTACCTGTTCCTGTTCCGCCAGATGCAGGCGGGCGGCAACAAGGCGTTCTCGTTCGGGAAGTCGAAGGCGAAGCTCCTCACGGGCGACACGCCCAAGGTGACCTTCGCGGACGTCGCCGGCGCCGACGAGGCGAAGCAGGAGCTCGAGGAGATCATCGAGTTCCTCAAGGATCCGCAGAAGTACACGAAGCTCGGCGGGCGGCTGCCGAAGGGCTGCCTGCTGGTCGGACCTCCCGGTACGGGAAAGACGCTGCTCGCGCGTGCGGTCGCTGGCGAGGCGGCGCGTCCCTTCTTCTCCATGTCGGGCTCCGACTTCGTCGAGATGTTCGTGGGCGTCGGCGCGTCGCGCGTGCGCGACCTGTTCGAGCAGGGCAAGGCGCATGCGCCCTGCATCATCTTCATCGACGAAATCGACGCCGTCGGACGTCACCGCGGCGCCGGTCTTGGCGGCGGTCACGACGAGCGCGAGCAGACGCTCAACCAGCTCCTCGTGGAGATGGACGGCTTCGAGTCGAACGACGGCGTGATCCTCATCGCCGCGACGAACCGTCCGGACGTGCTGGACCCCGCGCTGCTGCGACCGGGCCGCTTCGACCGCCAGATCGTGGTGGACGCGCCGGATCTTCGCGGCCGCGAGGGCATCCTCAAGGTGCACCTGCGCAACAAGCCGGTGGGCGAGGACGTGGACATCACCACGCTCGCGCGCGGAACCCCGGGCATGGCCGGCGCCGACCTCGCCAATCTGGTGAACGAAGCGGCGCTGCTCGCCGTGCGCCGCGGCCACGACAAGATCTACATGGACGACCTTGAAGAAGCGAAGGACAAGGTGATGCTGGGCGCCGAGCGGAAGTCGATGGTGATGAAGGAAGAGGAGCGCCGCCTCACGGCCTATCACGAGGCCGGTCACGCGCTGTGCGCGATGAAGGTCATCGGCAACGATCCGCTCCACAAGGTCACGATCGTGCCGCGCGGCCGCGCGCTCGGCCTCGCGTTCACGTTGCCGGAAGACGATCGCGTCTCCATCACGCGGCTGCAGCTCGAGGCGAACCTCGTGATGTCGTATGGTGGCCGCACCGCCGAGGAGCTGGTGTTCGGCTACGATCGCGTGACGACGGGTGCATCGAGCGACATCCAGAAGGCGACGAGCATCGCGCGTCGTTACGTGACGCAGTGGGGTCTCTCGGACGCCATCGGCCCGATCCTCGTGGGCGACAACGAGCAGGAGCTCTTCCTCGGCCGCGAGATCCAGCATCGTCGCGAGGTGAGCGAGCAGACGGCACAGCTCGTCGACGCCGAAGTGAAGCGCGTGATCACCAAGGCGTACGAGCGGGCGAAGGAAGTGCTCAGCGAGAACCTGGCGCTGCTGCACATCATCGCGGGTGCGCTGCTCGAGCGTGAGACGCTGACGGCGGAAGACATCAAGATGATCTCGCGCGGCGAGTCATTGCCGCCGCGGATGAGCGGTGCGCCGCCGGCACCGCCGATCGCGCCGCCGGTTACGCCGCGTCCGGAGATGGAGCCGCGTCGCAAGCCGCTGCTGGGCGGGCCGGAGCCGTCGCCGGCGTAAGGGAGTCCTGACAGTCTGGACAGTCCGACAGCCGGACAGTCAAAAGGCAGGTCCTTCTCGAGAAGAAGGACCTGTTTTTTTGTCTGGACTGTCCCGACTGTCAGACTGTCGGACTGACCGACTATCTTCACCCCATGCCCGCCACCTGGAGTGTCCGAGGAGGAACCGTCGCCCTCGACAGGCCGCTCGTCATGGGGATCATCAACGTGACGCCCGACAGCTTCAGCGATGGCGGATCGTTCTTCTCTCCGGGGGCGGCGCTCGCGCACGCGGCCAGGTTGCTGGCGGAAGGCGCGGACATCCTCGATATCGGGGGCGAGTCCACGCGCCCGCAGGGCGCGGAGTCGGTGACGGTCGCGGAGGAGCTGCGACGCGTGCTGCCCATCGTGCGCACCATCGCGAACGAACATCCCCACGCGCTCATCTCCATTGACACGGTGAAGAGCGCCGTCGCCGAGCAGGCGATCGATGCGGGCGCCCACATCGTGAACGACGTGTCCGGCATGCGCCTCGACGATCGCATGGCGAGCGTGTGCGCGCGGGCCGGCGCGGGGGTGATCATCATGCACTCGCGCGGCACGGTGGAGGACATGGCGACGTACGCGCACGCGGACTACGTGGGCGATCCGCTCGATGACGTCCTCGAGGAACTCGGTGAGCGCGTGGAGATCGCGCTCGAGCACGGTGTCGCGCGCGATTGCATCGCGATCGACCCGGGTATCGGCTTCGGCAAGCGCGCCGCGCATTCGCTGCGACTGCTCGGCTGCCTCTCCCGCTTCAAGGACTGGGGGCTTCCCATCGTCGTCGGTGCGTCGCGGAAGCGGTTCATCGGCGAGATCACGGGCATGCGCGAGCCCTCATCGCGCATCTTCGGCAGTGTGGGCGCGGCGGTGTCGGCGTACGAGCGCGGTGCGCACGTGCTGCGCGTGCACGATGTGGCCGGCACGCGCCAGGCGCTCGACGTCGCGGCCGCCATCCGCGACGCGGGGCTCGCGTGAACGAACTTCAACAGCTTCGGCTGCTGCATCCCGGCTGGCGCGACGTCCTCGAGATCGTCCTCGTCGCATACACGGTGTATCGCGTGCTGCTCCTTTTTCATGGGACGCGAACACTCCAGATCGTGACGGGACTCATCATCCTCCTCGTCGTGTACGCGGCCGCATGGCTGATGCGGATGGAGATGATCAGCTACCTCCTCGGCTTCGTGTTCCAGTACGGCGCGGTGGCGCTGCTCGTCGTGTTCGCGCCAGAGCTTCGTGCGGCGCTCGCGCACCTCGGCGAGGCACGCTTCAGTCGCCTGTTCAGCGTGATGGAGCGGCGCGAGGTGGCCGACGAGACGGTGGACGCCGTCGAGCGCCTGAGCCGCTCGGCGATCGGCGCCATCATCGCGGTGGAGCGCGAGGTACCGCTGGACCGATGGGCGGAGTCTGGCTCGACGCTCGAGGCGAAGGTATCCGCGGACCTGCTGATGACGATCTTCACGCCGTACACGCCGCTGCACGACGGCGCGGTGATCCTGCGCGGCGATACGATCATCGCGGCGGGGTGCATCCTGCCCCTCTCGCAGAAGGCGATGCTCGACCGCGCCCTCGGCACGCGTCATCGTGCCGCGCTCGGCCTGAGCGACGAGACGGATGCGCTCGTGATCGTGGTGAGCGAGGAGCGAGGCACGGTGTCGGTGGCCGAGCGCGGCAAGCTGTGGCGCGACCTGGGGGCGGAGGAGTTGCGCGCACTGCTCGAAGGGCGCGCACCCACGACGAGCGTCGCCGAGCCGGTGGGGGCACCAGCCTGACGGAGCGTCGCGCGGCGACGATTGCGGGCGGCGTGCTGCTCGTCGTCTACCTCGTCACGCTCGCACCGGGCGTCACCTTCTGGGACGCGGGCGAGTTCATCGCCGCGGCGCACGTGTTCGGCATCCCGCATCCGCCCGGCACACCGCTGTTCGTCGCGCTCGGACGCGCATGGACGCTGCTGTTCGGGAGCGTGCTCGGCGTGGCGCGTGCGATGAACCTGTTGTCGGCCGTGAGCACGGCGGTGGCCGCGGCGGTGCTGGTTGCGGTGGCCGGGCGCGCGCCGCACGCGCGCATGGGGGCGCTCGCGGGCGCACTGTGCGCGGGGCTGATGCTCACGGCGTGGTCGAACGCGACGGAGACGGAGGTGTACGCGATCTCCCTGCTGCACGTGATGCTGATGCTCCTGTGCGGCGCGCGCGCGTCGGGCGATGGCGCGCGAGCGGGGCGATGGGTGTGGTGCCTCGCCTACCTGATCGCGCTGGCGCCGGCCATGCACCTGAGCGCCCTCGTGGGCGCGCCCGCGGCGATCGCGCTGGCGTCGCGCGACCTCGACCTGCGATGGCGCATCGAGCGCGCGGCACTGCTGCTCGGGGTGTTGGTGATGGCCGCGGGGGTGGGACGGATGTCGGCACTCGTCGTCGCCATCGGGGCCATGCTGTGTGTCGCGAGCGCATGGCTCACGACTGATCGCGCCGGTGTCCGGGCGGTCCTGCCGCCCCTCGGCTTCGTCGCACTCGGCGCGAGCGCGCTGCTGATCATGCTCGTGCGGGCGCGTTTCGATCCCGCGATCAACCAGGGGAATCCCGCCACGATCACGGCGATGATGGACGTGGTGGCGCGCCGGCAGTACGACGTCGCGCCGCTGTGGCCGCGGCGCGCACCGGTGTGGCTCCAGCTCGCGACGCTCACGCAGTACGTGGACTGGCAGTTCGCGTGGACGTGGGGACGGGGGATCTTCTCCACGCCACTGCGCGGTCTGGTGACGTTCGCGTTCGTGTGCCTCGGTGGGGTGGGGTGGGGCGCGCTCCGGCGCGACGACCGGCGCACGTCCGATGCACTCACGCTGCTCCTCGCGTGCGGCTCGGTGGGCGTGGTGGCGTACCTGAACCTTCGGGCCGGTGCATCGATCGGATACGGATTCGTACCCGCGGATGCGCACGAAGCGCGCGAGCGCGACTACTTCTTCGTGCTCGCGTTCTGGGCGTGGGGATTTTTCGCCGGCTACGGCGCCGTGCACGCGCTCACCGCGCGCCGGTGGCCGCACGCATTCGCATTGCTCCTGCCCTGCGTGCCGCTGGTCGCAAACTGGACGGCGGCGGATCGCGCGCGCGGCGATGGCGCGACGGCGCCACGCGAGGTCGCGTCCGCACTCCTGGCGAGTGCGCCGCCGAACGCCGTGCTGTTCCTCGCGGGGGACAACGACAGCTATCCGCTCTGGTACCTGCAGCAGGTGGAAGGTGTGCGCACCGACGTGACGACGGTGACGTTCCCACTGCTGCCAGCAGAATGGTATGAGGCTGAGCTCGCGCGCCGGACGCGGTTGCATTGGCCGTCGTCGGGGGTAGTGCCGGGGGCGAAGTGGCAGCACGAGGAGCTCGCGGCGCGGATAGCCGAGTCCGCGCGCGTGGCGGGCCGGCCCGTGGCGGTGTCACCTTCGCTGCCCGCGGCGGAACGTGCGCTGCTCGGC
>JBDSTA010000117.1:0-7089 GCA_039928475.1 Gemmatimonadaceae bacterium | reverse complement strand
TGCGCAGCTTCTTCTGCTCGGACGCGATGCGCTGCGACTCCGCGATGAGCTGCGGCCGCGTGAGCGAGCCCTGCTTCTTCACCAGCGCCTCGGTGAGGTTGATGAGCATGCGCTGGCTCAGCACCTGCGCCTCGCTCTCCGGTGGAGGCAGTGCTTCCACGGACACCGAGTCGTACTCGTCGGCACGCGCGACGCGCAAAGCGCGCGTCTCGGACGCGCCGAGCCCGGGTCCGTTGATGTTGTTGGCGTCGTGCGCGATGGCGCGCAGCTGGAGGATGTCGCCCGGCTTGAGCTGGAGGGAGTCGAGAGAAAGGCGCATCTCCAGCAGGCCGTCGAGTCGTCCGCCGAGTGACGAGCGTGCGAGCGTGGCGGTGCGGAAGGTGAAGTTCTCGCCGCCGCCGGAGGTGATGACGATCTCGAACGCCGCGTCGCGCAGCCCGATGTCGTCACGGAGTTGCGCGCGCAGCGGTAGCCGCCCGGTCGCCCGGCGCACGATGGTGTCGCGCGCCGGCATGAGCAGCGTCACCGCCGGCACCGCGTCGGCGATGGGAGCGAGGACGATGAGCTTGTCGCGCCCCGCATCCGAGCGCAGGCGAATGATTCCCGGCCGCGCCGGCATCGCGAGCGTGAGACTCCAGCCGTCTCCGCGCTGCGCAACCGCGCGCGGCGTGGAGTCCGTGTGTGCGGTGAGACGCGTGGCGTCGCCGTTGCCGCTCACGGTGATCACGCTGCCGACGAGCGCCTCCACGCTCGTTGGATCGTCGGCGGTCGTGCTCGCGCGTCTCGAGTATGCGGGTGGCGCGACGGCGACGTGCACGGCGGCGAGCACGTCGGCGACATGCGCCTTCCGTGCTGCGTCGATGGGCGAGCGGCCGGTCACCGACGCGACGCGGCTCATGAGCGGCGACCAGAAGGCGAGCGCGCCCACGACCACGGTGGCGACTGCCGGCGCGACGAGCGAGCGCAGCGCCGCACCTCGTGCGTCGGTCCACCACGGTGCGCTCAGTGCCTGCGCGTCGAGCTCCGGCGACGACACCCCATCGGCGACCGTGACGAGCGCGTAGCGCAGCGCGGGCGTGCGTTCTTCCACCCAGAGCGCGATACGCGGCAGCTCGCGCAGCGGCCGCAGCCTGAGGAGCGTGAACAGTGCCGCGGCGCCACCACCGACGAGCGCAAGCAACATGGCGCCCGCAATGAAGCCGGTGAGTCGCGCAACCGCGAGCACACCGAGCGCGACGGCAATGCCGATGAGCGTGGCGCGCGCCGCGACGGTGACGACGAGTGTTCGCCTCAACGCCACCAGCCGTTCGATGGCGGTCATGTCGCCTCCGCCGGCAGCTTCACGCGCGCCACGAGCTCCAGGAGCGCGAGCAGCAGGGCAAGTGCGAGCAGCCATCGCGCGAGCGGCGACGACAGCTCGCTGCCCGCGCGCAGCACGTCGGCACTCGCCTTCGCCGTCGTCGTGCCGACGAGCGCGCGTATCGTTGCCGAGTCGGCCACCTGCGTCGCGGCGACGACACCGCATGGCTGGAGGAATCCGCGCACGATGCGCTGGAACCCGGGGCGCAGCGGCAGGTCTCCCGCCTGGGGGATGCCGACGCCGACCTGCCGCATGCACCCCGCACCGAACGGAGTTTCGATGGCCGCCGGCGTGCCGTCCGCCCATCGCGCACGCGTGCGCACACCAACCGGCAATGCCATCCGAACGACCGATGCGACGATCACGTCGTCGCCGAGTGCGAGACCTTCCGCGTCGGAGCGCGCGGATGTCGTGTCCCAGCGCACCACGGTTCCGCCCGCGCGCGCGAACGCACTGTCGGCAGGTGAGGGCGCTCCGCGCACGAGCCGCGTCATCGCGCGCCCGCGCTGCGCCCGCGACGGAGACATCGCGGGCCCGAGTGGATCGTCCAGCGGGATCGCCCTCTCCAACTGCCACGACGTTGCGGTATCCGTGCGCGCTGCCACGCGCTCCAGGTGAATGACGCCGGGCCAGAGCGCTCGCAGCTGCGCCGTGGCGCCGTCGATTTCTCCGGACATCACGGGCGACACCACGACCAGCTCCACCGAGTCCGCACGCTGTGCGAGCGACACGGCGGCGCGGCGCCCCGCGACGAGCGCCGCGCTCAATGAGCCCGTCGCCGTCGAGTGCGTCGCTGCAGACAGCGTGTCCCACGCTGGTGCGGGCTGCACCGTCGCGGAGGAATCGAACGTCACGAGTGCGAAGGGTGCGCCGTCTCGCACGAGCGCCTGCGCACGACGCGCGGCATCGGCCGGGTCCGCAACGGCGCGCGACCGGTCGAGCAGCACGACGCGCGCCACCGCACCGCGCGACGGCGTGACAACCGGGCGTGCAAACGCCGCCGCGGCGGCGAGCAGCACGAGCACGCGGAGCGCGAGAAGGAGCAGGTCACGGGGACGCGTGGCTGCGCGGCTCACGAGCGTGCGTTGATCGGGGATGAAGCGCGTCGTCGGCAGCACGTAGGCCGCGGGACGCTGGAGCGCGACGAGATGCAGCAGCACCATGCCCACGGCGCCAAGCGCGCCGATCGCGAGCGCCCACGGCGCGAGGAACGTCATGCGCCGCGCCTCACGGACTCGCCCGCGATGCGGCGCACCACATGCGACGACAGCTCCGACGTCGGCGCGCGCACGTAGCGCACGCCCGCACTGCGCAGCGATGCGGCGGTCTCGTCGAGCCACCGCGTGTAGTTCGCCACGTAGCCCGCGCGCATCGCGCCGTCGAGCACGCGGCGCATCGCCGGCGCCTCGGGATCCACCGCGAGCACGGCGTCGCCGGGCGGGTCGAGCTCCTCCGTCGCCACGACGTGTACCACGATCACCTCTGAGCGCGTCGCGATGCGCAGCCGCGACGCGGTGAGCAGCGCGTCCATGTCGCCGAGCAGGTCCGTCACGACGACGACCCGCACCGCGCGCACCGTGCTCACGAGCGGTGCGAGCGATGCACTCCCCGCCGGCGTCGTCGCATCGAGCGACCGCATCATCTCGAGCAGCACGCTCCGCCGCGCACGCGGCGCGAGGACGATCGGCCGCTCGCTCGCGATCGCGAGCCCGACCGGATCCGCCTCGGAATGCGCCACGGCCGCGAGGCCGATCGCGATCTCGCGCGCATGGCGCCACTTGTCGAGCGCCGGCTGCGGAAACGCCATCGACGCCGACGCATCCACGATGATGCTCGTGCGCATGGTCGCGCGATCCGTCGTGAGTCGCACGTACGCGCGGTCGCTGCGCGCGAGCAGCCGCCAGTCGAGGCGTCGTGGGTCGTCGCCCTGGCGATACGGACGGAACTCGCTGAACTCCGACGAGTTGCCGCGCAGCTGCGACGGATGTGCGCCGAGCGTCGCGCCCATCACGCGACGCGCCGCGGGCCAGCGGACGCCGCGAACGGCGTCGAGGAGCGCGCCGTACGGGCCCGCGGACATCCTAGATCGCCAACCCGCTCCGCGGCGGTGTCACGCGCTCGAGCATGTCACCGATCACCTGCTCCGGCGTGATGCCTTCCGCTTCAGCGGCGAAGCTCGCGAGCACGCGATGACGCAGCACGGGCAGCGCCACGCGTGCGATGTCCTCGGGCGCCACGGCCGCGCGGCCCGCGAGGAACGCGTTGGCCTTGGCGCCGAGGATGAGCGCCTGACCCGCACGCGGCCCCGCGCCCCAGCGCACCGCGCGCTTCACGAGCGCGGTGGCGGTCACGTCATCGGGACGCGTGGCGCGCGCGAGCGAGGCCGCATAGCGCAACGCGGCCTCCGATGCCGCCACGTCGCGCACCGCGCGCTGCAGCGCCTTCGCCTCCTCGGCATCGAGCACGGGGCGCAACGGCTCCTGCGTCGCACCCGTCGTCGCGCGGAGGATTGAGACCTCGTCGTCCGCATTCGGGTAGCCGACGCGCACGTCGAACAGGAAGCGGTCGAGCTGCGCCTCGGGCAGCGGATACGTGCCCTCCTGCTCGATGGGGTTCTGCGTCGCGAGGACGAAGAACGGCTCGGGCAGGCGCAGCGACACACCCGCCGCCGTGACGCGATGCTCCTGCATCGCCTCGAGCAGCGCGGCCTGCGTGCGCGGTGGCGCGCGGTTGATCTCGTCGGCCAGCACGATGTTCGCGAAGATCGGCCCGCGCACGAAGCGGAACTCGCGCTTCCCCGTGGCCGAATCCTCCTCGAGGATCTCGCTGCCCGTGATGTCGCTGGGCACGAGGTCCGGCGTGAACTGGATGCGCCGGAACTCCAGCGCGAGCGCCTCGGAGATCGAGCGGATCATGAGCGTCTTCGCGAGGCCCGGCACGCCGACGAGCAGGGCATGGCCACCGGCGGCGAGCGCCATGAGGATCTCGTCGAGCGCCTGCTCCTAGCCGACGATGCGCTTCTGCACCTCGGCGCGCAGGCGGCGGAGCGCCTCGCGCAACGCGTCGGGAGTGGGCGACGCCGCGCTGCGTGCGCTGGCGGGCATCACGGAGCTCGCGGCGGTGCTCAGCGGACGGCGCGCCGGCGGCGGTGCGTGAGGAGGAAGATCGAGCCGTCCTTCGCGCCCAGCTCGGACAGCGCCATGTTCTCGTCGAGCACCTCGAAGCCGCGCAGCTTGAGCAGGAAGTCGGACGCGGGCTCCGCCACCGGATACAGCGCGCCGAGCGCGGCCTGCTTCACCTCGGCGGCGCTCTGCGTGGGCGCGACGACGAGCTTCACCGTGTCCCACACCTCCGGCATCTCGACGCGGATGGTCATCGACGTGCCGCTGCTGGGCGAGAGCTCGATGGCGTCCTCGCGGGCGCGCAGCTGCGCGACGAAGGGCGTCGTCATGCCGTCACCGCGCCCGTCGTCTCCGCCTGCGGCAGCGTGGTGAAGAATCGCGCGACCTGCATGTCGAACATGTAGCTCGACCCGTTCACGGCCGTCACGCCGTCGCGCTCCACGACGCCGATGACGAGCTCCTCGCCACCCTGACCGCGAAAGCTCACGTGCTGTGCGCTCTCCTGCTCGAGGAACGCGGCGTAGAGGCTGGCCCGCTTCGAGAAGAAGCCCTTCGCCGCCGCGATGACCTCGGCGGGCGAGAGCGTCGTGCGGTATTCCTGGAGGGTGCGCTGCGACATGGTCATGACGACGCCAGAATGGGACGCGAAGACTTCAGCCCATGAGACATCGGGCCGAGTGGATTGGTTGTTGAAGCTTAACCGGACGCCGTGTGGCGCCGGGAGTCCTCAGGTGCGATCGGGCTCCCGGTACTCCAGCGGCAGGTCCACCATGAACGTCGCGCCCTCGCCGGGCGACGACTCCAGGTAGATCTCCCCACCGAGCAGGTGCGCCAGCCGCTGCGCGAGCGAGAGGCCGAGCCCCGAGCCCCCGTAGCGCCGCGTGCTCGAGCCGTCCACCTGACGGAACTCCTCGAACACCAGGCCCTGCATGGACTCCGGGATCCCGATCCCCGTGTCCACTACGCGGTAGCTCACGCGGTCGTTGCGCGTGGAAACGGACACGCGCACCTCGCCGGAGGTCGTGAACTTGTACGCGTTGCTGAGGAGGGCGATGAGCAGCTTCGCGATCTTCCGCCGGTCGCTCAGCATCATCACCGGCGACTCCGGTTCCGTCACGCGCAGCGCGACGCCGTCGGCCCGGCCGCGCGTGGCGGTGATGGCGTCGTGGAGCGGGTCGCGGATGTCGAAGGCCGACGTCACCGCCTCCACGCTGCCGCGCTTGAGCGTCGTGAGCTCGAGCAGGTCGCCGATGAGGTCGAGGAGGTGGTGGCTGCTCGTCTTCACCTGCGCCAGCGTCTTGAGCTGCTCCTGCGTGACGGGCCCGGCGAGGCCCTCTTCCATCAGCGACAGGTAGCCCATCACCGCCGTGAGTGGCGTACGCAGCTCGTGCGAGATGTTGGCGAGGAACTCGTCCTTCACCCGGCGCGCCTCGAGCAGCGCGACGTATTGCCGCTCGAGCTCCGCGTTCGTCTCGAGCAGTGCGCCGTTCGCGCGACGGAGGTCCTCGATGAGCCGCGCCTTCTGCGCCGTGGCCGCCATCTGGTCGGCGACCATGCGCAGCAGCGAGCGCGTCTCGGAGCTGATGGCGCCGGCGTTCTCGAAATAGAAAGCGACGGCGCCAAGGACGCCGTCGCCGGTCTGCAGCGGGAGCGCGACGATAGCTCGGAACCCGAGCTCGCTCGCCACTTCCGCCCAATCCTCCAGCGAGGGATCGGCGGCGACGTCCGGCACCTCGATCACGCGGCGCTCGGCCGCGGCCTCGCCGCTGGGCCCGAAGCCGAGGCGCACGCGCAACTCGCCGAGGAAGGGCGTGAAGCGCTCGGGCCAGTTGTGGACGGCGGCGAGGCGCATGAGTTCGGACGCGCCGTCGATGAGGTAGACGCACGCGAACGACGCGCCTACCAGCGGGCTCACCCGGTCCAGCGCGAACTGGAACACCTCCTCCGGCCGGTCGGCCGTGAGGAAGGCGTGCACGATCTCGCGGATGGCGATGAGCTCACGGAGCCCCGATTCGCTGGGCTCGGTGGGGCGATAGCGATCTCTCGTCAGCGGAGTGATCTTCGTCACGCCGCCAATATGGGACGCAAACCGTTGTCGTGCCAGATGTTTGTGCGTGCCGGACTATTTCTTCGGAGGCGCGTTCAGGGTCCGAACCTCGAGCCGGTGCACCAGCACCGTGGCCGGCGTGCGGAGCACGTAGGCCACCGCGTCCGCCACGTCCTCCGACGCCAGCTTCCACGCGTCCTTGTCGCTCGCCGGGGAGCCGCCAAAATCCGTGTTCACGCCGCCCGGCGTCACGACGGAGACCTTCACCCCCTGCTCGCGCACCTCCAGCAACAGCGACTCCGCCCACGCGTTGACGAACGCCTTCGTCGCGCCATATGCGCTTCCTCCCGGCCACGCATTGCGCCCGCCGATCGAGCCGATCGTGCACACGTGGCCGCGACGACGCTGCACCATGCCGGGCAGCACTGCCCGCGTCACGTGGAACAGCGCGTTGATGTTGACGTCCATCATGCGCTGCCATTCGTCGCCCGAGAGCTCGAGGAACGGCTTGATGACGCCGAGTCCCGCGTTGTTCACGACGACCTCGACGTCGAGTCCCG